>JBCCCA010000010.1:0-31871 GCA_039033735.1 Pseudomonadota bacterium
CCCGATGGAATTCAAGATGTATTACAGCTGCTAACACCTCCCTGTTAGCTACTGATCGACTAGGGCGCCTTCGGGCGCCCTTTTCTTTCGTGGTTTGGAAAGTTGGGTACGGCAGCGACGATATAAAAGCAATGACACTATATAAGTAGTGCGCTGCAGGACTAGATGCACACAAAGTTTAGGTGACATGCGCAAGGTAACTTGTACCAATCCAGTCATGAAATGGATGATCGCCTTCACACTTATAATAGTGTCCGGCATGGCCAGCGCCGAAGGGCAGCGCGGGTGCCACGGGCAAGAACCCTGCGTCTTGGGCGAACGGTCATACCATGTGCGCGAGCCAGACGGCTGGGATGGTGCAACTCCTCTTCCGGTCCTGTTGCATTTCCACGGCTGGTCCCGGCAAGGGACATTGATTGTCCAGCATCAGCGGATTTCGGGTGCCACGCGGCGCAGGGATGTCTTGTTGGTGGCACCGAACGGTTTGCGAAAGACCTGGGATTTCTGGCGCCCAGGATCGCAGGATACGGCATTTGCGCGAGCAGTTCTGAACGACATCAAGGCCCGCTATCCGGTGATCGAGGATAAGGTTTTCGTCTCGGGCTATTCCTGGGGGGCGAACATGGCATGGCGTTTTGTCTGCGAAGATGGCGATGACATTGCGGCTCTTTTGGCAATCGCTGGAACGTTGGACCAGACCGAGCGCTGCATATCGTCACCAAGGGAGGTGCGGCAAGTCTATGGGTTGAATGATCAGGTCCTTGAGTTTCCTTATGGGCCAGGTGGCGACAAGACTTACCCGGTCGCACTATGGCGCCAAAAGTTCGAATGCGGCACCGGCGAAGCGACAGGGTCATGGAAAGTCGTTGATTTCCTGACGCTGAACCGCACAGTTTGGGACAGTTGCAAAACGGGGCGCGTGTCCCTTGATTTGCATCCTGGTGGCCATTTCATCCCACACGGATGGATTGGACGGCAACTTGACGAACTTCTTGGATTGCCCTTGCGATACCCGTAACCGCGTGGTCCCGTATTTTCACACGTCAGTGATTGTGCAAGATTGCGTATTGGTTTGTGCAAATGTGTGCCTATTTTAACAACAGAAGCAGGAAACTTGCGCCATACTGCGCATGAACTCACAAATGGAGGGAAGCGTGACTTCAAACTCGCTCGCACTTCGCCGCACGGCACCCGTTACAAATTGGCTTTGGCCCCTAATCCTTGGTGTCGCTCTGCTGTTGGCGCAGACGCTTGCAGCAGCGGCTCAGTCAAGGCCGGACAGCTTTGCAGATCTTGCCGCACGCATCAGCCCGTCGGTGGTCAACATCACGACCTCGACAACGGTAGCCACGAATGCGCAGCCGGGCCCGGTTGTCCCCGAGGGTTCACCGTTCGAGGATTTCTTTCGCGATTTCCTTGATCGCAACGGTCCCAACGGACAGGGTCCACGCCGCAGCCAGGCCTTGGGTTCGGGCTTTGTCATCTCGGAGGACGGGTACATTGTCACCAACAACCACGTCATCGAAGGTGCCGACGAAATCCTGATCGAGTTTTTCGAGGGCTTCGAGTTAGAGGCCGAGCTTATTGGCACGGATCGGAATACTGACCTTGCGCTTTTGAAGGTTGAACCGACCGAGCCGTTGAAGTTCGTCACTTGGGGCGACAGCGAAGAGTCCCGTGTGGGCGACTGGGTGATGGCCATGGGTAACCCGCTTGGCCAGGGCTTTTCTGTCTCGGCTGGCATCGTGTCGGCGCGGGGGCGCGCACTTTCGGGCAGCTATGACGATTACATCCAGACTGACGCCGCAATCAACCGCGGCAACTCCGGCGGTCCGCTGTTCAATATGAACGGCGATGTGATTGGCGTGAACACGGCTATCCTGTCGCCGAATGGCGGTTCCATCGGCATCGGTTTTGCCATGTCGAGCCGGGTCGCCGAGAACGTAATTCAACAGCTGCAGGACAATGGCGAGGTGCGTCGTGGTTGGTTGGGTGTTCGCATCCAGGACGTCACGGATGACCTGGCAGAAGGTTTGGGTCTGGAAGAGGCGCGGGGCGCACTTGTCACCGATGTGCCAGAAGGCCCCGCCGCCGAAGCAGGCATGGAAGCAGGCGATGTGATCCTGTCCTTTGACGGTGTTGATGTCGCCGACACGCGTGGTCTGGTCAGCCAGGTCGGGAATACGGCCGTAGGCAAAGAGGTCCGCGTGCTTGTCTTCCGCGAAGGCGTCACTGAGACGCTGCGTATCACGCTTGGTCTGCGGGATGATCCGCAAACGCCGGTGCCAGCATCCATAAACCGCGACGAGCCGATCACAAGCGAAATGATGGGGTTGACGATCAGCAACATCACGGACGAACTCCGCGAACAGCTTGGTCTGTCCGAGGATGCTGAGGGTCTTGTTGTGGCCGATGTAGCCGAAGACAGCGAAGCCTATGAAGAAGGTTTGCGTGCTGGTGACCTGATCACGGAAGCGGGTCAGGAAAAGGTGGCGACCGTGGCCGATCTTGAAGCTCGGATCGAAGAGGCGAAGGAAGGCGGTCGCAAGTCGATCCTCCTTCTGGTGCGGCGCGGCGGCGACCCACGCTTTGTAGCGCTTGGCATTGAAAACAGCTGACTTGATCTGACATGCAAAAGACAAGGGCCCTTATGGGCCCTTTCTGCTTGCCGGTCCGTTTGAAAGTACGGGCGTTACTCCGCCGCCATCGGAACATCTGCGCGACCAATCCCGGTCACGTCCGCAACAACGCGATCCATCAGTGCCTTGAACGCCTTGAAATTGTTGTTCGGTCGAACCTGATGTTCGTTCATATAAAGCGATCGGTCGATCTCGACCTGCACAACATGACGGTTACGCGCCGGGCGTCCGTAGTTCTGGGTCACGAATGCACCTGCGAAAGGGGCGTTCCGCGCAACGCGCAGGCCGGCGCAGGTCAGTGCAGCTTCAATCTTGTCAACGACATCCGAGCCTGCTGCGGCGCCGAAACGATCACCCAGCACAATCTCGGGCCGCGCGCCTTTTGGGTGCGTGATTGATTCGATGGCCTCGTGTGGCATCGAGTGGCAATCAACAAGGATGGCCTCACCGAAAAGGGCTGTGCTGTCATCCATCAAAGTGTTCAAGGCCATATGCCATGGCTTCCAGAACTCGTTGATCCGGGCGTCGGCTTCCTTGCGCGTGATCTTTCCGCGATAAATCGAGCGACCGTTCGCAACGACGCGCGGCACGACACCAAGGCCTGAGGCGACGCGTGGGTTGTGCGCGGTACGCTTCACGCCTTCGATCAGGGCTGGGTCAAGCTCCTCGGACGAGCGGTTGACGTCCACCCATGCGCGCGGCGCAATTGCTGTTAGCAAAGGCGCCCCATGATGGGGGGCTGCGTCGAAAAGCTTGTCGACAAATGCATCTTCCGAAGATCTGAGCGTGCGTTCGTCCAGTATCGTGCGTCGGACAAAGCTCCAGGGATACTCTCGGCCCGAATGCGGCGACGCAAACACGACGGCCGTTGTCCTTATGTCTGGCATGATCAAATTGTATGCCGTCACACGCATAAACTCCCTACTGTCCCACTGTTATAAGCTATTTTGTGACGTTGCTGAAACCCCTTGATGTGCCTTCAAGCAGGCTTTATAGAACGCCAAACCGACGCGGGGCTTCCCGCGTCGTGTTCGTTGGAACATAGGGCGATTAGCTCAGCGGTAGAGCACTTCGTTGACATCGAAGGGGTCACTGGTTCGATCCCAGTATCGCCCACCATGAGCCGCAGCGCATTTGCGTTGTATATTGAAACCAAGGCGCGCCAGATGCGCCGCGACAAGGAGAGCGTCGATGAAAGTCCGCAACTCGCTTCGTTCGCTGAAGAACCGTCACCGCGACTGCCGCGTGGTGCGCCGCAAAGGCCGCGTCTACGTGATCAACAAGACGCAGCGCCGGTTCAAGGCACGCCAAGGCTGATTTATCGGCCTTTTGATTTGAAGAACCGCCCCGATTGGGCGGTTTTTTCGTTTCAGATCTGTGGCGCCTTTGCGAAAGGCAGATGCCCCGTTTTCATCCAAACCGTTGCCCCGTCCGCCCCGGACTCGGCAACCAGCGGTGCGCCACTTGGCAGGCGAAGCCACGTGCCCTCATTCAGCACATCACCGCCTTCTGTTAGCTTACCTGAGAGAACAAGTACCTCTATCCCGCCGCCATCAGAGACGTGAAGCTTGGTCATTGGGGCAACCTTCCGATAGGTCACGACTTCGCAGTCGTCCTGATGCAGCAAAGCGGTTGAGACGCCGTCCGTTTCCGGCCCAAGCCCGGCCTGCATGTCTTTTCGGAACTGCGTTCGGTCCGCCATATCAAACTGCCAGAGCTTCACGAAGATAATACAACCGTCCGCCGCGCCAGGCGTGTGGTTGGTTGTCGGTGGGTTTCTGACATAGGTGCCCTTGGGATAATCGCCGTGTTCATCCTGGAATACGCCATCCAGCACGATGAACTCTTCGCCGCCCGTGTGGGTGTGTGCCGAAAAATGGCTGCCGGGCGCATATCGCACGATCGATGTGGCGCGCGCGACTTCGTCGCCGATCCGATCCAACATGCGACGGTCGACTCCATGCATCGGCGAAGGGTGCCAGGGTTCTTTCCCAGAATGGACCACGACGCGTTTCGAGAAATCGGAATTCAGTTCCATCATGTCGCCCTTGATTGCGCTTGTCATTGATATGGGCGAAGCGGGCGACAGGAACAAGTCGCGCCCTGTGTCGTTGCAACGATGCCGCGCCCTTGTTTCAGGGCGCAAGCAAACCCTTGAGCGCGGCGGGCAGACCTGCGACACTCGGCCAAACAAGCCGCAGAGACGGCCAAAAAAGCAGAGGCAATAAGATGAGTGAGCAGGCCGCCATCGCGGATGAAATCCGTACGCGTATCCTTCAAGAGCCCGACGTCATTCTAGAAGATCCGGACGTCATGCGCGCACTGATTGCCGCAAACGATCGTTCTGTCGGCGGTAATGTCGTTGATTTGCGCGGCGTCGCCATGGATCGTCTCGAGGCACGTTTGCAAAGGCTTGAAGACACTCATCGGTCCGTGATTGCGGCGGCCTATGAAAACCTGGCGGGCATGACACAAGTGCACCGCGCCGTTATTGCCTTTCTTGAGCCACTGACATTCGAGGGGTTCCTCGGCTGTCTGGAAACTGATGTGGCGGACATCCTGCGGGTCGGGCAGATCAAGTTGGTGCTTGAGAGCCACGAAGCCTCGGACCCCGCATTGGAAAAGGTGGGTGGTGTGCTGACGGTCGTGCGGCCCGGTTTTGTTGCGGATTACATGAGCCAGGAGCGCAGCCCCAGCCGCGTGATCTTGCGCCGAACCGATGGCAACGCGCGACTTGTCTATGGTCAGAATGCAAACTGGGTGCAGTCCGAAGCCTGTTTATATCTGGATTTTGGGGACGGTCGTCTTCCGGGAATGCTGGCATTCGCCGCCGACAATCCGATGCAGTTTCATAGCGGACAGGGTACGGATCTTTTGGATTTCCTCGGCGGTGTTTTCGAGCGTACCATGTGCCGCTGGCTGGGGTGATTACTCCGGCACTCTCTGACGCAATGGCCCGCTGGCTTGCCGAACTTGGATCGGTCGGCGGGCGTGCCGACAAAACCATAGAAGCCTATCAGCGGGATGTGTTGGGGTTTTTGACCTTCCTGCAAGACTATGAAGGGGGCGAGCAAGGGAACGCTGCCTTGTCGCGTCTGACGACACGCACGATGCGGGCCTGGATGGCGCATGAACGCGGTGCCGGGCTGTCAGCGCGGTCTTTGGCCCGTGCGCTGTCTGCCGTGAAGTCATTTGTAACGTGGTTGGCCGAACGCGACGGCTTTGACGCATCTGCTGTCTTGATGACCCGCGCGCCGCGATTTTCGAAGAAACTTCCGCGCCCGTTAGCAGAGGATGCCGCACTGTCGATGCTGGATATCGTCGAGGCGCAGACTGACAGCGACTGGGTGGCAGCGCGGGACGTCGCAGTTCTAACGCTTCTTTACGGCTGTGGTTTGCGCATTTCCGAGGCGCTGGCGTTGACCTCATCGGACATTCCCTTGGGCCAGACATTGCGGATTGTAGGCAAGGGGTCAAAGGAACGCCTTGTCCCTGTTTTGCCCGCAGCGCGCGATACCGTTGCGCGGTATTTGCAGCTGTGCCCGTTTGAACAGAGCGATGACACACCGGTTTTCCGGGGCGTGCGGGGTGGGCCTTTGTCGCCGCGGCAGGTCCAAAAGGCCATGGCATCCGCGCGCAGTGTGCTTGGGTTGCCGGCGACCGCAACGCCTCATGCGATGCGGCACAGCTTTGCGACCCATCTGTTGAATGCCGGTGGTGATCTTCGGTCCATACAGGAACTTCTGGGTCATGCGTCGCTGTCCACAACGCAAGCCTATACCGCTGTCGACACGGCCCGCCTGATGGAGGTTTACGAGACTGCCCATCCGAGAGCAGGATGACAGTCATGGAACTCAAGACGAAGGCCTATCTGGTCCATATGCTGACCGCCACCGGCGCGGTTTTCGCGATGCTGGCCCTTTTGGAAGCCGTGCAGGAAGACTGGGCCATGATGTTCGTCTGGCTTATGGTTGCCTTTGCCGTCGACGGGATTGATGGCCCGCTTGCGCGCAAGACGCAGGTGACGGTCAACGCCGCCCGCTTGGATGGAACAGTTCTGGACACCATTATCGACTATCTGACCTATGTGATCATACCTGCCTTCGCCCTGTTTCAGTCAGGACTGTTGCCGGGGTGGACGGGGTGGGTGGCGATCATCGCGATCACCTTCTTGTCAGCGATCTACTTTGCAGACACGCGAATGAAGACCAGTGACTATTCGTTCTCGGGCTTTCCGGCGTGCTGGAATATGGTTGTGCTGGTCTTGTTTGCCATAAAGCCTGATTTTTGGGTCAGTCTTGCGATCGTTTTGATCCTGGCCGCTGCCATGCTTTTGCCGATCAAGTTCGTGCATCCGTTCCGCACCGAACGCTGGAGGAGTATTACATTGCCGATGGCCTTTGCCTGGACATTCTTCGCAATCTGGGCGGCCTGGGTGGACTTTGATCCGCAGAGCTGGGCGCATGCGGGTCTGATCGTCACCACGTTGTGGCTGATGCTGGCGGGTGCCGTGCAGCAGGTGTTGTTTCGCGAGAAGCTTTGATCTCGCCGCGCTTGCGCGCGTCGATCCGCCGGGGGGCGTTGCCCCCGGACCCACCGCGTATTTTCGACAAGATGAAGATCAGCTTCGTGCGGCTTGGGCGCCGGTGATCGCGATCATTTGATAGATGTCTTCGACCGAGCAGCCGCGTGACAGATCATTTGCGGGTTTGGCGAGCCCCTGTAGGATGGGCCCAAGCGCGGTCGCGCCACCAATGCGCTGGGCAATCTTGTAGCCAATGTTCCCCGCACTGAGGCTTGGAAAAACAAAGACATTGGCCTGGCCTGCGACTGGGGACGCGGGCGCCTTTCGTTCAGCGACCGATGGCAGGATGGCGGCGTCGAATTGCAATTCCCCGTCGATGGCAAGCTGTGGATTGCGCTCCCGCACGATCTTGATCGCGTCGGCAATCCGCCCGAGGCTTTCATGTGCGCCTTGCGGAACGCTGCCTTTTGTCGAGAAGGAAAGCATCGCCACTTTCGGTGCAAGACCGGTCATCGTCGTCAGAGACTGCGACGAGGCGATCGCGATGCTGGCGAGTTCGGGTGCAGTCGGTTGGATGACGAGGCCGCAATCCGCAAAGATGATCGGCCGTTCGCCGTCCAGCAGCATCAAAAAATAGCTGGAGACTGTGTCGACCCCTGGGTCTTTGCCGATAATTTGAAGGGCTGTCCGGACCACCGCGCTTGTTGTCTCGACAGCACCGCCGATGGTACCATCGGCATCGCCGTTGCGCACCATCATGGCGGCAAAGGCCAGTGGAGAGGTCATTGCTTCGGCAGCAGTGGCTTCGGTTAATCCCTTGTGTTTTCTGAGTTCAAAATAGGCGGCTGCATAGTCGGATCGCCGGGGATCCTGGGCTGGATCGATGTTTGGTACATCGTCCACAGCCGTCGTTCCGACGATGCTGATTTGCGCAAGACCATCCTGCTTGGCGCGCATCGCGGCTTCGATCACCCGGGGGTCGTCCCCCTCGGACAAAACGATATGCGGCTGCACCCGTTTGGACGCAGCCGCGATGTCTTCGATGATCGACAAGATTTACTCGGCGGCCATGTCGGTGGCGCTGATCCCAGCCACGGCGACCGGCTTCTTCATGGCGTCACGACGGAAGGGTTCGCCCAGTTCTTGGTTGATCATGGCTTCGATCAGCGTGGTCTTGCCATGATCCATCTGATCCTTGATCGCCTGGTTCAGCGCCGCAGTTAGTTCTTCTTGCGTTCGTGCGACAACGCCTTCGAGACCACAAGCGCGCGCGATCCCAGCATAGCTGACCTGCTCGTCTAGTTCGGTCCCCACGAAGTTGTCTTCGAACCACAGTGTCGAATTCCGCTTTTCTGCGCCCCATTGATAGTTGCGGAAGACAATCTGGGTGATCGGGGGCCAGTCGCCACGACCGATGGCCGTCAGCTCGTTGACCGCGATGCCGAATGCGCCATCGCCTGCAAAGCCTACGACGGGCACGTCAGGTTGACCGATTTTCGCGCCCACAATGGCGGGCAGGCCGTACCCACAAGGGCCGAACAGACCTGGCGCCAGATATTTGCGGCCTTCATCGAAGTCGGGGTAGGCGTTTCCGATGGCGCAATTGTTGCCGATGTCCGAGCTGATAATTGCATCGCGCGGCAGGGCTTGCTGGATTGCGCGCCACGCCATGCGGGGGCTCATCCAATCGGGCTTGGCAGCACGGGCGCGTTGGTTCCATGTTGTGCCTGGATCATCTTGTTCCTCGTTCATGGACGAGAGTTCCTGCGCCCAGCGGGACTTGGTGTCAGCGATCAAGTTCTTGCGATCCGCGCGGCCTGCGTCACCAGCGCCATCGTGCAGATTGGCAAGGATGCCGCGCGCGACTTTTCCTGCGTCGCCCACGATGCCGACCGTGACTTTCTTCGTCAGACCGATCCGATCCGGGTTGATGTCGACCTGGATGATCTTTGCATCCGCGGGCCAATAATCGATGCCATAGCCGGGCAAGGTCGAGAAGGGGTTTAGCCGTGTGCCAAGCGCCAAAACGACATCCGCCTTCGCGATCAGTTCCATCCCGGCTTTCGAGCCGTTGTAACCGAGAGGGCCAGCAAATAGCGGGTGCGAGCCAGGGAACGCGTCGTTGTGCTGATAGCCTACACAGACAGGGGCATCGAGCTGCTCGGCCAGTGCTTTCGAAGCTTCAATGCCACCATCGGCCAAGACCACGCCAGCGCCGTTCAGAATGACCGGGAACTTGGCTTCGGACAGCATCTTGGCTGCTTCGGCCACCGAGTTTTCGCCGCCGGGCGAGCGCTCGAAGTTGATCGGGTCCGGGATTTCGATGTCGACCACCTGGGTCCAGAAATCGCGCGGTATGTTCAGCTGGGCCGGGCCGGACAGGCGGTGTGCCTGGCTGATGACGCGGGTCAGAACTTCGGCCACGCGCGACGGGTCGCGGACCTCTTCCTGATATGCCACCATGTCTTCAAACAGTTTCATCTGCTCGACTTCCTGGAAGCCACCCTGACCGATGGTCTTGTTGGCCGCTTGCGGCGTTACCAGCAGAAGCGGCGTGTGGTTCCAATAGGCTGTTTTCACAGCGGTCACAAAGTTGGTGATGCCGGGGCCGTTCTGCGCAATCATCATCGACATCTTGCCGGTGGCGCGCGTGTAGCCGTCTGACATCATTCCGGCACTGCCTTCGTGAGCGCAGTCCCAGAACTTGATTCCGGCTTTCGGAAACAGGTCTGAAATCGGCATCATGGCCGATCCAATGATCCCAAATGCATGGCGAATTCCATGCCTTTGCAGAACTTTGACGAACGCTTCTTCGGTGGTCATTTTCATCAGACAAATCTCCCTTGGCGACCGTTTATTTAAGGTCGGCTCCCCCCACACAGTAGGGCCAGTTGACCTGTCTGGGTAGGGCCAGAAACGTCGCGGCGCGGCGGCAACAATCCGCAGCATTTTTCATGCTGCGTTCGCGAAAAATAAACAAATAGAAACAACTGTTTGAACAGTTCGCGAATCGCTCCATGTTATAGGTAGTTGGGGGATTAGGAATGTCTGAGTACTTGCCACAGGATGTTCGTGACGGCTTAGAGCTTGCTCGCAAGCAAAAGCTGCGCCGTGCAAGCCGGATGCGTGTAAAGACCGGCGATCAAACGTTTACGATATTGCGTCACTGGGACACGGGCTTTGCGCTCGACGCTGATGATGCGCCACACCTGCGCGGATTGGTCGATGTCTTTGATGGCGCTCGGCACTTGTCGCAGTGCCTGATCGTCGCTTCAGAGGAAGAGGGCGGACAGATGGTCTATGAATTCAAGCGCGCGACACCGCATGCAGAAACGCAGCCGCTTGACTACGAGATTGCTGCGAATACGCCGGTGGCACTGCTTACATCGGAGTGACCACCGGATCAGCCTAGGGCACCTTAACCCCGGTCGCGGCCGTGTGGTTCCGACCAGTCCAGAACCGGATTGATCGGAATAATCCGGTGCGGGTTTATGCTTTCGTGGCTGTAGTGATAGTGTCGAACGATATGGTCAAAATTAACCGTCTTGGCCACACCCGACCATTGGTAAAGCTCGCGGGCATAGGCCCAAAGGTTGGGATAATCTATAAGGCGCTTGCGGTTGCACTTGAAATGCAAGTGATAGACCGGATCGAACCGAAACAGCGTTGGCACAAGCCGCCAGTCCGCCTCGGTCACTTGGTCACCCATAAGATAGCGGTTGTCTGCAAGCCGTGCCTCCAGCCACTCCATTGTGTCGAACAGCTCGGTCACGGCCTGCGTGTAGGCGTCTTGGGTTGTCGCGAAGCCCGAGCGATAGACGCCGTTGTTGAGCGTGTCGTAGATGCGGCTGTTTACCTGTTCGATGGCGTCCTTCATCTGTTCTGGCCAGTAGTCATCCGTATTGCCTGTCAGGTCATTGAAGGCACTGTTGAACATGCGGATGATTTCGGACGACTCGTTGGACACGATGGTCTCGGCCGTCTTGTCCCACAGGATTGGTACCGTTACCCGGCCTGAGATTTGCGGATCGGCCTTGGTGTAAATATCGCGCACAAAGGGCAGACCATAAAGCGTGTCGCCCGTGGCGCCGGGGTAATCGTCGGCAAAAGTCCAGCCGTCTTTCAACATGTCGGGATGCACGACTGAGACGGAGATATGATCGCTCAGTTCTTTGAGTTGGCGAAAAATAAGCGTGCGATGCGCCCAGGGGCAGGCATAGGAGACATAGAGGTGATAGCGGCCGGTCTCGGCGGGAAACTCACCATCGGGCGTAATCCAGTTGCGAAACTTGGCGGTCGACCGGACGAACGCGCCGCCAGTGGATTTGGTGTCATACCAAACGTCGTGCCAAACGCCCTCAACGAGCTGTCCCATCGGTGCCTCCTGTTTTGCTGGCCTTCTAACAATGCACAGAGCCGATGTCATGCGTGAAGCCATGTGCGCAGTTGAACAGAAATCGTACAGCGGCGCTGAATTGGCGCCGCTCGCGTGACCAAAAGGCCCTTCTTCGACGGTTTCAGGTCTTCGTCAAAATGGTGCCTCGTTCAACACCTTCATCCATCCAGCGCGCCACTCGGGCGCTGGATAACTCTCTGGCCAGAATTCTTTTTGCCGAACGATTAGCCCCTCTTTTAGCGTATGAAACGTTACTGCACGTGCGTCCATTGTTCCGTCCGCAACAATGACATCCGATACGGCATTATCGCCGCTGGCGACAATCGATTGTACTGTAAAAATCCATTTTCCTTCAGTAGGATAGGCGGAATTAAATCGGGAGAATTTCTCACGCCCTTTAAGATATTCACTTGTTTGGGGCATGAAATACTCGAAGTCCGGATGTAACCATGTCGCGGCGACATCGAAGTCATTCAGTCCCATCGCATCCCAGAAACGCTGAATAATGTCTGCGGTCATCATCTGGCTCCAGTTTGTGTTGGTTACAATTTCATATTCTGCGAGCGCAAACACAATCAACTTGGGCTCAAGGCGGACATCGGTCGTACCACAGACAGCCAAGCCTGTATCGTGCGCGCTGCGGACGAACAAACAACTTGCACGACCACATCGGTCTGCACATGGCGGTGCGCGGTTTGGGTCAACGTGCATTATTCTTCGGCGGCAAGCGGGTTCCCTGCGATGACGTCTTTGTCACCAGTTTCGAACAGTTCATCACATTGGACCCTTTGCTAAGGTGCGGTCGTTCACGTTTTGAAAGCGGGTCAAGGTCTTAGGCGTGTCCATGGTTGGCACGGTAACGTGATGTGCATCAACGAACAGATGCTACGCGACAGCCTTGGTTTTCTGCGTTGAAGAACTGAGTATGTCCTGCCTGCAAGAAACGAAAGTTGGAGAAGACAGATGTTGGATCAGATCAAAGGTCTGCACCATGTCACGTCGCTGGCCTCATCAGCGTCGCAGAACAACGCTTTCTTCACCAACGCTCTTGGACTGCGTCGAGTGAAGCAAACGGTGAACTTCGATGCGCCTGACGTGTACCACTTGTATTACGGGGACGAACTGGGAACGCCTGGCTCGGTCATGACGTCTTTCCCGTTTCCCATGGCGGCGCGCGGTCGACCGGGTGCGGGCGAAGTTGGACGCACATTCTTTTCGGTCCCCAAAGACAGCCTGACTGCGTGGACGGAACGGCTTGCAATGCTGGACGTCGGGGGGCTGGACCAGGACACACGGTTCGGCGAAGATCGTGTGCTGTTCAATGGACCGGACGGAGATGCGTTTGCACTTGTCGGCTGTGACGACACGCGCGCGTCTTGGGCAGCCGGTATGGTGAGCGATCAGATGGCCATTCGCGGGTTCCACGGTGCCACGATGTGCCTGCGCGACGCGGGTGCAACCACCGAACTGCTGAACTTTATGGGGTATGAGGCGGTTGACCGCGACGGCGATGTCATGCGTTTTGCCGTTCAAAACGGCAATGGCGCCGACGTCATCGATATCGAGACCTGTCCCGAGGCGGAAGACGCGACCCAAGGGGCCGGATCGGTGCATCACGTCGCATTCGCTGTTGCAAATCGCGCGCGGCAGCTAGAGGTGCGCGAGGCGCTTTTGGACACGGGCTATCAGGTGACGCCGGTGATCGACCGGGACTATTTCTGGGCGATCTATTTCCGTGCACCCGGTGGTGTTTTGTTCGAAGTGGCCACGAACGAGCCTGGCTTTGCCACAGATGAGGACACCGCCAACCTCGGTCAGGCGCTGAAACTGCCATCGCAACACGCCCACATGCGGGACAAGCTGGAACGTGTGTTGGAGCCGCTGTCGTAGAACGTTACCTGTGCCTTATAGCGCTGGCAAAACTGTGCCCGGGTTCATGATGCCGTTGGGATCCAGCGAGCGTTTGATAGCCGTCATTGCCGCGAGCTTCGCCGGGTCGCCATAGCGCGCAAGCTCGGCCACTTTGGCGCGCCCAATCCCGTGCTCGGCACTGAAAGTCCCGCCCCGTTCCATCACCAGATCGTGGATAAGGCGCGTTGCCGCCTCTGCGCGATCTTGATACGCAGCTTTTGTTTCGCCGCGGGGTGGGAAGATGTTGTAGTGCAGGTTCCCGTCGCCCAGATGCCCAAACGCATTGATCCGCATCGGGAAAAGGCGGTTTAGCTGGGCGGTTGCGGTTATAAGAAATGCTGGAACCTCGGACAGCGGCAATGCAATGTCATGGCTTGCGATCGCGCCGATCCGGCGGTTCGCGTCCGGTATTGTTTCGCGGACGGACCAGAACGCATCGCGCTGTTGGGCGCTTTGGCTCAGCCGGGCCTCGCCTACCAGTCCGGCAGTGTTCGCGCGTTCATATACCTCGGCGATGATCGCATCGGGATCGGTGCCGGGCCCTGTTCCGATCTCGATTAGGGCCGCCCAATCCGGATCAGTTTCGAACGGCAGGCGGATGTCGCCATGGGTTTCGCGCAGGAAGGCAAAGGACTGGCCCGAGATCAGCTCGAAGGCGGACAGTCCATCTGGCACCTGTTGTTGCACAAGGTTGAGCAGATCAAGCGCGCTTTGTGGGCTTGCGACGGCAATGAACGCAGTTGCCTTGTGCGCAGGCAGAGGCGACAGTTTCAGCGCGGCGGCCGTTATGATTCCCAACGTGCCCTCGGATCCGATCAATAAGTTCCGCAGGTCATATCCGGTGTTGTCCTTCCGCAGTCGCTTGAGCCCGTGAAGTATCTCGCCGTTGGGCAGAACAGCCTCGACCCCAAGGCACAGGTCCCTTGCCGTACCATAGCGCAACACGTTCAAGCCGCCGGAGTTCACGGCAAGCGCGCTGCCAATCTGCGCGCTGTCCTTGCTGGCGTAAGACAGGGGAAACAAACGATCTGACGCGAATGCCGCGCCCTGAAGGGTCCCCAATGTGACGCCGGCTTCGGCCACGATGGTGTTTTCAAGAACATACGTCGCGCGGATGCGCGTCAGCCGTTCAAGAGAGACGACAATCGGTGGTGGCTCGCTGGTCGAAATCTGACCGCCCACAAGCCCAGTTCCACCTCCGAAAGGAACAAGTCCCACGCGCGCTTCGTTGCACAGGTGGACCAGGGTCGAGATCTGGGCGGTGTCGGCGGGAACGGCTACATGTTCGCTGGTTCCGACATACCGGCCGCGCAGTTCTTCCCGATAGGCCGGGGTTGCCGCACGCACCGCAATGCCGGCGTCCGTCAGGCGAGCGGCAAAGGTGTTATCCGCAGGGTTAAGCATCTTGGCGTCCGGTCTACTGCCATGCGCCAGGAAAGCAAACGTGTTCAATCCTCTTGTTGGGTCAGGAAACTGGGCTCAAGCACCATGACGGTTGGGCGCGAGGGCAGGTTCCGAAGAGATAGTTCCATGCTGCTGGTGCCGGGGCGCTCGATCAGAAAGTCTTCGGATACCCCGTCCAGGAACCGCTCAAGCGAACCACCAGACCACCAGTGCATCGGCAACACGATCGAGCTTTTGAACCGGTTCACAATTCGGATCATGGTTTCCGTGTTCACGGTCATTCCGCCATCAACAGCCGCCATTACGACGTCAAGCCGCCCGATTGCGGCATAGGTTTCGTCGGAGGGTTCGTGGTGCAGGTGGCCCAGGTGACCGATACACAGACCTGCAACCTCGAAAACGAAGATCGAGTTGTTGTCTTCCAACGCGATCGAATTGTCGAAACGATTGCGCACATCGGTTGTGGCATTTCGGATCAGCATCTCGCCCAGATCAAGATAGTGATCTGCTGGCACTCCGCCCGTGCGCCAGCCCTGCAGCACATGTTCGATATCGGGGTGTGGAAAGGCCGTCCAATGGGTGTCATGGGCATTGTTCATCGTCACGATGTCGGGCACCAGGCCGACGGCGCCGATGAAGCCGTTATAGTCGGTCACGACATCAAGGCCGCCATGGCTTTGGATCAGGTACATCGAATGGTCGATATAACTGATCCTGACCGTGAACTCGTCAGCTGTTTGCGTGTTCCAGGACGCTTTCTGAATATAGGCCGCGCCCGGGATCGTCTCGGCAATGGCAAAGCAGTGACTTGCCCGGCGGTCCTGTGCCCATGCGGACGACCCGGTTGCCACAAGTGTCAAAGAGAGGAGCAGTCTGAGCATTGTCGGTACCTCCTGCCAAACAGGATAGCGCGGTCGCCAAAATCCGCCAGTGGTTGCGTCCCTGGCGGTCTCACGATTAGGTGGGCGCGACCAAAGAAGGGGAGGATGACATGACCTATGTGATGGCCATTGATCAGGGAACCACGTCCAGCCGAACGATCCTTTTTGACAAGAATTTGTCTATTGCCAGTGTCGCACAGCAGGAGTTTCCCCAGCATTATCCCTCCAGCGGTTGGGTGGAACATGACCCTGAAGACCTTTGGAGCACCGTGATCGCCACCGCGAAAGAGGCGATGGAAAAAGTCGGCGCAACCGCATCCGACATTGCCGCTATCGGGATCACCAATCAACGCGAAACGACCGTTGTTTGGGATAAGACCACAGGCAAAGCGCTTCACAACGCCATTGTGTGGCAGGACCGCCGGACGTCACAATACTGCGCCAAGATGAAGCCCGATCACGAGGACACCGTGACCGCCATCACCGGGCTTCTGTTCGATCCCTATTTTTCATCGACCAAGCTGAAGTTCATCCTCGATGAAGTGCCCGGTGCGCGCCAGAGAGCGGCTGCGGGCGATGTGCTGTTCGGCACCGTGGACAGCTATCTTATCTGGCGCCTGACCGGTGGGCGCGCGCATGTGACCGACGCGACAAATGCGGCTCGAACCATGCTTTATGATATCCACAAAGGGGCGTGGTCGTCCGATATCTGCAAGGTGCTGGACATTCCGATGTCCATGCTGCCGGAGGTAAAGGATTGCGCGGCAGAGTTCGGGGTGACTGATGTGTTTGGCGGCGAAATCTCGATACTCGGCGTTGCAGGCGACCAGCAGGCGGCGACCGTGGGGAACGCATGTTTTGAGCCTGGCATGCTGAAGTCGACCTATGGCACAGGCTGTTTTGCCTTGTTGAACACCGGGGCATCCCCTGTCCGGTCAGCTAACCGATTGCTGACTACGATTGGGTACCAGTTGAACGGCAAGCCCACCTATGCGTTGGAGGGCTCGATCTTTATCGCCGGCGCCGTCGTGCAATGGCTGCGCGATGGCCTTCGGATCATTGCCGAAGCGGGTGAAACCCAGCCTTTGGCGGAAGCTGCCGATGCGGAACAGAACGTGGTTATCGTGCCTGCCTTCACCGGCCTTGGGGCGCCGTATTGGAACCCGGATTGCCGCGGCGCAATTTTCGGTCTGTCGCGCAACTCGGGCCCCGAGGAATTCGCGCGTGCCGCCTTGGAAAGCGTAGGCTTCCAAACTCGCGATCTGTTGGAAGCGATGCAGGCAGATGGGGCCAGCGGCGGGGATGCGGTGCTTCGCGTTGACGGGGGTATGACGGCAAGCGATTGGACCATGCAGTTTTTGGCCGACATTCTGGGCGCACCGGTGGATCGCCCGCAGGTTCTTGAAACAACGGCGCTGGGGGCGGCTTGGCTGGCTGGCATGAAGGCGGGTGTTTACCCCGACACGCAGGGATTTGCGCAAAGCTGGGCGCTGGAACGCCGTTTCTCACCCGCGATGAGCGATGACGTTCGTTCTGAGAAATACACCCGCTGGAAGAAGGCGATCGAGGCCACAATGATGGTTTGATCCGCCCATAGCATTGATCCATTTTTCTTCGGACCAGAACGATCTATTCCGCACCCAAATTCAAGGAGGCGCGAGATGCAAAAGATGACCATCGAGACCCAACCAATCCCGGGGCAAAAGCCGGGGACATCCGGGTTGCGCAAGAAGACAAAGGTCTTCATGGGGCCGCATTTCCTTGAGAATTTCGTGCAATCCATCTTTATCGGCATCGGTGGTGTCGCGGGAAAGACCTTTGTTGTCGGCGGCGACGGTCGGTATTTCAATGACCGAGCCATCCAGGTCATACTGCGGATGGCCGCAGCGGGAGGGGCAGCCAAGATCGTCGTGGGGCAGGGCGGGTTGTTATCGACGCCTGCCGCATCAAACCTGATCCGCCTGCGCAAGACCGATGGTGGCATCATCCTTTCGGCCAGTCATAACCCGGGCGGACCAGACGAGGATTTTGGCATTAAATTCAACATGCCGAATGGCGGGCCCGCGCCCGAAGATGTGACAAACCGTATGTACGCGGCCACCCAGACTTTGACGCATTACGAAATCTTTGAAGCGCAGGATGTCGACCTGTCGCAACTTGGGAAAACAACGCTGGGCGAGATGGCGGTCGAGGTTGTCGATCCGGTCACTGACTATGCCGCGCTGATGGAACAGCTGTTTGATTTCGAGGCGATCCGCGCTTTGTTCGTGGGTGGCTTTCAGATGCGCTTTGATGCGATGCACGCCGTCACGGGGCCTTACGCGAAAGATATCTTGGAAGGGCGTTTGGGCGCGGCCGCCGGAACTGTGTTGAATGGCACACCATCGCCCGACTTTGGGAAAGGGCATCCGGACCCGAACCCGATTTGGGCCAAGCCCTTGGTTGATTTGGTTATGGGGTCAAGCGCCCCCGACTTTGCCGCGGCGTCGGATGGGGATGGGGACCGGAACATGGTCTTGGGCAAGGGGATCTATGTGACTCCGTCCGATTCACTGGCGGTCCTTGCGGCCAATGCCCATCTGGCGCCGGGCTATGCCAAGGGATTGGCAGGCGTGGCCCGTTCGATGCCGACCTCGCAAGCTGTGGACCGGGTTGCCGCAGCGAAAGGCGTGCCGTGCTTCGAGACACCGACGGGCTGGAAATTCTTTGGCAATCTGCTGGATGACGGCCGGATCACGCTTTGCGGCGAAGAAAGCGCGGGCACCGGCAGCGATCATGTGCGTGAAAAAGACGGGCTTTGGGCGGTGCTTTTGTGGCTGAACATACTGGCCGTCACCGGTACGTCTGTGGCGTCGTTGCTGCAGTCCCATTGGCAGACCTATGGTCGGAACTATTACACCCGTCACGATTATGAGGCGGTCGAAACCAAACAAGCCAATGCCGTCATGGACGGCGTTCGGGCCAAGTTTGCCGAGTTGCCGGGACAGCGTTTCCCGGCCGGTGTCGTGGCGGCTGCGGACGAGTTTGCCTATGACGATCCAGTGGACGGATCGCGGTCCGAAGGTCAAGGCTTGCGGGTGCTGTTCGAAGGCGGCGCACGTCTGGTCTATCGCCTGTCGGGCACCGGAACCGAAGGGGCGACGATCCGAGTTTATCTTGAGGCATTTAAAGACAATCCGGAGCAGATCGGCGCTGATCCCGCCGTGGCTTTGGCCCCGGTGATCGAAAGCGCGGAAGTGATTTCAGATCTAAAAGCGATAACCGGGCGCGCGGGGCCGGATGTGACGACCTGAAGCCCATGAATGCTTGCGGATACAGCTTGGCACCCGACAGTAAAAACGCAGCACCGGCTCAATCCAGGTTGCGAATACTCATACGCCACGGCTGTGTCAGCTTTGAACCGGCGAACGACTTTAGATCGCATCAACTATGGTCATTCCACAAAGTTCAGCTGTGATGACTGTCTTTGGCTGGTTTGCAGCATCCCGACCCAATGTCACCACGCACCTAGGGTGATCTTCAAGTTCCCCTCAAGCAAGGCCTGGCGCGGCCGGGTAATTCAACCCCGGTCATCGTCACGTTGGCGTCAGAGAAAACTCCAAATGAAGAAAGGAACAAGATCACGATCGAGGCTGATATTCGCAGAGGGTTCACTTCCACTGTGGTCGTGTGCCGCTAAGTCTGCCCGCACGCCCCAACGGCAATGTACCCTTGTATATTGTGACCCGCCGTTCTCTGCTGGACGCAGCGGTCAAGGCCAATTGTAACGTTCGCCTGTGCACACGGTTCGTCAATGCCATAAAGGACGCACAAGACAGGGTCTTTGGCATGAAGCGGAAGGCACAGGATAGCACGCGTCGGCGCGATATGGTGCAGGTGACCATCTCGTCAACGGGCCGGGGCAGTTGCGTTTTCATCGGTCGTTGCACAGAAGATGCCGCGCGCCGTCCAGATTTCCGTCGCCGAAATCACTGGCCGTCATGTACGCCCGTTTATAGTGGGTGTTATGCAGTTATGACCCATGCAAAGTTGACGGATACAGACTTGACAATGGCGGATTTCGACGACGTCAACTTAGGGAACGCGTGCTTTCACAACGTAAACCTGTCGGGTGTGATTATTTTCGACGCAAATCTATCAAGGCTGACGGACACTGGCGCAAACTTGAGTGACGTTCAGATCCAAGATGCTGATCTTACGGGCCTGCAGATCAACGGTATTCTTGTAGCTGACCTGTGCGACGCCTATGAGAAGTCGAAATCCTGATGGTTAGGTTTTATGGCACGGCCTATGCATAGTCTTGCCACGGGCTCGATGCCTCAGCATGTGCTTGCTCCTCGCGCCGTTCTGGATCGACCCTCATCTGAAACCAATGCGGGCCTCCGGCACAGTGAAATCACCTGCCACATGAAACCGTCGTCGCTCGCGGAGAACCGCGTCGTGTGTCAGTCCTACATCCGCCAGGGCTTCGTCTGAAAAGGCAAGCAATTCGTCAAATTCTTTCAAGGCCTGGTGTTTCCAAGCTGCCTCAGCCGCGCGCCTTTTATACCAGTCGAAGAAGCGTCTTATTTTATTTGTGGCGTTTGTCGCCGACGCATTGATCTGAACGTTCATCAGGTTTCCTTTCACAATACGGCTCCGGCACCCCCAGCGGTAGCCGAGGCAGCGGCCACCGCAGCAAGCGGTGGGTCAGGGAAGTTGCGATGTCTTGGCGCGGTGAGTGGCGCCTAACCCATTCCTATCAAGGGGATTTGCGAGCAGGCCGCAAAATCATCGCGTGACGCGAAAAAGCCTCGCAATATTCAGGCCTCTGTGCGAAAAATTCGCAAAAAGGGTGTTTTGTTGGAAGAAATCGATGGATTCGATCGGCGATTATTGGGTCTGATGCAGGTCGATGCGCGACGGACAGGACAAGACTTGTCAGACGCGATTGGACTGTCGCCGGCGGCCTGCCTGCGACGACTTCAACGGCTTAGAAAAATTGGAGCCATCGAGCGCGAGGTCGCGCTGGTGTCCCCCGACTATCAAGAGCGGCCGCTGACGCAGATTATCGTACTGCTGACGATCACGCGTCACAGCCCGAAGCGGATCGAAGACTTGACGCGACGGCTGGCCAGCTTTGATGAGGTGCAGCGTATATTTTCTGTGACGGGAGACGAAGATATTGTCGTTGTGATGGGATGCGCATCAATGGAAGCTTTCGCGGATTTTGCCAACGACCACTTTTACGAACCCCCTGTCGAAGGGTTTCAAAGCTTGGTGGTTTTGAAAGAATTCAAGAAAGAAGCTATTCTCGGTGATAGGGCGCGCCGGCCAGAATAGAAGCCGCACGGTACAGCTGTTCAATCAGCATCACGCGGGCCAGCATGTGGGGCCAGACCATTTTGCCAAGGCTTAGGTTCATGTCTGCTGCATCGCGGAATTCGGGCGCGAGCCCGTCTGCGCCACCAATCAGAAAGCACGCCTCGGCATGACCCGTATCGCGCCAATGACCCAATTTCTGCGCAAAATCCGGTGATGAAAGCGTTTTTCCACGTTCATCCAGCGCCACGATGGGGCGAATACCGGCGGTGGCTTTAGCAAGAAGCTCAGCCTCAGCCGCCATGCCGCCTTTTTTGGCTTCAATTTCGCGAATTTCTAGGGGCCCAAGGCCCAGGGCACGTCCCGAGCGATCAAATCGTGTTCGATAGTCATTGATCAATTCGGCTTCGGCGCCCGGACGTAACCGCCCAACCGCCGCAATCCTGATTTTCATATCCGACCGGCTTAGGAGTTGGTCGCTGCGGCGTCACCTGGGCTGAGCCACATCTTCTCGAGTTGATAGAACTCGCGAACCTCGGGTCGGAACACATGGACAATCACATCGCCTGCGTCGATCAGCACCCAATCTCCGGCATCTTTGCCCTCGATCTTGGACAACACGTTGTGGTCACGTTTAAGCGTTTCCACAAGATGTTCGGAAATCGCCGCAACTTGGCGGCTGGACCGACCAGACGCAATGACCATCCAATCGGCCATTTCGCTTTTGCCCTTGAGAGCGATTTTCACGATCTCTTCGGCCTTGTCTTCGTCCAGCGATTTCAGGATGAGGTCGAGCAATTCATCGCTCGAGGGTCTGGCAGCGTCAGCGCTCATTATCTGACCGACGGTGTCAGGGGCGGCCGCGCCACGGACCGCATTTTCGGCATGAGACAGGACATTGTCCTCCTTGGTTGCGTGCCGCAAACACCTGACCCGGCACTGGTCTCTACAAATATTAACACTCGCTTAGTGTGTTTCCAAGGTTTTGATGGCGTGTGGTACCAGACAATGTTTTTCGATCTTCGGCTTAATAGTCGCGCTCGAAGAAGATACCAAGGCTGGTTGAGCCATCGTTTGTGACCCCGCCCCGCACAGTCAGCGACGGAGATACGTCCAAATTCAGATTCAATTGCGTTTCGCCCGAACTGTCGATTGTAACATCTGAATAGATGTTTTCCCCGAGATACGCGCCCGCCCGCACGGCGGCATTGCCCTCTTCGTTTGTGGTTACGTCCAGATCGGCCAAGCCTGCGCCACCACGGATATTGCCAACGATCCCTTCCCCTCCGCGCCCCGCCAGGGTGCGCACCGCGATGGCAAGGCGCGCGGCCTGAATGGGGCTGAGTGTCTCAAGCCCGCGGCCAAAAATCAATCTGGCCAGGACCTCTTCCTGGGGCAGTTCGGGCGACGAGGTGAAACTGATCTCTGGCGCATCCGCGGGGCCCAGAACGCCGACGTTAATCTCTGTGTCTTCCACATCCGTAGTGGCCAGGATGTCCAAAATCGGGATCAACCCGCCTTGAATTGTGATCCGGGCCTGTTCCAAGGCCAGACGCTGGCCAAGGATATCTAGACGCCCACGGATCAACTCGAAGGCGCCGATGGGAATGATATTGGCGGTTGTGCCGGTCACGCGGACCGAACCGCCGAATTCACTGTCCAGCCCGCGCCCGCGCACAAAAATGCGGTTCGGCGCCAGCACTTGAACGTCAAGCGGGAAGACGGCGCGGCTGCCCACATTGTCCGTGTTTTCACGCTCGAGCAAACCGGCTTTCTGGCGCGTTCCGCGAACAGGTGGTGGTTCGCGCAAATGGGTGATTTCTGGGATGGCACCCGCACCCCCCAACCCTGAGCTGGGAATTCGGATATTCGTTTCATCAAGATTAACCGTCCCGGCAATTGATGCGCCGCCGGTCAAGGCGCCGCTAATCCGGATTTCACCATTCGCGGTTGTCTCGTAAAGCTGCGGGTCGGTGACCCGAACGTCCGAAAGTCCGACACGTAGCGCAGCTATGTTGGGGGCCGTCAGGCCGATGGGACCAGCCACGGAAAGGCGCCCGCCGCTTTCGACACGGCTGTCGATATTCAGGCTCGCTTGGCTGTCGTTCAACTGGATGGTCCCGGTAATATTGTCGAGGCCAGTTGGCAGTGTGGGGGCGGCAAGTCGCGCGTCGGCCAGTGTTACGCGCCCTGATAAAGCGCCAAGGTTTGGCGGACCGTCCAGCCGCAGGTTGAACTGCGAGGTGCCAGACAAACTGCGCGGCTCGATAAACCGGTTGGCAAGGGCAAGTGGGGCTGACCCGTCAATGCCCAGATTTGCAGTTGCGAAATCCTCGGTGATTGTCCCTTCCACAGCGGCGCGCGACCCACCCGGTCCGGTGGCATCGATGTCGAGTGCAAGGCCATCGGCCACTCGACCAAGCGTTCCGGCGATGGCCAATGCGCCACTGAAACCGGGAACAAAGGGGCTGACGTCAAACAGCCTGGCCGTCAGGGAAAGCCGATCACCATCTTCGCCAATCTGCCCTGAAGTTTCCGCGGTCACGGCATCTGTTCTGAGCGAGAAGGCATTGACCTCGATCCCACCGCCATTGCGCGCCGCATCGATTTCAAGTGACAGCGGACCCTGCAACAACGTATCTGCCTCGGCGATACCGGTCCTCAGGTTTTCCCCCGTGACCGACGCAACAAGTCGGGCGTCGCTCAGGTCGCTGCGGCCGCCACCCTCCGCCGTCAGGGTCAGTTGACCGGCAAGGGGTCGTTTCGCAAGCCCGGCAAAAACCGAGATGTCTTCGCTTTGCGCGTTCACACGACCCTCAAAACTAGGGGTCTGGTTCAAATCCATGGCCGAACCGGACAGGTTGGCCGTCAAAGCCGGCCCCTCAAGCGAAAGGCGGGTGATCGAAAGGGTGTCCCCGTCTCGCGCACCGTCAACTTCCAGCGCGACAGCGCCTTGCAACAGCGGGTCGATCTCGGAAAGCCCGGTGCGGATGTCTTGGCCATCCAAAGTGGCGGTGATGCGACCCGACGTGAGATCGGCTGTCGCGGCGCCTTCGGCCAATACGTTGGCGCGGCCCGAGAGAGGACGTCCGACAAGCCCGGAGAACACCGACAGGTCAGGCGATCGGGCCGAGAGCTTTCCGTCAAATGCGGGTGTGGCCGACAGGCCCGTAATTACGCCGGACAATTGCGCGATCAAGCTGGCGCCGCCAAAGGCGATGTTAGTGATGTCGATCCTGTCATCCGTGCGCCCGCCTTCCACGGAAAGCGTGACGGGGCCCTTCAACAGCCCCTCGACATCCAGGCCTTCAACGGTGATATCGCGCCCGCGAACGTCTGCATCGACCAGTGCGCGGGTCAGGTCTGCATTGACCCCACCTTCGGCTTCGACGGCGATACGCCCGGACAAGGCGCGACCGGCCAGTTCCGAAAATACCGAAAGGTCCGGACTTTCCACGGAAGCGGTGCCTTGAAACGCTGGAAACTCGTAGATGTTGCTCAGCAGCCCTTGCACATCAGCCGTCACGGCAGGCGCTGTCAGGCTGGTTCGGATCGTCCAATCCCGTGTCTCGTTCTCCTGACCCGCAAAGGTGATGTCCGACGGACCATTCAGGCCCGGCACGATCACGGCGGTTTCGTTAAGGCGACCGGTCAGCGCGGCCGACGACCCCCCCGAGCGCAGGCTGGCTTCGCCGGTCAAACTGGCGGCCGGGCTTTCAAGCGTGGTCAGCGCCACGCGCACTCCGTCGGTATCGCGGACGACAGTGGCCTCTAACGTAGCCGTTCCCGCCACAATAGCGTCTGCGCGCGGCTCGCCGATTGCCAGATTATTCGTTTCGCCCTTTGCGGTAAGATTGAAACTCTGGGTCAGCGGGTTCAGCTGCCCGGACACCGACAACGCAGCATCCCCCGACAAGTCACGTCCCGCGAGCGCCGAGAAATTGGCAAGCCGTGCGGCTTGAACGGATGTCGTCGTCGTAATCTCGTTTCCGTCGACGATTGCCATGCCCGCCAGTGACAAGTCCCGTGCCGTCAACGTGAAATCCTCAACCGTCAGCGGGCCGCCGTTCCAGTCGATTTGCGCCGCACCCGAGATGTTTGAGCCAACCGCTTCGGACAAGCCATCGGTTGTGACCAATCCATCCACCTCAAGGATCAGGGCACCCGAAACGGAGGCCGGTGTGCCCGTGCCCAATTGCCCGGTAATACGGGCCAATGCCTCGTCCGCCTGCAAACCGTCACGCGCAAGGCTGTCGATCCGGATTACGGCGCGCCAGTCTTCGGACTGGGATGCATCGTAGCTGATGCCAAGGTTGGCACGTTCGACTTCGGTCGGCTCTCCTGAGATCGGCAACAGCACGCGGTCGCCTGTTTCGGGGGCAATGCGTCCGGTGATATCGATGAGCTGTGGCAAACGGTCGGCCCCAAGTTCGACCGTTCCGAACAGAGCCAGTTCGCGGGCATAGAATGAAAACTCGGGCACCGAAATGCGCCCGTCGTCAAACAGAAGGGTTTCTGCTTCAAGCGTCAGGCTGTCCCCAAAGAAATCGCGGAACTGCGGCGCAAAGACCGGTGCGATGTCGCCTCCGATATTTGCCGAAACGCGTCGGGCCTCCTCGGTCTCGCGCAGCGTCACCTGTCCCGAAAGCCGGTCTTCGCCATCTGTGGCAAGACGAATGTCGGCGGCGAAGTCCGACAAGGGCGCATCGCCGCTGATCGCGAAATCTACGGACGGGGCGCCGGGCAAGCCCACAAGTGTTGACACGATCCCGCCCTCAGCTTCGACCATAGAAAGATCCAATCTTAGGTTCTGCGTGGCGTTTTCATATCCTGCGTCCAGCCGGATCGCGCCGGGCTGATCCAGCCTTGTGATGTCCAGGTCTGCGGCGCCGCTGCCATCTGACAGGGACAAAGCACCGTCCATTGAGATAACCGAGGCAACCCCGAACAGCGCTTCGCCAAGTTCCACCCGCTCGGCGGCGATCCGGCCGATATTCACGCTGACGGGCAGGTCTGGAAGCTGAAAACCACCCGAGGCTTCGGGTGAAGGCGCTTCGGCCTCCTCTGAAGTGGGCAGACGGGGAAACAAGATCTCGCGCGCTGAGAGTTCCGTAACGTCCAGTCGACCGCGAAACAGCGCCGCCCGGTTCCAATCAAGTGTCGCGTCCGTCAGGGTCAGCCACGGCCCATCAGCGTCGGCGATGACCAGACTGTCCAGCGTCGCTTGGCCCGAAAGCGCGCCGGAAAAGCCTGTTACGGTCACCGAACGACCGGTGCCAGACAGCGAATCCTCGATCAGCCCTTCCAGCAATGTCCCTTGCTCGGCATCACTGTCGGCCGTGTCGGTGCTGAACAAGCGTTCGAAGAAACCCGGTTCATCCTGTGCGAAGGCGGGCGTGGCCAGAAGAAGGGCGGGGATCAGAAGCCAACGCATCAGAATGCCTGACCTATGCCGACATACAGATAAAGGCTTGATCCGTCCGTGTCGCCCGCGACGGGGACGCCAACGTCAAGTCGTATGGGCCCAATGCCGGTTTTGTAGCGCACGCCCAATCCGGCACCTGCATGGCTTTCGCCCGAAAAGTCGGGAAAAGATTCACGCCCGACATAGCCCCAATCGGCAAAGCCAACGATCTGGATTTCTTCGGTGATATCGCGGCGCAATTCTCCGGACAGTCCAAGGAAACTGCGCCCACCGGTGCGGTTGCCGTCGACTTCAAGGGCAAGCGATTGAAACCCCTGACCGCGCACGGTGCCCCCGCCGCCCGAAAAGAACCGGTAAAACGGCGGGCTTTCGGTCAAGGCTGGGCCAAACAACGACCCCAATTGCAGGCGACCGGCAAAGGTCAGGCGATCCCTTTGCCGATAGGCGCGACTGTCCAATTCAATAAGCGCCCCGTCGGTTGTGCCGGCAAGCGCCAGAAACGGGGTCACCTCAAGGTCAACAAAAAAACCGGAGGTCGGATCAAGGCTGTTGTTTCGGCGATCCAGTTCGGCGGCCAGCGGCAGTGTGAAAAGCTGAAACGTCTCGCGTTCGAACGCGTCTTCGGTGTCCGAGAAGAGATATCCAAGCCCAAACTCGACCGTCAGAGTGTCCGTGGCATAACGTGTAAAGCCAAGCGAAAATTCAGTCGTGTCAGATTTGAAATCCGGTTCATCCAGCGCTTCGAAGTTAAGCTCGGCAAACAGATCGACATCTGCCCGGGGCGTGGCCGGACGTTCATACCGAACCCCAAGTTCGTAATCCACGCCGCCAGTTTCGCCGCCAATGCCGGACAACGATCCGTCGATACGAAACCGTTCGGCGCCGCCCAGAAAATTGCGATGCAGCCAGAAACCCGACAGGCCCAAGCCTTCGGTCGTGCTGAATTCCGCCCCGACCCCAAAGCGCCGCGGCGTGGCTTCGACGACGGCTATATTAAGTGGCAATGTGTTGTTCGGCCCGATCTGCTCGGCTTCCTCGATCGACACGGAAGAGAAACTGCCGGTGCGGCGCAGGCGGGTTGCCGCCCGTTCGACCTCGATTGGATCAAAGACGCGACCTTCCGACAATCCTTCAGTGACACCGGCAATCGTCCGAATACGGCGCGTGCTGACGTCTTCATTCCCGGAAACACCGACAGCGCCAAAGGTCAGGCGCGGCCCGGGATCAAGGCCAATCCGGGCATCAACGCGCCGCGCGTCGTGTTGGGCGACAATATCCTGACGTGCGACGTCAGCTTTGGCGTGGCCTATGGCGCGCCATGCCGTGACCGCCGAGGTCGCCGCATCGCGAATGGTGCCTGTGCCAGCCGCGGCACCGGATTGAAACTCTTCCGGCAGCTCGGTCCGTGGGGCGACCGGTGTGATCCGCGCTTGGTTAAACCTGTAAAGCGGTCCCGCCCTGACCTGAATGACGACGCGTTCGATCTGTCCGGGCGCCGCAAGTGGTGGGATCGAAGCTGCTTCCCTGCCATCGACGCGAATTTGAATAACACCGCCATAATAGGCGTTTTCATAAAGCACGCCCAGCAATTGGGCGTAGTCGGCGCGCGCCGCCGCGAAAAGGTCCTGGGCTTCGGCATCAGCCCCGGCGGAAAGCACAAGCGACGCGCCCCGCAAAGCATCTGCCAGGTCTTCAGGTGCATCGGGTGCTTCAAAATGCAGGCGGGTGTCAGCGGTCGCGGCATGGGTGAAACCCAAAAAAAGTATCGCTGCCACCAACGCAGCACGTTTGAACAAGAGACACTCCCAGACCGGCCAGTTTGGCATGTCGCAGTCATATAAGGCCTAACCAATAAGGGACAGACCAAACTCGCGCACAAATCATGCGACGGGAAGGGCCGAAACCGGGTTTTACCACGTGCCCCTTGACTTTCTTGCGAACTGTTCTCAATTATAGAATGAGATTGCGAATTATTCGCAATATGAAACAGGCTAGGGGCAAAATGTCGACGAGACGGGTTTTTCTTGCTGCTTTGACAGCGGTCTTGATCGCTCCAATCGGGGCGATCGCTCAGGAAACCAAGCTGAACGTTGTCGCTACGACTGGCATGATTGCGGATACCGCGATGCGCGTTGGCGGCGATGCCGCGAAAGTTCAGGCGTTGATGGGCCCCGGCGTGGACCCGCATGCCTATCGGCAGACCCGGAGCGATATCGTCGCCATGGGGCGCGCTGATCTGGTCCTTTGGAACGGCCTGTATCTGGAAGCACAGTTGGAGGACCTGATGTCCGACATCGCCACGCGCACACCTGTGCGTGCCGTGGCCGAAGCTGTGCCTGTCGAAGCACGCATGGCGCATGACGACTATGCCGACCGGTTTGACCCACATGTCTGGATGGACCCTGCGTTGTGGCGCGTGGTGACACTTGCGGTTCGCGATGCCATGGTCGAAGTCGCGCCGCAGCATGAAGCTGTTTTCACCGAGAACACAAATGTACTTCTGGAAGAATTGGATGCGCTCACATCCTATACGGACGAAGTCTTGGCCAGCGTGCCCCAAGCGGCGCGCGTGCTGATCACAGCGCATGATGCCTTCAACTATTTCGGACAGGCACATGGGTTCGAGGTGGTGGGCATCCAAGGCATTTCGACCGAAAGCGAAGCGGGGCTGAACCGCATGACCGCGCTGGTCGATATGTTGGTCGATCGCGGCATTGCTTCGGTTTTCGTCGAAAGCTCAGTGTCCGACCGGTCCATCCGCGCCCTCATCGAAGGGGCGGCGGCCCGGGGGCATAAGGTTCGGATTGGCGGCGAGCTCTTCTCAGACGCAATGGGCGCGCCAGGGACGTATGAGGGCACATATATCGGCATGATCGATCACAATGCCACGACGATCAGCGGTGGCCTTGGCGGTGATGCGCCCGAGCGCGGCATGAACGGCCGCCTGAGCGCGGGGAGCTGATGCGATGACGGTACTACACGCGGCAGAACTGGAAAAGGGTACCGTGGGCGACACATCCCCGATGTCCATCCGTGGCATGACAGTATTCTACGACCAGAAGCCCGCCGTTTTTTCTGTCGACGCCACGTTCGAACACGCGAAGATGACAGCCATCGTCGGTCCGAACGGGGCCGGCAAATCGACCCTTTTGAAAGCGGCATTGGGTCTTGTGACACCGCTGTCTGGCTCGGCCCAGGTGTTCGGAGCGCCTTTGGACGTCATGCGCCGCCGGGTGGCTTATGTGCCGCAACGTTCCAGTGTCGATTGGGAGTTTCCGGCACGCGTCGCGGATGTGGTCAGCATGGGGCTTTATGCAGACCTTGGATTGTTGGGTCGGTTCACTGGTGCCCATGCCAAGCAGGTGCGCTCCTGCCTGGAACGGGTGGGTATGCAGGACTTTGCGGATCGGCAGATTGGTCAATTGTCAGGTGGGCAGCAGCAACGCGTTTTTCTGGCGCGCGCCTTGGCGCAGGATGCCGATCTGTATCTGCTAGACGAGCCGTTCGCAGGCGTAGACGCCGCGACCGAGCGTTCCATTATTGACGTCTTGCAGGGCTTGCGTGACAGCGGCAAGACTGTTGTGGCGGTTCACCACGACCTGACGACCGTTCCCAGTTATTTCGACAATGTGCTGATTTTGAATGTTCGCAAGGTCGTCGAAGGGCCGGTGGGCAAGGTCTTTACCCAAGACGCGCTCAACAAGGCCTATGGTGGTCGTTTGACAATGGCCGAGATCGACCCGGTTTCCGCTTCAGGCTGACATGATATTCGAGGCGCTCACGTTTCAGCTTGGCTACAACGCCACGCTGGTCACTATTGGTGCCATGCTGCTTGGGGTCGCTGCGGGCGTCACGGGCACGTATCTGTTCTTGCGTAAACGCGCACTTGTCAGCGACGCGGTTGCCCATGCGACGCTGCCTGGCGTCGGAATCGCTTTTATTGTGATGGTATTTCTTGGGTTTGACGGGCGGTGGTTGCCTGGGCTTTTGCTTGGCTCGGCAGTCTCGGCCTTTTGTGGCCTGCTGGCAGTGCAATGGCTGGTCAGTCGGACCCGGCTGGCTGAAGATGCAGCCATTGGCGCGGTCCTGTCGGTTTTCTTTGCCTTCGGGATCGTCCTGCTGACTGTCATTCAGATGATCCCGACCGGGGGCCAGGCAGGGCTCGAAAGCTTTTTGCTGGGATCCACAGCGGGCATGATATTCTCGGATGCCGTCCTGATCGCGGTGGGCGGTGCGGCGGTTGTCGCGCTTGTCCTGTTGTTTCGCCGCCCGATGACGCTTTTGTCCTTTGATCCCGAATACGCAACCGCACGCGGCATGCGCACGGGTCAGGTTGATTTGCTGATGATGGTGCTTGTTCTTGCGGTTACCGTGGTGGGTCTCAAGATCGTTGGGTTGATCATGATTGTTGCCCTGCTGATTGTTCCAGCTGTAACCGCACGGCTTTGGTCCGACCGTGCCGAAACGGTGGTGGCGATGGCGGGTGTGCTAGGGGGCGCGTCGGCATGGATTGGCGCCGCCGTGTCGGCCAGTGCACCTGATCTGCCAACGGGGCCGTTGATTGTCCTGACAGCTTTTGCGTTATTCGTGGTGTCTATCGTTGTGGCGCCGTCGCGCGGTATCATGTCCAGTTTTGCGCGCCATCGGCGCTTTCAACGTGGGGTACACATTCGGCAAGGGCTTTTGTCGCTTGCGCAGGGGCAACCGATATACGAGCCGCTGACCTTGCGCCTTTTGCGGTCGGAAGGGCTGGCGCGCCCCGACGGTGTGCCAACCGACACCGGGCGTGCCCGCGCAGCACGGGCTCAGTGGGACGAAAAGCGATGGGAAATCGCGCGTTCGATCCCCGAATTCGAACTGGCCGCCGCCCGCTATGACGGTCTGACGCGTCTGGACGATGTCCTGACCCCGGATCAGATCGACACCATTGACGCCCGCATTTCCCCGCCCGAGGCCGTGACATGAGCGGCGCCGAGTTCGTTCCGTTTTCGCTGGTTCCGATCTTGATCGGGACGCTTGCCGCCATTGCCTGTGCGTTGCCCGGAAATTTTCTTGTGCTGCGGCGGCAGGCCTTAATTGGTGACGCCATCAGTCATGTCGTGCTGCCCGGAATTGTCGTGGCCTTTATCGTCACCGGGTCTGTCGCGACCTGGCCCATGCTGATCGGGTCCGCCGCCGCCGCGCTGATCGCGGTTGTCTTGATCGAAGGGATCAGCCGGTTTGCCCGCATCGAACAGGGGGCTGCCATGGGGTTGATTTTTACCGCGATGTTTGCAGGCGGCGTCCTTTTGCTTGAGATCAGCGACACCTCGGGTGTTCATCTGGACGTCGAACACGCGCTGTATGGCAACTTGGAAAGTCTTGTTTGGTTGGACGCAACTGGTTGGTC
>JBCCCA010000011.1:0-30514 GCA_039033735.1 Pseudomonadota bacterium
GGAACGTGCGTTCTTGATCCGAAGTCGCGCCCCGTTTTGTTGGAGAAGCTTCGCCACCACAAAGAGGACTCCGGAACCTGCCCGCGTGCAGCTTTTTACGTCCCTCAGATCAAGAACTAGATCAGCCATGCTACACCTGCAGAACGCAACGAGTTCATCGTAGATCCGACCTGCGCCTTTGCTATCCAATTGCCCACTAAGTGTGACTTGCCGAGGTCGTTCCGTAGAAATCTTCATGGTTAGTCCTTCGAATTTTTGGCGACACTGAGAACAACGGGATGAGCATCGCCAAGGTCCTGTTTCGCTTTGCGCTTTGCACCGGCAACCGCCAAGCCGTCCGGCGTCAGATCAGATCGGCTGAGGCCTATATCTGCGAGCTCGTAGTCCTCCATCGCACGCAGTTCTGCGATTGCACGCCATTCCTGGCCGGTCTCAACACTCGCTTTCAGATTGCCAGCAAATGTGCGACAGATTGAGTAAACTGCGGAGCAGACGGAATAGAACGGATTGTGTTTCGACGAGATGGGATATGGCATGTGAATTCCCTTTTTCTGTGGGCTAAGGCGCCCGAATTTGGTCGTTGGTTCATTTGGATGGCTGCTCGCGGCGCCAGCGCTGCATGCGTCCACTTTCCAATGACGCGAAGCAGATTGCAGGCTTTGAATTCCTGAGGCGGTGGTCCTGACGGAAGCCAACCCAGTCAAGACGGCGCGCAAAACTGCTACCAAAAATGCGTCCAATGGCCACCGAAGGTCGACCGCAACCGTTGGGCGTATCCTTTGTCGATGTCGAAACGGGTCAGACCAATGTCGGCCAGCATTTTATCGCTGAGCTCCAACAGGCACTCATGGTCACGACGTATGCGGTTTGCCTTGCGGATCCGATACATCTGTCTCTGCCACCAGGCGCGAATTACTTTGCTAAGATACTCTGTACGAACACGAGCGAGGTCGTTGCCATGAGCAAGATGATGCGACATTTCCTAGTCTCCTTCCGATGTCGGCCGGCAAACCGGCGTTTGTTGGCGCCAAGATGTCGTGGCGGTGGGAACTGTGCGTTCCGCTGGCGTTCCAAAACTGTGAAAAACCTGCGAAAACAGCACGGAGAAGGAAAAAGCTTCGCTTCCGCGGGCAATACGCTTCATTGCATTGCAATTCGACGGAAGTAAGAGCTGGGAATCGACCTGATCGGAACCGAATTTGGACAAAGTCGAAACATATCGGCAGCAAGGACACCAATCTGGTCCCTATTTGCAGGTACTGGGAGCTGTCTCTCTTAAGGATCAGAACTCAAACGTGTTGAGGCTTGGGACACTCAAATCGCTTTGGGTCCTTGCTTGTATTGCATCGCGGCCGGGGCCGTGGCGGCGAGATCAGTTGTCCGCGATGTTCTGGGGCGACAGACAGGAAGAACTGGCGCGCGCCAGTTTACGAAAATCTCTGTCTGAAATTCGCAAAGCTTTGGGCTCAGACGCCATGGTTACCACCAATCGCGATGTGTCACTTGGCGACGGTGCCCTCGTAACCGACCTAGACCATCTGCGAAGATTGGCCGCGAAGGGTGCAACAGGCGACAACGGCCCTTTGGCAACATACTTCGCAGGCGATTTCTTGGCTGAGGTCGATATCCTGGAGTCTTCAGGATGGGCGGAGCAAGTGCGAGCCGAGGCGCGAGGACTGGCTTCTGACGCAACCAAAAACTCAATCGAATACCTGACCAACGAAAACCAGTTCGCCAAAGCGCTGGAACGCGCGCGAGACTTGATGTCCATGGACCCGTTCAGCGAAGCCAATCACAGGCGACTTATGCGGCTTTACGTACTCGACGGCGAAGTGTCGAAAGCGGCCGCGCAGTACCGCGAGTGTCAGCGGCTGTTGCGTGCGGAACTAGACGTCCAGCCCTCCGCCGAAACCCAAAAACTAGCATTGCAGATCCTATCTGAGGGCGAGCCGCAACACACATCAAATGGCGACAGCCGCGAGGGCTTAGGTTTGGATCGCTTGACCAAAAGTGCTGGCGTTTCGAAGGACTTCGATGTCCCTGATATCCCCTCAATCGCTGTCTTGCCGTTCGACAATATGTCCGGCGATCCCGAACAGGAGTACATTGCGGATGGGATGACAGAGGACATCATCGCGAAAGTGGCGCGCCTCCGGTGGCTATTCGTCATCGCCCGCAACTCAACATTTGTCTACAAACGTCAACCCGTTGATGTGAAGCGGATAGGAACGGATCTTGGCGTCAAATATATTCTGGAAGGAAGTACCCGGCGGGTCGGAAAGCGCCTTCGAATTACAGCACAGTTGGTTGAAACGCACTCAGGCAATCACGTATGGGCAGAACAGTTTGACCGAGATGTTGGGGATTTGTTCGACGTTCAGGATGAGGTAACAGACAGAATTTGCGCTAATGTTGGCGTTGAGCTGTCTCAAAGCGAACAGCGTTTGTCGCGCAGAAAACCCGCAAGCGATCACACGGCATGGGATCAGTATCAGTGCGGTATGTGGCATCTACACAAATACGGGCAAGAGAACTTAGAGACCGCGCAGTCTTATTTCTTACGCGCTCTTGAAAAGGCCCCTGCCTTCGCGAGGGCCTATGCTGGAATGGCCCATGCGATTTCGGCAGAAGTAATCATGGGCATTGCACAAAACCCTGCCGAGCGACTGGCCACCAGCCTCACTTATGCACAAAAGTCGGTTGAACTTGATGATCGAGAAGACCGGGGCTTTACCGCCTTAGGTCTTGTTCAAGGGCTGATGGGAAACGGTGAGGCGGCAATAGTGGCCCTTGAACGTGCCGTTGACATCAATCCTTGCTCAGCAAAGGCGCAGAGTTCCCTAGGCTGGGCATTGGCATGGTTTGGTCGGGCGAAGACTGCGATCGCACCTTTGGATCGCGCATTCCGCCTGTCGCCCTATGATCCTTTGCTTTGGACGTTTTTTCTTTATCGCAGCAGCGCGCATTTCTTCTTGGGCGACTACCGGCAATCTCTAAAAGACGCCCAAAGAGCCGCACATCTTAAGGGTGATGAATTTTGGCCCTATCTGGCGCAGGCCGTCTGCCTTCAAGCTTTGGGAATGGGAAAACAGGCTAAGGCCGCCTGCAACACCGCGCGCAGTTTAGATCCTGAGTTGAACGTGTCACGCGTTAAGGCACTCATTGGAACGATGCACAACGACTATGCAGGGCCCTGGTTCAAGGCGATTGTGCAAGCGGGATTGCCCGATGAATGAGAGATATGAGGGAATGGCTCGCGTTACACAATCACAGGTGCGTCTTGTAGGCTGGCCCAAAATGACCTCGACCGCAGCAAAGCATAGTCGCAGATCGGCAGTCTGTCCCATGTGTATACTGAGGTCTTGCATCGGCGCGTTGGTCGTCCAGGACCCTGCCGAATTCTTGACAAAAGCGGATCACGTGTCTGAACGGATGCGGCTGTGCGCAATATGTCGACCTCCACCTGACGCAAGGCCGATTGCAACCCTTTACCTTCATACGTCATGGCCGCGTTCGTGGCGTTCGAATATGGTCAATGTCGCTGCAATGCGGTCCGTCTGAGGAGACACTCGCCGGGAACGCGAAAATGAGGGTGGGTCAAACTCACAGACTGTGGACTTAGTGCCATTTCGCTGAGACTGCGACAGTGGTTGGCTCAAGAACAGTCATCCTAGCAAACACGGCCCGGTCAAGCGGTACCACCGGGGTTTGAGAATTGCCACACAGCAAGTCCTCTCAGTTGACCCCACTCAAGCGTGCATACTCCGCAAGAAGTCTTTTGAACTTTGCGGGTGACGGGAACGCATCAAAAGTATGAACGGCGGGTGTAACAGCCCATGGCAATTTGTGTTTCGCCATCGTTTCGACAAAGGGCGTGAACCAAGAACTGTCGTCACAAAGCGTCACGCGTACGTTTACCCGTTCATCAGCGCCTTCAATTCTCGTGAACATCAAAGTCATGCAATCCGGACAGAAAAAATGATGCCGCTGCGATCCAGGCAAAGGTCTTGCAACTGGTGTACCTTTAATGATCTTGAAGCCGTCGGTCGGGATCATAGCTCCCAACGAAAAGGCACTTGCGTGCATTCTTTGGCAATCCAAGCAATGACAGGCGAGAGTCATGATAGGACTTGCTAGGATTTCAAACCGAGTCGCGGAACAACGGCAGGTGCCGCCAGCAGGCAGGTTTGGTTGGCGCATGCCAATTCTCCGTGTTTGGGGAAGGCCAATCCGGAACGGCGAAGCAATTTTCACCTAGCTCGCGGAAGACTGCGTCGAAGGGTAACATTCATTGCCGCATTCGTAAATGGCACGCAAAAGACCCTTGTGTCTTGAGGCGCAGACATTCGCACGACGCGCAGCATCGGTCAGAAAGGGCTCAAAGCCGACTTTCACCAACCCAAAAATGACAAACCCCCGAGCATTGCCGGGGGTCGTCTCTTTGGACGGCGAGCCATCCCAATGTTCAAAGCTCTCAGAGCATCCCTTCGCGCTGTGCCTTTTTACGGGCAAGCTTGCGGGCGCGGCGAATAGCTTCGGCCTTTTCACGGGCTTTCTTTTCGCTGGGCTTCTCGAAATGCTGCCGAAGCTTCATCTCACGGAAGACGCCTTCACGCTGAAGCTTCTTTTTCAGGGCACGAAGCGCCTGATCGACATTGTTGTCGCGAACACTGACCTGCATGTGGTTGTCACCACCTTTCTAGGTTAGAATTGCAAAAATTGCAGGAAGTGGGCGTATAGCAAGCTCAATCTCGCTTGTCCACCACCGGGACCATGAGGAGTTTCACAATGTCGCTTGATGCCCTTTTAGATGCGGCTATGCCCCATGTTGCCTTTGATGGCTGGTCCGAGGCCAGTTTCAAAGCAGCTGTGGACGACACAAAAATGGACATGGCCGAGGCAAAGGCCGTGGCGCCGCGCGGTGCACTTGATCTGGCCGTGGCCTATCACCGTCGGGGCGACACCGCGATGGTCGCCAAGTTGGCCGAGACTGACCTGAACGGGCTTCGCTTCCGTGACAAGGTGGCCATGGCGCTCCGCATTCGGCTGGCCGTGATGGAGGATCGGGAAGCAGTGCGCCGCGCGTCGACTCTGTTTTCCTTGCCTATCCATGCCTCGGAAGGGGCGAAACTGGTTTGGGAAACCGCTGATCACGTGTGGACTGCGCTGGGCGACGAAAGCCGGGACGGCAACTGGTATTCAAAACGCGCCATCCTGTCGGGTGTCTGGGGGGCAACCGTCCTGTATTGGCTGGGTGATGACAGCGCGGGCTTTACTGATACCCACAGCTTCATTGATCGGCGTATTGAGGATGTCATGCGCTTTGAAAAGCTGAAGGGGCAGCTCAAGGATAATCCACTGACAAAGCCCTTCATGCAGATGCAAGAGGCTGTGATGGGACGCATGAAAGCGCCCGTGGCCCGCGACGACGTTCCTGGCGCACAAGCCTAAATGGATGTTGGCGAGATGGTTGAGCCGAGTAGTTCAAAACACCATCCACGTGTTGCCGGGGGGACCGTGCGGTGCCTGTCCATCGCCAAGTCGTCCTTGTATTCCCAAGTCGCGCTAGTCGCATCGCGTTACGCTTTGGGAGCCGGCCTAATCAGCAAGATCGTTTTGGAGGTGTCCGGGTCATGAAGCGTTTGATGTGGATGATTGCGATCGGGTATCCGTTGGGTTTGGCGGCGCTGGCCTATGTGTTGATGCGCCGCGATCCATATTTGATCTTTGGTCAGTATTACATGCTTGCGACGTTAGCAGTGGCGCCAGCGTTTTTTCTAAGCCTTGTGGTCGTGATTGCCCGAAGCGATGGCGCACCCAAACTGTCGTGGTCCGCGACATTAGGGTTCTGGGTGCTGATCGTGACCGCGGTACACCTTTGGTTCATTAGTTTGATGGCACAGACGCTTTAGCGGATCGGGTCAAGCAAAGCGTCGATCGATCGACAATCGCGGATGACATCCGCGCCGCAACGGCGCGGTTCAAGATCGCGCGTCAGGCAAATGCGGGCTTCCTGAATCCGCCCCGACTTGCAGGTTATCGTGATTTTGTCGGCGTCGAGCTGAGGGTTCTCTTCAAGAAAAGCTTGTTCGATAACGGACGCGGGCACCCGGATCGGGTCCTCCAATTTGCGCAGCAGATCGGGGCGCGTGACGCGGCTGAATGCTTCGCGCGCTAGGGCGTAATAGTCAGCTGCCGTAAGGCCCGAGCATCGACCATGTTTGTTCCATTGGTGCCACGCGCTGCCGGATGAGCCGAATAGATCCGCTTCGGCACGTGTCTCGGCGCGAGACGGGTTGCGTGCGTTTGTAGGGCAATAACTAGGCCATCCGACTTCGTATTGCGGCCAAAGCCCATGGAGGACCCAACCAAAATCGGCTTCGGTTGCGCATTGCGGCGATCCGCGTCGATCCCCTTCAAGGGCGCACCACGTCGGGGACCAAGAAAGCGCCATGACATAGTAATCGAACTCGCCTGTGGGTTCGCCATCGGCCACCGCGATGCCTGTGCTCAGCAGCAATACACCCAAAACCCGCATTCACTCTTCCCTCTTTGATCATCGCCGACTATATAAACAGCAATTCCCCGAAATTCGAGGATAGGTCCAGCGGGGCCAGCCGATTTCCGGCAGCGCGAAAGATTTGTCAGGAGACATCACAATGAGCAAACCGATCATGGCCAAAGCGACGGCCGTCTGGCTGGTCGACAATACCACGATCAGCTTCAAGCAGATCGCGGATTTTTGCGGGTTGCACGAGCTTGAGGTGCAGGGCATTGCGGATGGCGATGTGGCGACTGGCGTTAAAGGCTTCGATCCGGTCACAAACAACCAACTAACCCAGGACGAGATCGACAAGGCGGAAAAGAACCCCCTTCATAAGTTGAAGTTGAAGTACAACGCCGCTGCCGTTGGGGAAGAAAAACGTCGCGGCCCGCGCTATACGCCGTTGTCGAAACGACAGGATCGTCCTGCCTCGATTCTTTGGTTGGTGAAGTTTCATCCGGAATTGTCCGATGGGCAGATTTCGAAGCTTGTGGGCACCACAAAGCCAACGATCCAGTCAATTCGCGAGCGCACCCATTGGAATATCTCGAACATCCAGCCGATTGACCCTGTAGCGCTTGGTCTGTGCAAACAGTCCGAACTTGATGCAGCCGTTCAGAAAGCGGCCGCCAAGACGGCACGGGATGGCGAAGTGATGTCGGATGAAGAACGCCGTAAACTGGTTTCAACCGAGCAATCCCTTGAAGGTGATCCAGAACCCAAGATTCCAACGGCGATCTCGGGTCTTGAGACCTTTACGCTTGGCGACGCGCAGGATGATGATGACAAAACGGATGCGGTGCCTGATGCGGACAGCTTCTTCAATTTGCCTGATGCAAGCGATGACGAGGATGAAGAGGAAGACGGCGCGCGCTAGGCTTTCAGCCGGATCTCGGACGGCATGCCATTCTGCACGATCTGGCATGCCGATCCGAGCCCAACCCACTCACTGATACCACAGAAGAATTGTACTCATCACCGCCACGTCAGCCCATCACTGGACTGCCGAAAATGTAGGTGGTTTGATTGTAAGAATTAAGGCAAAAAAGCTGAGGAAAAATTTCGTTTCGGTGTTAGAAACGACCAGCGTCACACGAGGCCAGATATTGAGTTAATTGGTCTCGATGCGGTGGGATTGTCTTACCTTCGTGCAAAAACCAGTCGATTGGCGCCAGTTTCCAGCCTTGCCCCTCATCGCCAAAGACGACATCCCTTGGATCAAAGTTTGGCTGCTCCGAAACAAAGAACCAGACAGGTTCGGTTTGTGTGTCGAAAGCCCGGGACCAATGTAAAGCGTCTGGGGCCCAGGCCAGGCCCAACTCCTCGTTCAATTCACGCAACACGCAGGCCTCGGGTGTCTCTTTCTCTTCACGCCCGCCGCCCGGCAAATCCCAGTAACCAGGCCAATTGATTGTGGGGATGTCGTCGCGAAGCAGAGTGACAATGTTTGGCCCGACAAGAATCGCAAGCTTCGCCCCCCGAAACCGGACACTCATACGGTTTTTCGGGCACGCAGCGCCGCCCCGATTGTGCCGTCATCGAGGTAATCCAATTCGCCCCCGATCGGGACGCCTTGCGCAAGCGAGGTGACCTTGACCCGGTGCTCAAGCTGGTCCGCGATGTAATGCGCCGTCGTTTGCCCGTCGACAGTTGCATTCAGCGCCAGAATGACCTCGTTGATCCCTTCGGTCGCCACGCGGTCAATCAGTTTCGGGATACGAAGTTCCTCCGGACCGATGGCGTCAAGGGCGGAAAGCGTGCCACCCAGAACATGGTAGCGGCCCTTGAAGACCGAGGCTCGCTCCATTGCCCATAAGTCTGCCACGTCTTCGACAATGCAAAGCTCGCCATTCGCACGCTTTTCGTCTTCGCAAAGCTCGCACAGGTCAGAAGTACCGATGTTGCCGCAGTTCAGGCAAGCGCGAGCGGTTTCGGCCACGCGCGCCATTGTGTCGGCCAAAGGGATCAGGACCAGGGAGCGTTTTTTGACCAAGTGAAGAACTGCACGACGCGCAGACCGGGGTCCCAGTCCCGGAAGGCGGGCCATCAGTTCTATCAGGTCTTCAAGGTCGCTTGGTCCGCTCATTCCACCTCTCCGGGAAGGGGTATTCGCGTGACGGTAAAGCCCTTCTCTCGCAACATCGCAACCAAACCATTTTCTCCTGGCAGATGCGCGGCACCCACCGCCATGAACACATCGCCTTGCTCAAGCTCTTGCCCGATGCGGTCCAGGAAGCGCAGGTTGCGTTGGTTCAGCAGATAGTTGTCCGTGCGCGCAAGCGCGTCGGTGCCGCCGTCACCTAGAACATATGTTACATGGGCGGCATCCCAGGCCGCCAGAACCCCTAATCGCCCTTCTAGATAAAGCTGAAAGGCGGCAAGCCGCGCCGCGGGCGAGGCTTGCGGTTCAAGATAGGTCGCATAAACGGCGATGATTGCCTTGGCGGTCTCGTCGTCCTGCGACAGGTCCATCAAGAAGTCGCCCGGTGACTCGAGGCCAATGATTTCCGACCCGGCGATGTGACCAAGCGTATGGATCAGGTCGTCCTGCACAGGGATCGTTCCGCCTGCATAGTCTTCGCAGGGGTCCGACAAAAGCAACTCGGCAAGACCGCCATAGGTCAGCACAAACAGCGCATCATCAAACGTTCCGAAGTCGTATAGCCTGTCAATTACCCAGCCTTCGGTTGCAGGAGGTAGGAAATCCAGTTGAAGTGCATCTTGCCCGGCAAACGGGTCGCCTGGGTCACGGTACCGACCCGGCGGATCGTATTGCATCAAGAAGCTTGTTCGATCAGGGAAGGTGAAGTCGATTTCCAACGCAATCGCGCGGGCGTTTTCGATGTGCCCCTTCACTGTAGCCGGCAGGTCAAGGATCGCGGGCGTGGACACGTGGAATGTGCCCCAAAGTTGCGAGATTGCGCCGTCGGGAGATGAAATTTCCCAAAATCGACCGACGCCATTGGGGATCAAGCCGGCGTCGCGTTCCAAGGCATTCAAGTCGTGGGGCGCGAAGTCGGCGGCGGCGATCGGGCGTAGCGGAGCGTCGCAGAATGCAGGTGTCGCCCAACTTTGTGCAAATGCCCCCGACGGCATCAAAAGCAGGCAAGTCAGGAAATGCCGGAGCCGCATTCCCGTCAGAACGACAGCTTCATGTCAGCCGGGAGGCCCATTTCTTCGGTAAGCTTGCGCATCTCGTCTTGGTTCTTCTCGGCCGCCTTCGATTGCGCGTCTTTGATGGCGGCTAGGATCAGGTCTTCGACGACTTCCTTTTCATCCGGGTTGAAGATCGTGGGATTAATGTCGAGGCCTACAAGTTCGCCCTTCGCCGTTGAGGTTGCTTTGACAAGGCCGGCGCCGCTTTCGCCGACCACAGTCATGTGGCCCAGTTCCTCTTGCAACTCGACCATCTTGGTCTGCATGTCCTGCGCGGCCTTCATCATCTTTCCCATGTCGGCCAATCCGCCAAGTCCTTTGAACATCCTACACTCCGTCTGTTGCGTTTCTGTCTAGATACGGAGCGAAGCGCCGTCCCACAAGCGGCGCGCGCGCCCGCTCGGCGGGATTGCGTATTTTTGACAAGATGAAGGTAAAGGTGGCGCTGCCTTCGGGCAGGGCTCAATCGTCTTCGAATGGGTCCCATTCTTCTTCGACCGCGCCCAGTGCTTCTGTAGTGGCTTTTGAGGACAAAGCAGCCGCGGACTGTAAGTCTCCGATCTTTGCATCCGGGAAAACCGCCAATACGGCGGCAACCGTCGGGTCTTCCGATGCGGCGCGTTTCAACTGCTCGATCTCGGCCTCGTCAGCTTCGCGCCGCGTGGGTGCTCCGCCGTCACGTGTGACCGAGACGACCCAGCGTACGCCGGTCCAGCTTTGCAACCGCTGGCCAAGTCGCTGGGCGAGATCACCGGGCGCATTCGGCGACGGTTCAAATTCTATGCGGCCCGGTTGATAGCTCACCAGGCGAACACCGCTGAGTACTTGTTCTTTCAGAAGCTGGTCCCGGTTCGCGGCAATCAGATCAATCACGCGGTCGAATGTCGGGAAGCGCGCGAGCGCGTTCTCACTGGCTTCTGCGAGGGCAGCCTGCGGGGCGCCGGGAGGTGCCAAAGATACGGCGTGTGCACGGTCTGCGACGGCTTGTGCGCCAGGGCTGGAGGTTGGGCCCGGTGAAGCGTGTGACGAGGCTGGCGCGGGCGGCGTCGCGTCTTTCAGCTTGGCAATCAGGTCGCCGGGCGTGGGAAGGTCGGCCACATGGGTCATGCGGATGATAGCCATTTCGGCTGCCATCATCGTGTTCGGGGCATGCGACACCTCGTCCAGCGCCTTCAACCCCATTTGCCACATGCGGGTCAGCACCGGCATCGCCAATCGGTCGGCCATATCGCGGCCGCGCGCGCGCTCATCGGGCGAGACCGTCGGATCATCGGCGGCTTCGGGTGTTATCCGGATGACGCTGATCCAATGCGTGATCTCGGCGATGTCGCGCAAAATAGCGAGTGGGTCGGCGCCTTCGGCGTATTGTGCTCCAATTTCTGTCAGTGCGCCAGCCGCATCGCCGGTCACGATCCTTTCGAAAAGATCCATCACGCGGCCCCGGTCTGCCAATCCCAGCATCGCACGCACCTGTTCGGCGGTTGTTTCGCCGGCGCCATGGCTGATGGCTTGATCAAGAAGTGACTGCGCATCGCGGGCGGACCCCTCGGCTGCGCGGGTGATCAGTGCTAGGGCATCTTCCGCTATCGCCGCACTCTCGGCCTTGGCGATACGTGCAAGCATGGCGATCATGTCTTCCGGTTCGATTCGCCTGAGGTCGAAGCGTTGGCATCGAGACAGGACCGTTACCGGGACCTTTCGGATTTCCGTTGTGGCGAAAATGAATTTGACGTGCGCAGGGGGTTCTTCAAGCGTCTTCAGCAGTGCATTGAACGCGCTTGTCGAAAGCATGTGTACTTCGTCGATGATGTATATCTTATAGCGCGCCGAGGCCGCGCGGTAATGCACGCTGTCGATAATCTCGCGAATGTCATTTACCCCGGTTCGCGAGGCGGCGTCCATTTCCATGACGTCGACATGCGCGCCTTTGGTGATGGCAACGCAATGCTCGCAGGCACCGCAAGGTTCCGTTGTTGGGCCGCCTTGCCCATCGGTGCCGATGCAATTCATCCCTTTTGCGATAATGCGTGCCGTCGTGGTTTTGCCAGTACCTCGAATGCCTGTCATGATGAAGGCCTGCGCGATCCGGTCCGCCTCGAAGGCATTCTTCAGGGTCCGCACCATGGCGTCCTGACCGACGAGATCGGTAAAGGTCTCGGGCCGGTATTTGCGGGCCAGAACCTGATAGGCTTGGTCTTGCGCGTCTGTCATATGCCTCGCCGGATTCGATCATCGATACACTAGACTGCGCGGCGCAGAGGGTCCACCGGATCAGGTCGAGATATAGCGATAGATCTCGTCTTTGAGCGATGCACGCTTCTTGCGAAGGTCGGTCTCGAACAGGTCCTCCATGGGTTCGATATTTGTTTCCGCACGGTGAATCACGCGGTTAATCTCGTGATAGTCGTCGAACAGTCTGGCAAAATGCGCATCATTTGATTTGAGGCGATGCATCGTTTCGGTGTGTTCCGGGAACTCTTCTGCAAGTTCATGTGGCGTGTGGCTCATGGCGGGATCCTCTCTATTCGACGATAAACGACCACAGACGAAGCGGCGCGTCCCTGATCCAGGTCAAAGTGGCGGACTGGACAGATGAGATTGCTCAATTCAGGGTGCAGGACGTCAATATTGTGAAAGGTTAAGGGACTGTCAGAGTATCGAATTTCAGAGCTTCCTTGCGGCAATGGCTGGCTTGGCATTGGACCGATGCCAGGGCGCACCGGGGCATATGATGCTGATCTTGCGGTGATCCTGCGGTGGCGTGCGTCTTTGGTATTAACCATGACAACCGAAGATGAATTGGCCTATCGCGGCGCATCTGCGTTGGGTGAAGACCTTTTGCTGGCGGACGTCACCTGGAAGCATCTCCCGATCCCTGACTTTGACGCTCCACCCTCAAACACGGCCGCACTGTGGCCCGAGGCGTCTGGATTGGCGCATAGCATTTTGCAGGAAGGCGGCCGCGTCTTTGCCCATTGCTACGGTGGATGCGGACGCGCGGGTATGGCGCTTCTGCGCCTGATGGTCGAGGCCGGTGAGGACGCGGACCCAGCCCTCGCACGCCTGCGCGAGGCTCGGCCTTGCGCGGTCGAGACTGTGGAACAACGGGCGTGGGCGTCGATCCCGATGTACGAACGCCTGGGGTGGTCCCCGTGAAAGGGCCGGGTGACGAAGTTCGGTTCCTGTTGACACTTCTTTTGACGCTTTGGCTGCTATCCTATGGTTACTCGATGTTTGCCCTTCCAGATCTGGAGGAGGCACGTCTTGCGCTTGCCGGTGACCGTGATCTTTCGACAGTTTCGCATTTTCTTGGCTGGCAGGGGATCGCGGGCGGGCTTGCATTTGCGGTATTTGGCGTGTCGCGCCTTTGGCCACAGGGTGCAGCGGCGCGGCAGCTTGGGAACCTGCCCATTTTGCTTGCGCTTCTTTTGATTGCGGTCATGGCCGCAATGATCTTCGCTGAAAACGCTGCAAATGTTGGCTAGGTGAGAGGCTGGACAACGACCCAAGCTGGGCTCGTTACGGCTGCTTCCTTCCGAATCTGACCGGGTTGGCGAGGAGCTTGCCCGCGCCAACCTCTCAGTTTGGTGATTTAGTCATTTCACGGGGCCTTTGCAACCCGTGCTGACTTACCGGATCTTAAATATCAACGGTTAGGTCGGCGTGGGTTGTAACGGTGGCCGCATTGAAACTTCGTTACCTTTTGATTGTGGTGTTTTGCGTGTTGGTGTTTGCACCGGTGCTGCTTTTCCGCGCCTGGCCGCAGTCCACAATGATGGACCTTGAACTTGCGAAGGTCGAAGATCGCCATGGTTTGATGGCGCGCAAGTTGACGCGAACGCTGTCCCACTATGCCGAAGATATCGAAACTGTCGTTAGCTTTCTGACCCAGAATCAGCCGCAATGGGGTCAATTGCAAAGCCTCGCTGACCTAATGACATCTGTTGATCTGCGGCATCTTTGCGTGGTGGATCTCAAGACTGGCCAAGTTAGTGCACGTTTGACTGCGGTCGGTTCGGGATGTCCGGACGTCTTCTCAGACGGCATGCTTGGGGCGTTACTATTGCGTGTGCCCGACCAAGGTCTTGGATTTGGCAGTGTCATTGCCGCAAATGACGGAACGAACGTCATGCCTGTCATTGCTGCAGCATCGCAAAACCAGGTTGTCATTGGCACGATTTCGACCGCGTATTTTCACGAGTTGGGCAGTGCTGTTGTCTTTGGTGAACTCGGCCATGCCGCAATCTTCGACCACCTAGGTAACGTGTTGTCGCATCCGCTGGACGACTGGGTGCAGACACGCCGAAACATATCAAGAGTTTCACCCGTTGAGCAGACGTTGAATGGAAAGCTTGGGACCGTGAGGTTCTATTCTCCGGCGATGGAAGCGGAAATGGTCGCAGGGGTTGCGCCGGTGCTGTCGACGGGTTGGGGTGTGATCGTTCCGCAACCGCTGGCGGAATTGGAAGCTGTCGCGTTGGCCACACAGCAAACCACAGTCTATGTGCTGATGATTGGCGTGGCGGCCGCGCTGACACTGGCACTATTCATGGCACGCTTGATCGTTCGCCCGCTAGAACAGCTGACCGTGACCACGCACAAAGTTGCTGCTGGCACATATGTTCTGCCACCCGAGATACGATTTCGCGTCTTTCAATCAACGGAACTTCGCGAGCTTTACTCAAGCGTTCACGAGATGGTGCTGCGACTTCGCAAGAACCAAAGTCGGATCAATAAGCTGGCGTTCTTCGACAACATCACGGGACTGACAAATCGGGAGTGTTTTCGCCGCAGAATTCAGGCGTTTCTCGAAGACGCGAAGCCGGCCAACCAAGCTGCGTTGTTGTTCCTCGATCTGGACGGTTTCAAAGCCGTCAATGACACAATGGGCCATGATGTCGGGGACGATGTTCTGGGGCAAGTCGGCGCTCGGCTGAACGACCTTTTCCCCGATGATGTGCTGACCCCACATCACTCCATTCTCAGGAATTGCAAGTCCGGGGTCAGTATCGCGCGGCTTGGGGGGGACGAATTCGCGGTGTTCCTGCCACACGCCGATGCCGCTCGCGGCCTTGAAATGGCGGAGGCTATTCGGGAGCGGATTGAGGTTCCCTTTCCGCACGAAGACCGCGTGCTGACACTTGGGGCCAGCATTGGCATTGCCTGCTTTCCCAACGATGCGATGACCTATTCAGATTTACTCAAGGCCGCCGATATCGCCATGTACGACGCCAAGCGCAGTGGGAAAAACCGGGCCCGTGTTTACAGCTCATCCCCACCAATTCACCGCGATCGGGATCATGGCATGGCGGAGGACCTGTTTTCCTGCGGTATCGCCGATCAAATCGCGATGCATTATCAGCCAGTCTATCGCGCGGCGGACATGCAAATCGAGAGTATCGAGGGGCTGATCCGCTGGCAGCATCCTAAATATGGTCTCCTGACGCCGCGCTTCTTCTTTAACCTTGTCGCAGAGCTTGGTTTGCAGTCGCAAATTGATCAAATGGCGTTCGACCAAGCGATCAGCGAAATGGATCACCTGCGTCGTCAAGGTATTTCTCAAGAACGATTGTCGTTGAACGTGCCTGTGACACGGCTGCTGGACCAGAAATTCGTGACCTCGGTCCTGGCGATCCTGCCGCTTCCCTACAAGTTAAGCTTTGAACTTACTGAGCCCGCGCACACCGATGTGTCCTTCGCGCAATCTTGTGCGGCAATTGACCAGTTGCGCGACGCGGGCATCGACTTCGAACTTGATGACTTTGGTTCGTCAAGCGCGTCGCTGAACGCGCTTCTCGACCTTGCACCGCATCGGATCAAGCTGGACAGCGCATTGATCGCTGGCGTGGACTACAGCGATGGCGTGGCAGACATGATAAGACATGTGGTTGATATGGCTCATGCCTTGGAAATTGATGTGGTGGCCAAATCGGTCGAAACACTGCAACAGGTCGATATCCTGCGGGAACTAGGTGTCGATTTCATTCAGGGATTTGCGCTTAACTCGCCGCTGGAGGTGCAGGATCTTGTGGACCATCTTCGCCATCGCAAAGCGACGGATCTCGCCTAATGCGGCACGTTTGTCTGCTCATTGAAGGTCCAGCCGACAGACAAGGAAGTCTTCGACGTCGGTCTCTAACGGCGATACACGTAGCCGCCGCAAGCGACTGAGCTCTGCTCCGGCAAGAGGCGTTGTCCGAAACAGGACGGAGGTTGCGAGCATCGGGGAAAAGCGCCAAGGCCGTGCAGCAAAGGTCCGATCGTGAGGCGTGTCTTCGACATATCTCACTAGCACATCCCTGTGCGCGTCACGTTCGTCCCACACAATCTGGCCATCATCGGCGCCAGGATAAGACCCGCTTCCGTTGGCGCGGTAATCATTGGTCGCAACGATGAACGTCATGTCCGGGGTCACATCAGCACCGCGATATGACAAAGCCCTGATGCGGCGATTGTCCTTGTGGATCAGTTCGCCGGACGGCGTGAAGCGGGCTGGTTGCGACAGGTCAATCTCGTAAGTCAGACCCGCTATGGTGTCGAAATTGTAACTTGGGAAAGTAGGATCAATGAGCCATTGATCGTGCTGGCCCGGCGTGATCTGACAAAAAATGCCCGCGCTAAATTCGAGCCAATCGCTTAGCGCTGTCCCGTCCACTCGCAGGGCGCACAGCGCGTTTGGGTACCCATAAATGTCAGCGATATTTCGTAGTTTGAGCTGCCCGGCGGGAACACGTGTGAAATTGCCCGGGCCACCGCGCCCGCCCATCTTGAACGGCGCGGCCGACGAAAGCATGGGCGTGTCTTCCAAAGCCCCGCCGCGCAATGCGTTCCGCAGGTGCCAGTCTTGCGCCGCCGCAATGAAACGCACCGCTGAACAGGGCTGGATCATGGCAAAGTCGCTGTCAATTCTGCGTACTGTGTGCCCGACGGGGCGGCGGATATAAGCAAGCGTTTCGTTGTGTGCCTGCGCTGTTGCGCTCAGAATTTGTCGCTCAACCTCGGTTTCCGGAACGGCGTCGATTGGGACGGGGTCCGCGGTCGCGGTCGCACGTCGAAGCGACCATGCCCCGTTGGTCCGGCCAAGAAGGAGATCAATCCGACCAATATGCGATGCGCCAAATCCGGCCATAGTAACGGGTTTCCCGTGGATCAGCCCGCGTTCGATATCTGTGTGCGCGAACCCGCCGAAATAGGGTGACGGGAAGACCAGATGGCTATGGCCGCTTATGACCGCATCCACACCCTCGATCGTCGCCACCTGCACACTGGCATTTTCCAACCCATATCTGTTCGCGCTCGCTTCAATACCCGAGTGGCAAAGAATGACGATCAGATCGGCGCCTGCCGACTTCATTTGCGGGACATATTTCTCGACTGTTTCGACGATATCCCGCGTCTGTATTTTCCCCTCAAGATGCGACCGGTCCCAGTGCTGAACCTGAGGGGGTAACACACCCAGAACGCCGACCTTTACGATCGTCACTTCGCCGTTTTGTGTTTTGACGTCTCGTTCCAAAAGAGCGAAGGGCGGCAAAACGGTATTCCACTCTTGATCTTGTGATGGCCACAGAAGATTGGCGGAAACGACAGGAAAGCGCGTCTGCTTAAGCGCGGAAAACAGAACTTCCAAACCGTAGTTGAATTCGTGATTGCCCAAGGTTCCAGCGTCGATATTAAGCGCATTCAAGGCATCAATCATGGGGTGGGCGGCGTCGGGCGACGTCTCAAGGTTCTGAGCCGCATAATCCCCCATGGGATTGCCCTGAAGAAAGTCGCCGTTGTCAAAGACCAACGTGTTCGGCGCGCCCGCTTTCAAACGTTCGAGATAAGACGCGGCGTTCGTCAGACCAGGTCCCGGTGTTTCCGAATCCGCAAAGTAGTCATACGGCCTGATCGCCATATGGAGATCTGTCAAATTCAGAATTCGCAGGTGAACATCGCCGGAGACAGGCGCGTCGACCAGGGTCATGGTGCCTGCCTTGCTGTTTTCGCGTGTGCCATGTCCCCCTATAAGCCGCACGGCCAATAAGGACTAGCAGAGACCTGTTTGCGCCGCCATCGCACCCGTGCGACACCTGCGCCACGGGCAAGGAAGACGATCGATGAAAGATGCGGAAAGTGTAATGTTTGGTGGCTCGGCATTAGACCGAGCCGCACACCTAAGGCGCGACCATGCAGAAATAATCAAACTACTGCGTTCGGGGTACGTTGTGCCCTTTTGGCGCGGAAAGCCGTTGCTGGATGCAGGCACCCGCCAACCGGTCTTTTTGCCGTCAGATCATTCTGTTTTCGAAGACGCCATAGAGGCACCCATGTTCCTTGGGATCGACGAGGATGGCCCGAGATTTGCGCGCGATGTCTCGACCTTCGAGCCGGTATCCGACACGGATACGGTCGGGCAGTTCAGTGACCCTTCCGAGCAGCGACATCCGGGCTTGCCGGACACCCAGATTTTTGCTGAGCTTCGCGCTAACATGGCCAGCTTGACCCCCCGATCTGCCGAGTTACTTGCCAGTGGGAAAGCGCTTTTGGAGTGGCACAGAACACACGGTTTTTGTGCCCGTTGCGGTGCCAAAAGTGAAGTTGCAGAGGCGGGATGGCAGCGGGTTTGCCCGGCGTGTGGTGCGCACCATTTCCCGCGCACAGACCCGGTTGTAATAATGCTTATCACTCGTGGAAATTCGGTTCTGATGGGCCGTTCGCCGCAATGGCCCGAGGCGATGTATTCCCTGCTTGCTGGCTTTGTCGAGCCTGGTGAGACCATTGAAGCGGCCGTACGACGTGAAACGCTTGAAGAGGCGGGGATCGAGGTCGGCGACGTGCGATATCTGGCGTCGCAACCGTGGCCGTTTCCCAACTCCTTGATGTTTGGATGCCAGGGCTTTGCCACATCTGACGAGATCACCATCGATCCGGAAGAGATCGAAGATGCCAAGTGGGTAACCCGCGAAGATATGATGGCGGCGACTGCCGGCTTGTTGCCCGCGATGCGCCCCGCGCGCCAGGGTTCGATCGCCCGGTTTCTGATCGAAAAGTGGCTTGCGGATGCGATTGGCGAGGTGCGATGAACGGGCATGAAGTTCTCTGCCCGCGAAGATATCGACGCACCGATTGCCGAGGTTTTCGAGGCCGTTTCTGACTTTGATGCCTTCGAACGCCGCATGTTGCGCCGTGGCGTTGACATAACCCGGGATGAGGACATTCCGATCGACCAAATCGGCGCATGCTGGAAAGCGCAGTTCTCTTGGCGGGGTCGGGTTTACGATGTCGATGCAGAACTTGTCGCGCTTACGCCGTGCCAAGGGTACACCATCGTGAGTCAGTCAAGCGGTGTGGAGTGTCTGGCCAGCGTTGAACTTGTCGCACTTTCCAAAAGCCGAACGCGCTTGTTCGTTGCGCTTGACCTGAAGCCTCAAACACTGTCGGCGCGCCTTTTGTTGCAATCGTTGAAGCTGGCGAAGGGAAACCTGTCGCGCCGGTTCAAGGCCCGCGTCAGCGAATTCGCACAAGGTCTATCGGGCTAGACGGTACCCGCGCGACCTGTCGATGGCAAAGCCGATCAAGGGCGCAAACAGGGCCGTCAGCATAGCGCCACCCAGTCCAATGATAAAGATCGCGCCGATTATCTCGCTCAGCAGCTCCCATTCCAAAGTCTTCATTGCGCTGAAAACGCCGAGTGCAAGCGCCGCAATCCAACCCGCCCCAGACATGCCTGCCAACCCGCCAAGCCGCAGGCGATGGGTGAGCGGTAAGTCACCAAACCGATTGCCTGCATAGGCTATCATGGTAGGCAGGCCGATCTTACCGATCAGATAGGCGTTTGCCGTTAGGAACGCGACGACACATAATTTGGTGACGAGCTTCGGAGAGAAATTTTCGAGGGCGAAGCCCGTGCGCAGCCACAACAACACAAGGCCACTTGCCCAGAACAAGGCAAGACCGAAGGCTACAGTGCGGTGGTAGCGGTGAAGATCGGCAAACTCATGATCTTGAAGTGGCCGAAACAGGGACCGCGCCGCACACATGTCAGCCATAATTGCGACGCCAAACCCCAATGCCAAACCAAGTAGGTGGGCGGCCCGGGCTACGTCATTCAGTAAAGTCAGGTCCATCTGTCATCCCGGCGCGGCTTGTTTTCGATGAACCACTAATTTGGAACATCATGAGCTTTGCAGAAGCTTGCACGCGGCTTTTGCGGAATTGTGGCACGCATTCGACCGTATTATGACGTGGCGGAAACGCTCTGTCGCCAATCCGTCACCACGAAGGCTGGCGCTGAACGGCAGGATCGGCTATATTGCGGACAGACCCGGAAAACGGGCAAAGAGGCAAAGAGCAGGTCTCATGACAGAAATGGTTTATGGTACCGTTCCTACTGGGGACGGCGAGCCGGTCCTTCCAAGATGGTGGCGCACCATCGACAAATGGTCGATGAGCTGCGTACTGGCATTGTTTGGCATCGGCGTATTGCTGGGATTGGCCTCGTCGCCGCCATTGGCCGAACGAAATGGCTTCGGCGCATTCCACTACGTCGAGCGTCAAGTGATGTTTGGAATGCTGGCGTTAAGCACGATGTTCGTGATCACACTCATGTCCCCCAAACTGGTGCGCCGACTGGCGGTGATCGGGTTCGCCATCTCATTGATTGCGCTGATTTTCTTGCCCATTTTTGGTACGGATTTCGGCAAGGGTGCTGTGAGATGGTATTCGCTTGGATTTGGCTCGATCCAGCCGTCCGAGTTTCTGAAGCCCGGGTTTGTTGTCCTTGTGGGATGGATGATTGCGGCATCGAACGAAGTCGCAGGCCCGCCTGGCAAGACCTATTCCTTTGGGTTGGCTCTGTTCATCGTGCTGCTTTTGGCGTTCCAGCCTGATTTCGGGCAGGCTTGCCTGATCCTGTTCGCATGGGGTGTCATGTATTTCGTGGGCGGTGCACCGTTCACCATCCTTGCGGCGATCGCGGGAATGACCGTTGCAGCGGGAGCAATGGCGTATCACCACTCCGAGCACTTTGCGCGCCGGATTGATGGATTTCTGACCGCCGAGGTCGACCCGACCACACAGCTTGGCTATGCCGCGAACGCGATCCGAGAAGGTGGCTTCTTTGGGGTCGGTGTGGGCGAAGGAACTGTGAAGTGGTCCTTACCGGATGCCCATACTGACTTCATCATCGCTGTCGCTGCCGAGGAATACGGGCTGATCTTGGTTCTTCTAATCATCTTTCTGTACGCCACGATTGTCCTTCGGTCGCTGTTTCGACTTATGCGGGAACGGGATCCGTTTATCAGGCTGGCGGGTACCGGGCTTGCGTGCACCTTTGCCATGCAGGCGATGATCAACATCAGTGTCGCCGTGCGTCTGCTTCCCGCGAAAGGGATGACTTTGCCCTTCGTCAGCTATGGTGGCTCTTCGCTTGTTGCGGGTGGTATCATGGTGGGCATGCTTCTTGCGTTGACACGCTTCCGACCGCAGGGAGAGATACGCGACTACCTTGTCCGGAGCGGGCGATGAGCCGACAGCAACATCTTGTGATCGCGGCGGGCGGAACAGGCGGGCATATGTTTCCAGCGCAATCTCTGGCCGAAGAAATCCTGGCGCGCGGCTGGCGGGTCACGCTTTCGACAGATGCCCGCGGTGCACGCTATGCAGGGGGGTTTCCCGACGCCGTGACAATCCGTCAGGCCGCTAGCGCAACACCCGCGCGAGGCGGGGCGCTTGGCAAGGTGTTGTCGCCGTTTCGCATCGCCCTTGGTGTAACAACGGCAGCACTTCGGTTTGTTCTGGACCGTCCAAGCGTTGTTGCCGGGTTTGGTGGATATCCGTCCATACCCGCATTGGGCGCGGCATGGATGCTTCGGGTGCCCAGGCTCATTCACGAACAAAACGGTGTTCTGGGTCGTGTGAACCAACTGTTTGCCGAGCGCGTTAACAAGGTCGCGTGCGGCACATGGCCAACCACATTGCCTGCCCGTGCGGACGCAGTCTATGTGGGAAACCCGGTGCGACAATCCGTTCTGAGTTTGGCCCGCCATCCGTACCCGGCCACCGACGGCACACTGCATATCGTGGCTTTTGGCGGAAGCCAAGGGGCGCGGGTCATATCGGACACGGTGCCCGAGGCTGTTGCCCGCCTACCAGAATCGCTGCGTCAGCGCATCGCCGTGACCCATCAGGCGCGACCCGAGGATGATAAACAAGTCCGTGGTGTCTATGCGGCGGCTGGCATCGAAGTTGATGTGGCTCCGTTTTTCAGCGACATGCCCGAGCGGATGGCCGCCGCCCATCTGGTTGTGTGCCGGTCCGGTGCGTCCTCGGTCGCGGATATAAGCATCATCGGCCGTCCATCGATCCTGATTCCGCTGGCGGCCGCGATCCGTGATGAACAAACCGCCAATGCGCGGGGGCTTGTCGATGCGAACGCCGCTATTCTCATCCCTGAATCCAAGCTTGACCCAGCCTCGCTGGCAGAGCACATGATGGTCATCCTGACCACACCGGATGTTGGCAAGCGAATGAGCGAGAATGCTTTGAGCCTTGGCAACCCCGAGGCGGCCCAAACTTTGGCCGATCTCGTCGATCATCTGGTAGGAGAGTAACATGAACGCCGCCGCAGCCACTAAACTTCCCACGGAAATGGGGCCGATCCACTTTGTAGGGATTGGCGGCATCGGGATGTCGGGGATTGCCGAGGTTTTGCTTGAAGTCGGATATACCGTTCAGGGGTCGGACCTGAAGCGCTCCAAGATCACGGATCGGCTTGAGGAAAAAGGCGCGCGCATCTTTGAAGGCCAGCGCGCCGAGAACCTTGAGGGTGCGGAAGTGATCGTAATCTCGTCCGCTATCAAGTCGGGCAACGCCGAGCTGGACCAGGCGCGTCGCCTTGGGCTGCCTGTCGTACGTCGGGCCGAGATGCTGGCAGAGTTGATGCGGCTTCGGTCAAACATTGCGGTTGCCGGTACCCACGGGAAAACTACCACAACGACGATGGTTGCCGCCCTATTGGACCACGGAGATATCGATCCGACAGTGATCAATGGCGGGATCATCCATGCCTATGGCTCGAACGCGCGGGTCGGTCAGGGCGAATGGATGGTCGTGGAAGCTGACGAAAGCGATGGCACGTTCAATCGCTTGCCTGCCACTATTGCGATCGTAACGAATATTGATCCCGAGCACATGGAGCATTGGGGCACGATCGAAAATCTGCGGAAGGGTTTTGACGATTTCGTCTCGAACGTTCCGTTCTATGGTCTTGCGGTTCTGTGTACGGATCATCCCGAGGTTCAGTCGCTGGTCGGGCGCATCACGGATCGCCGTATCGTAACTTTTGGGTTTAACGCGCAGGCCGACGTCAGGGCCGTCAATCTGACCTATGATCGTGGGATTGCCCATTTCGATATCGAGCTTGCCGATGGTGTGGTGATCGACGGGTGCAGCTTGCCGATGCCCGGGGATCACAACGTATCCAATGCATTGGCCGCTGTCGCTGTCGCCCGTCATCTTGGCATGAAGTCCGTCGAAATTCGCGAGGCGCTGGGAAGTTTCAAAGGCGTCAATCGGCGTTTCACCCGTGTGGGCGAAGTGGATGGTGTGACGATCATCGATGATTACGGGCACCACCCGGTCGAGATTGCAGCGGTTCTGAAGGCGGCCCGTCAGGCGGTTGGTTTGGACAGCGGTGCCCGGGTGATTGCGGTGCACCAGCCCCATCGCTATTCACGCCTGTCTTCCTTGTTCGAAGAGTTCTGTACTTGTTTCAACGAGGCGGATGTCGTGGGAATTGCCGAAGTGTTTGCCGCTGGCGAAGATCCGATCCCGGGGGCAAGTCGCGAAGATCTGGTTGCCGGGATGATCCGGCATGGGCACCGTCACGCGCGGGCTGTCATCGACGAAAACGACCTGGAGCGGCTTGTTCGTGAACAGGCGCGTCCGGGCGATATCGTTGTCTGCCTTGGAGCGGGCACGATCAGTGCCTGGGCGAACGCTCTGCCTGCAAGGCTTGCCAAAAACGCGGCATAAGCCCTGACCAAACCGCCAAGTTATCGGCGTACGATGACAGATTAGGCAAGACCAGCTTCCCGAAACAGGGTCATCAAGTCGGTTTCCGGTCGCGCACCGTAGTGGCCGATTACCTCGGCCGCTGCGATGCAGCCCATTTTTCCTGCAACCTCAAGCGAGATGCCCATCGCGTAGCCATAAAGGAACCCGGCGGCGAACTGGTCGCCCGCGCCGGTGGCATCGACCGGTGTTACTTTGGTGACAGGAACACGGACCGTCTCAGCGTCTTGAACCAACAGAACATCTGCGCCAGACCGTGTGCAAACAGCCAGACCTGCATCTTCCGATGCACGCTCGAGGGCCGTAGACAAAGCGGTTTGGTACAAGGATTGCCATTCATGCTCATTCCCGATCACATAGTCCAAGTCTTTGACCAGCCGTCGGAAATCGTCCCTGTGCCGCTCAACGCAGAAGGGGTCTGACAGGGCGATCCCAGCCCGCCCCCCGCTATCACGGCAAAGCTTAGCAGCGCGTTCAAAGGCCGCTTTCCCTTTATCCTTGTCGAAAAGATACCCTTCTAGGAACAGAACCTTTGTGCCACCAGCGACGCCTTCTGAAACGTCTTCCGGCCCAACGTCCGAGGATATGCCAAGATATGTGTTCATCGAACGCTCACCATCCGGCGAGACAAAAATCATTGACCGAGATGTTGGAAGATCGCCACCCGGCATCGGCGCATTCACGAAGCGTGTGCCGCCATCCTCCATCGATGTCGCGTAAAACCTGCCAAGCGCGTCATCATGCACACGGCCAATAAAGCCTGTCGCTAACCCGAGGTTCCCCAGCCCTGCCAGCGTATTGGCGACCGAACCACCGGGCGCCTGTATGCGGTCTGACATCGCTACATACAACAATTCGCCACGCTCGCGCTCGACAAGCTGCATTATACCCTTTTCGATACCCATATGTTCCAGGAAGCTGTCATCGGCAGGTGCGATGACATCAACGACGGCATTTCCAATGCCGACAACATCAAAGCTCACGTGGTCTTCTCCTTGAACTGGCAAAGGTCTGCTATCAGGCATGCCTGACATTTTGGTTTACGGGCAACGCACACGTAACGGCCATGCAGGATAAGCCAGTGATGCGCGTGCAGTTGGAACTCGGCCGGAACGTGGTCTTCAATCGAACGTTCCACAGCGTCTACATCCTTTCCGGGCGCTATACCGGTTCGGTTGCCGACGCGGAAAATATGGGTGTCCACCGCTTGCGCGGGATGTTTCCACCACATGTTAAGAACCACGTTCGCCGTTTTTCGCCCCACACCTGGAAGGGATTGCAGCGCAGCGCGCGAGGAGGGGACCTCGCCGCCATAGTCGTCCACCAGAATCCGGGCCATTTTCATCACGTTCTTGGCCTTGTTTCGAAACAACCCAATGGTCTTGATATGCTCGATCAATTTTTCTTCGCCCAAGTCGAGCATCTTCTGGGGTGTGTCCACTTTCTCGAAAAGCTTCGCCGTCGCCTTGTTGACGCCAGCATCCGTCGCTTGTGCCGACAATGCGACGGCAACAACAAGTGTGTAGGCGTTGGTATGGTGCAGCTCGCCTTCTGGGGTCGCCTCGGCGTTGCGAAAACGGGTGAAGATCTCAACCAGTGTCGGATAGGGCAGTTGCTTGGACATATCGCGTTTTGGCGGATTGTGGCGGCACCTGCAATCCCGCAAGTTTCGGGTCGCATTGGCGGGTAACGCAGGTCATTTTAGCCGTGAATGCAAAGGTGAGTTCATGTCTGAAATGGAAAGCGGTTACCACTATCAGCTGATGCGGCGCGCAATTGATCTGATCGACGCGCAGGCTGGTCGCGACCTGTCACTTGATGATATCGCGCGTCAGATGTCGATGAGCCCCGCGCATTTTCAGCGCATCTTCAGTCGTTGGGCCGGGGTATCGCCGAAACGCTATCAGCAATGGCTGAAGCTGGATCATGCCAAGCAATTGTTGGTCGAGCGGCACACGACGCTTGAGACGGCGGACGAGGTCGGACTGTCGGGTTCTGGGCGATTGCACGATCTTTTCGTGCGCTGGGAAGCGATGAGCCCGGGAGATTATGCCAAAGGCGGCGAGGGGCTTGAGATTTTCTGGGGGTGGTTCGAAAGCCCCTTTGGTCCGGCGCTTCTTATGGGAACCGAACGTGGTCTTTGCGGGATCGGGTTTGCGGGCGAAACTGGGGCCGAGGCCACGATGGCGGATATGTTGGGGCGTTGGCCGAATGCGCAATTCGTCGAAGACCCGACCGCTTTGCGCGACCAGGCCGATGCGGCGTTTCCGGCCTCTGGCGAGGCGACGGCGAAACTGTTCCTGATCGGCGCACCGTTTCAAATCAAAGTGTGGGAAGCCCTTTTGCATGTACCGACAGGGCATGTGACGACGTATTCCGACATTGCACGAGTGATCGGTCGCCCCAAGGCGGTGCGCGCCGTCGGAACAGCTGTCGGGCGCAACCCGATTTCGTGGCTGATCCCGTGCCACAGGGCGTTGCGCAAGTCCGGAGGGCTGGGCGGATACCATTGGGGGTTGCCGGTCAAACGCACAATGCTGGCCTGGGAAGCGGCCGAAACGGCCTGATATCCCATAACAACGCGCTGATTTTGTGTATCAGGCCCGCCTCGGCTGTTCTTTGCCCAAGCCATCGTAGGACCTGTACGACAGTTGCTGTGATCGGCCATAAGGAGATGCGCAATCATGAGGAATACCATGCCTTACAAGACATCTATCGTGCTGGGCGTTGCGGGATTAATGACACTTTCAGCCTGTGCGACGGACCCGTCGCAGATACCGGGTACGGACGGGCAGCGAACGCAGCAGGGCGCTATTGCCGGCGCAGCGGTGGGCGGATTGCTGGGCGCCATCACCGGCGATGGCAGCCGCGGCGACGACATCGTGCGGGGCGCTGTGATCGGTGGCGTGGCCGGCGCCATCACAGGGAACATTCTGGATCGGCAAGCGGCCGAGCTGCAAAATGACTTCAGCAACGGCAATATCGATGTGATCAATACCGGTGACGAGCTGATCGTTCGCATGCCGGAAGCGATTTTGTTTGCGACCGACAGCGCTGCTTTGAATCCGAACCTTCGCTCGGATTTGTTTGTTCTGGCCGAAAGCTTGAACAAATACCCGCAGTCGATTGTCACGGTGACGGGTCACACGGATAACACTGGTACCGCAGCGTACAATCAGGACCTGTCGCAGCGCCGTGCTTCGGCGGTGACCTCAGTACTGCAATCTGGCGGCGTCTCTGGGTCGCGGCTTAGAATTGTGGGTGCAGGTGAAAACCAGCCGATTGCAACCAATCAATCGGCCGCGGGCCGTGCGCAAAACCGGCGTGTGGACATTACGATCACACCTACGGGCTAAAGTCAGGCAGGCAGCAGTGGGGAAGGCGGGCTTTGCGGCTCGCCTTCCTTCACGTTTGCGAGCGCAGAACTTCTGCCAAGCCTCGTTTCATTTGGGCAAGCAGCGGCGGATTTCTGTCCTTGTAGTAGGGTAGGGCCACCACAGCTTGCCAAGCGACCCGGGCCCTTGCGCGCTCGATTTGGGCGGAGCTAGGGCCTAGCGCTTCAAGAAATCGGTTGCGGTCGGCGGGTTGGAACAGGAACCACGCAGGCGTCAGATCATAGGCTGGGTCGCCGGTCGACAGGCATCCCCAATCTATGACGCCGGACAGCCGATTGTTGTCATGCAGCAAATTGCCGGGCATCAGATCGCCATGAAGCCAGACAGGATCACCGACCCAGTCTCCAGCCTCTAAGCCTTTTTCCCAGAGGTTCCGCACCGCATCAGTCTGGGCGAATCCATCCGTCGACAGTTCAAGCAAAGCGGCTGTAAATCGGTCTGTCTGCGGTGCCAAAGGTCTGCCGCGAGACCCTTTTGGTGCGTCTGGGGGTACGTCAAGTGATTGCAGGGCCTTGATGAACCCTGCAAGCTCGGCCGCCGTCGCCGATAGATCCGTGTGACCAACCGATGCAAAATCCGCGCCGGTCTGCCAGTTGGTGATGAGCCATGGCAGCGCGACATGCTGATCGGCATGACCCATTGCAACCACCTTTGGCAATGGCAAGGGCAGCTTCGGGCCCAGCCGGGGCAGCCATTCGGCCTCTTTCTCGAGGGCAGGAATGGTGGATATCTGTCGGGGGACCCGGACAAGGTGGTCATCCCCCAGTCGCCAGATGCGATTCTGAGTGCCGTGGCTTGCAGTGAGTTCCAGGGGTAGCCCTGCAAACTTCGGATGCTGGCCCGAAATCGCGCGTCTTAACGCTGTTGTGGCCGTCGGGATTTCGTCGTTGTGCAGCTGCTGAGACATTTTGCCCGGTCCAATAGAAAAGGGAGCGCGAACGCTCCCTTCACACCATAGCACGCTTGTATGATGCTTAGTCAGCCGTCAGAAGCGGTGGCTTCTTCTTGGCGATCCGCTTGGTCTTATGTTCGATCCGCAGCTCGAGCTTGCCTTCTTTCACACCGACTTTGACAATCCCGCCTTTGGCCAGCTTCCCGAACAACAGTTCTTCTGCCAACGGCTTCTTGATTTCTTCTTGGATCACACGACCAAGGGGTCGCGCACCCATCTTGTCGTCATAGCCTTTGTTGGCCAGCCATTCCGCCGCTGGACGCGTCAGTTCGATATGAACCCCACGATCCATAAGTTGGGCTTCAAGTTGAAGCACGAACTTTTCGACCACCTGCATGATGACCTCTTTCGGCAAGGCGCCGAAACTGATCACCGCATCAAGACGGTTGCGGAATTCCGGCGTGAACATGCGTTCGATTGCTGCCGTATCCTCGCCTTCGCGTTTGTCGCGGCCGAAGCCAACGGCTTCGCGCGCCATATCGGCTGCGCCCGCATTGGACGTCATGATCAAAATCACGTTCCGGAAGTCGACTGTGCGACCGTTGTGGTCGGTCAGTTGGCCGTGATCCATCACCTGCAACAGGATGTTATAGACATCCGGGTGCGCCTTTTCGATCTCATCCAGCAGCAACACGCAGTGCGGGTGCTGGTCGACTCCGTCGGTCAAAAGACCACCTTGGTCAAAGCCGACATAGCCCGGAGGGGCGCCGATCAGACGACTGACCGCATGCTTTTCCATGTATTCCGACATGTCGAAGCGCATAAGCTCAACACCCAGCGTATCCGCCAATTGCTTTGCCACCTCGGTCTTGCCGACACCGGTCGGGCCCGCGAACAGGTAATTGCCAATAGGTTTTTCGGGCTCGCGCAATCCGGCGCGGGACAGCTTGATGGCCGAAGACAGTGCTTCAATCGCCTTGTCCTGTCCGAAGACCACGCGCTTGAGTGACGCTTCGAGGTCCTTCAGAACCGCGGCATCGTCCTTTGACACGTTTTTGGGTGGGATGCGGGCGATTTTTGCGACCACATTCTCGATTTGGGTCACATCGATCGTCTTGGCGCGCTTTTCCTCTTCGACCAAATGCTGCGCCGCACCAGCTTCATCGATCACGTCGATGGCTTTGTCCGGCAATTTGCGATCATTGATGTAGCGTGCAGAAAGCTCCACGGCTGTCCGAACCGCGTCATCGGTGTAGGTGACCGAGTGATGCTCTTCGAAATAGGGCTTTAGGCCCAACAGGATCTGAATGCTGTCGTCCACCGAAGGCTCGGTGACGTCGATCTTTTGGAACCGTCGGCTAAGCGCACGGTCCTTTTCGAAGTGTTGCCGGAATTCTTTGTAAGTCGTCGAGCCCATGCAGCGCAATTTACCGCCCTGAAGCGCGGGCTTCAGAAGGTTCGACGCATCCATGGCGCCGCCGGACGTTGCACCGGCCCCAATGACTGTATGAATTTCGTCAATAAACAGGATTGCGTCGGGATGTTCTTCAAGCTCGGTCACAACGGCCTTCAGGCGTTCTTCAAAATCGCCGCGATACCGGGTGCCGGCCAATAGTGCGCCCATATCAAGCGAATAGATTGTAGAACCCTGCAACACTTCCGGGGTTGCCTGTTCCACAATCTTCTTGGCCAGACCTTCGGCGATTGCCGTTTTGCCAACGCCGGGGTCGCCAACAAGCAGCGGGTTATTCTTGCGCCGACGGCACAGCACCTGGATGCAGCGTTCGACTTCATGCTCACGCCCGATCAACGGATCGACATCGCCTTGCAGAGCTTTCGCGTTCAAGTCGACGCAGTATTTCGAAAGCGCGGATTCTTTGTTCTCGTCTTCCGCAGGATTCCCGGATGAGGCCTGTTCTTCTTCAAATTCAGGTGCGCCGCTGACCGATCGTGTTTCGCCGAAGGATGGGTCCTTTGCCACGCCATGTGCGATAAAGTTCACAGCATCATAGCGCGTCATATCCTGGGCTTGCAGGAAATAGGCCGCATTCGATTCGCGTTCGGCAAAGATTGCGACCAGAACATTCGCCCCGGTCACTTCTGTTCGACCGGAAGATTGGACATGTATAGCCGCACGTTGGATGACGCGTTGAAAGGCGGCAGTCGGTACAGCTTCCGAGCCTTCGACCTCGGTGACGAGGGTCGATAGGTCGTCATCAATAAAGTCGTTGAGGGTCTTGCGCAGATCCTCCAGATCGACAGAACACGCCTGCATCACCTTAGCGGCATCCGGTTCGTCAATCAGCGCCAGAAGCAGATGCTCCAGCGTAGCGAGTTCGTGGCGACGTGCATTCGCAATGGCCAGTGCGGCATGAATGGCGTCTTCGAGCGTCTTGGAAAACGATGGCACGCTCTATTGCTCCTTCAACAAAGGGTCCGGGAGGGATTTCGGTTGGGCCCCTCACGGAC
>JBCCCA010000012.1:0-29445 GCA_039033735.1 Pseudomonadota bacterium
CCGGCAATCCGATGGCGACCTGCGGATTTATTCGGAAGAGGCTGTCGGGACAACCGTGCAACCGACCTCGCAGCGCGGCACCGAGTTCGGCGCGCGAAGAGGTGATGCCGGAAGACAAACCGCCGCGCGGTGGGGGCGAGACCATCCTGATTGTGGAAGATGAACCCGTGCTGACACTCATGCTGACGGACGTTCTCGAGGAGCTGGGCCATGACGTCGTGGCCGCCAGTTCCGGTCAACAGGCGCTGAACATTGTCAAGTCAATCGAGCCGTTTGATTTGCTGCTGACTGATGTGGTCATGCCCGACAAGATCGGTGGATTTGAACTGGAGCATCGGGTCCGCAAAATCCGCCCAACGTTCCCGATCATATACACCTCGGGCTAAACAGGTTTCGCGGCGTCCGAAATGGGAAGCGTTCAGGCACTGCTGATCCAGAAGCCCGCGACGCCTGCCGAACTGGCAAATCTTATTGCGCAGGCATTGTCACAACCACACTGACCTATGAACGAAAAAGCGCGCCCACATGGGGCGCGCCTTTCTTCGAACGAACGTCAGTGTCAGGCGGCGCGCTTGGCGTCGTCGGCTGCGGCGGCTTCTGCAGCGTTCCGACGTTCGCTTTCTTCGCGTGACAGGGCGACCGAAGTACGCACACCCTTGCCCACGAATTCCATCAGGCCCTTCACAACCCGCTCGTTCGGGTCGATTCCGGCGCAGGACAGCACTTCACGGCCATCGCGCGAGCGCGCCCACCGAGCAATCTGCTCAGGGCCGTTCCCGTATTTCTTGTCGTCGGCGATGGCATCGTCGAGGGCTGCCAGAACAACCGCCGCAAATAGCTTACGTGCGCGGTTACCCTGCTCGTGATTGAATGCCGTGCCGTCCACAAAATCTGCCATGCTAGGTCCTTTTTTGGTTCACTTACCGCGTGCGTTGGCCGTCCGCCGTTTATGACGGTTCCGTGACCGCTTTTGTTTTTCTTTTTTGGAATGCCTGCTATGCAATGACTGCATACCTCTGGCCTTCCTCCCCATGTTTTTGCCCATCTTGCGGGGCATTGCTTGGTGGAATATAGGGATTTTGGCTTACGATTCAACAAAAACATGGGTTTACGTGGATGCCAAAGATCAATGGGAACGAAATTCGCCCCGGCAACGTGCTGGAGCACAACGATGGTCTTTGGGCCGCAGTGAAGGTCGATCATGTCAAACCGGGCAAAGGTGGGGCTTTTGCGCAAGTCGAGTTGAAGAACTTGCGAAACGGCTCGAAACTGAACGAGCGCTTTCGGTCGGCCGACAAGGTCGAAAAGGTGCGTTTGGAGCAAAAAGACCAGCAATTCCTGTATGAATCGGACGGTATGCTGGTTTTTATGGACAATGAAACCTTCGAACAGATTGAGCTTCCGGCAGACATTTTGGGCGATCGTCGGCCGTTCCTTCAGGACGGTATGATCATTCAAATCGAGTATTATGAAAGCGAAGCACTCAGCGCGTCGCTGCCCCAAAAAGTGACCTGCACCGTGGTCGAAACCGAGCCGGTGGTGAAAGGGCAAACTGCCGCCAATTCGTTCAAACCGGCTGTCTTGGACAACGGTGTGCGCGTGATGATTCCCCCTTTTGTCGGACAAGACGAGGCAATCATCGTGAATACCGAGACGATGGAATACGTAGAACGGGCCTGAGGCTCCCACGCCACGCATGGCAGGTATGCCGATGAATACCGTGCATTAACCGAATTCGGCCTATAAGCAGGCGGCGATATCGCTAACGACCTTTCCGGAGCTTTATGGAACGTGCCCTGACCGCCTTTTTCGGCGAACCTCCCACTTTGGATCGCAACAATGGCGGCATGACGCCGGGTCAGCTTCGTGTCGAGTTGCTGTCAGGCTTGACCGTTGCGCTGGCGCTGGTGCCCGAGGCTGTGGCGTTTGCGTTCGTCGCGGGCGTCCATCCTCTTGTCGGGCTCTACGCGGCCTTCATCGTCGGCCTGATTACAGCCGTAATCGGTGGACGTCCCGGCATGATCTCGGGCGCGACAGGGGCCTTGGCCGTTGTTATGGTCAGCCTGGTGGCCGAGCATGGGGTCGAATACCTGTTTGCAACTGTTGTTCTGATGGGATTGATCCAGATTGCGGCAGGCGTCTTGCGGTTCGGCAAGTTCATCCGGCTGGTGCCGCATCCCGTCATGCTTGGTTTCGTGAACGGGCTCGCCATCGTGATTTTCCTGGCCCAGCTCAGCCAGTTCAAGGACCCTGACACGCTTGAGGTCACGGGCCACGGCTTTGGAGGAGGCGAGTGGCTTGCCGGCCCACAAATGATGCTGATGTTGGCGTTGGTCGCGCTGACGATGGTGATCATCTGGGTGATGCCGAAACTGACTAAGGCGTTTCCTGCACCGTTGGCCGGGATTGGAATCGTGGCGCTGATTGTGATTGTGTTCGGTCTTGACGTCCCGCGTGTGGGCGACATGGCGAGTATCGAAGGCGGTCTGCCGGCGGTCCATATCCCAATGGTGCCTCTGACGCTTGAGACATTCGAAATCATCTTGCCCTATGCTCTGATCCTTGCGGCCATCGGCCTGATCGAAAGCCTGCTGACATTGAACCTTGTGGGCGAAATCACCAACAAACGGGGCGGTGCCAGCCAGGAATGCGTCGCCCAGGGTGTTGCCAACACGGTCACCGGGTTCTTTGGCGGTATGGGCGGGTGCGCCATGATCGGCCAATCCATGATCAATGTGAAATCAGGTGGGCGCACGCGGATTGCCGGTATCGCGGCGGCCCTGTTCCTGCTGATCTTTATCGTGGTTGCCAGCCCAATCATCGAAGTGATCCCGTTGGCCGCTCTGGTGGGCGTCATGTTCATGGTGGTCATCGGCACCTTCGCGTGGAACTCGATAAAGGTGCTGACAAAGGTGCCGCTTACGGACGCGTTTGTCATCCTGCTCGTGACGGGCGTGACCGTGGCTTACGATCTAGCCACGGCAGTGTTCGTCGGTGTCATCGTCTCGGCCTTGGCTTATGCCTGGAACAACGCGACGCGGATCAATGCCTCGACCTATGAAACGCCCGAAGGCGCCAAGGTCTACAAAGTGCGCGGCCCGCTTTTCTTCGGTTCGGCCGAGGGGTTTGTCGAACTGTTCGATCCAGCACAGGACCCAAGCCTTGTGATCGTCGACTTCGCGGAAAGCCGGGTGGTCGATCAATCCGCTCTGACGGCGATTGAAACCATGGCCACCAAATACGAAGCTGCCGGCAAAGCGCTACAGCTCCGCCACCTCAGCCGCGATTGTCACCAGCTTCTGACCAAGGCAGGCAGCCTGATCGTCGATGCGGATGACGATCCGGATTATCAGGTCGCTGTCGATTATGGCGTGCGCGTGGGCCAGCTTGGGGCTGGGCACTAATTTTCCGGGATCATATGCTTGATGGAATTGGCATAAAAGGTCAGGATCGTCTCCTGGTCTTGCGCCACTGCCACCCCTTCTGACGTTTCAGTAATGATCCGCCGCAGCAGCAACAGGCGCAGCGCGGTTTCGACCGCGTAGGCAAGATCGCCCCGGGGAATATGCACGTGCACCGTCCTGTCCGTCAGCACCGTGTGCATGGCTTCCGTCTTCGTTATCAAGGCGTCCCGCGCGATGGGACCTGTCTCGCGCAGTAGGATGGACGCAATCAACGGCACCGGCAGAACTGGCACAATCGCTTCGATCCGACGCTTGAGTTCGGCACCAAGCGCCTCGGTTGTCTTCTCGGGATGCGCCTTTGAGAATTGCGCAAGCGACACCGGCTCGCCAAAAGATACCGCTGCATAGCCAAATTTGAAGAAGCGGCCGCGAATTCGGTTCCAAAGCTGTTTCAGAGCAAAGCCCAGGGCCACGGGGATGGCCGCGCGAAACCGCCGCTCGCCTGCTTGCTGCGCACGGATCAGCACGCGGTCTTCCAGAACACGGTCATAGTTCAGGGCCACGGGCACAAAGGCGACATCGCGGCGGCTCTCGGCGTCATGCGCTACGATATAGGACAGGAACCCAAGCTTCGGCTGGGCGATCCGCCCATCAAGCGACAACCCGCCTTCGGGGAACACGGCCTGTGTGACCCCGCCGTCAGTGGCCATCTGCACATAGCGGGCCAGCACTTTGCGATAAAGCGGGCTGCGCGACCGGCGGCGGATAAAGAATGCGCCCATGCTGCGGATCAGGGCCGACACGGGCCAAACGCGCGCCCACTCGCCCACGGCATAGCTCAGCGCCGAGCGTTCGGCCGCAAGCCAGGTCACCAGCAGGTAATCCATGTTGGATCTGTGGTTCATCACGAACACCACGGTCGCGTCCGGGTCGATGGCGCTGATGTTCTCTTCGTCGAAGGCGCCAAGCCGCACACGGAAAAGCCGCTGGCTGACCCATTTCGAGGCGCGCGTGCCAAATCCGAAATAGGCGCTGGCGGAAAAAGAGGGCACGATTTCGCGGGCATAGCGTTCGACCTGTTCGAAGGCGACATCCTCGCGCAGCCCTTCTTCGCGCGCGTGGGCACCGATGGCTTCGGCCACCTCGGGATCATACTTAAGCCGCTGGATCATATCGGTCCGCCGGGCCAGCTTGAACGGCTCGATTGGGCGTTGAAGGCGCTTGTTCACCTCAAGCACAACGCGTTCCGCGCGCTTGCGAAAGAACCACCGAACCGAAGGGCCGATCACGCGTTCCAGGATCGACAAGGCCGCAAAACCTGCTGTCAGCAACAGAACCCAGACGGGGACGGCGATGGTTTCAAACATCGCGAGTGGCCAAGCTTCGCCCTGAAGACTTGGCAAAACTCATCGAAGAGTTCTGTCGCGTCACATGATCCTCAGTTCAGGTACGGGCTTGGATCGACGCTGTCGAACCCTTCGCGCACCTCGAAATGCAGAAACGGCGGAGCAGCCGAGCGGACAACCGCGATCTGGTCGCCGCGCCGTACGGCGTCGCCTTTCTCAACGGCAATTTCGTCAACACCAGCATAGACCGTCAGCAGGTTATTTGCGTGACGTATGACAAGGATCGGCACCTGATCAGTGTCCCGCGTGATGGCAGCGACTGTACCGTCGTCGGCGGCCACGACCTGGCTACCGGCATTTGCGGAAATCCCGATCCCCTCATTCGAGCCTTTGGCATAAGGTCGGATGATGCTGCCCTGAACGGGCATCCGAAGCTTGGACGTGTCAGAGGCAACAGTTTGCACATCTTCCAATGGTTCGGGTTCTGGGTCAGGTTGCGTTTGCGTTTCGGCGGTGCGGGCCGGTGGGGTCGCCGCCGCAACGGCAACGGGTTGGATATCTTCCGTTGGCAGTGGGCGTGAGGCCGAGGGGGGCACCGGCGTTGTGCTGCCGACACCGGGCTGTTCAATGGTGGCGACGCGCACATCCTGACCGCCGGCCGGCACAGCCGCGATCGGGATCAGCAGATACTGCCCGACCCGAAGCGCAAGATCCGATCCCAGCCCGTTCCACTCGGCCAGTTCGGCAACCGGAATGTCATAAAGGCGCGCGATGGAGAATGCGGTTTCACCTGGACGGACGCGGTGCCGCGAAGGTTCGCTGCCTGTTGGAAGGCCAGGTGCGCTGCGCGCGTTCTCGATCGCGTTGCCTGCAATCGTGACCACGTCCACCTCGCCCGTGTTTGTTGGTGCGCCCAGCGGTTCTGCGACACGGCGCGGCAAGGCAAGGATTTCGCCATCCCGCAGAACGACCGTGTCAGGCAGCGTGTTGTGGCGGGCCAGTTCTTCGGGCGGAATGCCGACACGCGCCGCGACGGTGCGTACGGTATCGCCACGACGGGCCACTGCGACCTGATAGCCGGGGTAGGACACGACACCGCGCGCGTCCGGTTCGGGCTTCACGACGCTGGCGTTTTGTGCTGCCGCCGATGTGTCGAGCTGCCCAGCGCTTCCGCGCAGATCAAGGTCAAAGCCTCCAAAGAAGCTGTCATTGCCGGTACCGCCACAGCCAGCCAGCGCAAGCACGCTGCTGGTCAGAAGCATTTTGAAAGCCGTTTGTCTCATAATCTGCCAACTCCTCAACCATCTCATCGCGGCCCTCTTCTGGGACCGTTTTTCGCTGGAACCGCCACATATGGCCCAAGCGACCTGCCGTTACACAAGATGTTAACACCTCTTGGGGGTATTGATCCAGTAGTCTTATGGCAAATGTGACCGCGTTCGGCGCTAGTCTGCGCCCATACCTTCGACCAACGGAACGAAGCGCACCTGTCGCAATTCGTCGTATTCGAACCCGTTTTCAGTACGAGTGACTTTGATCAGCGCTTGCACGGCATCTGATTGACCCACGGGAACGACCATGATGCCGCCCACTTTCAGGTCCGCCAGAAGGGGACCGGGGGGGTCTTCGGCGGCGGCGGTTATTAGAATGCGGTCGAACGGGGCCTGTTCCGACAGCCCTCGAGTGCCATCCGCTGCGATGGCGGTGATGTTCGCCAGATCAAGCGTGTCGAACACGTCTTGTGCCTGCGCCACCAGCCGTTTGTGCCGGTCAACCGTATAGACTCGCCGCGCCAGCTGGCTGAGCACGGCGGCCTGATAGCCAGAGCCCGTCCCGATCTCGAGCACCTTGTGGCGGCTGTCGACTTGCAAAGCCTGCGTCATCAGACCCACGACCGAGGGTTGGCTGATCGTCTGTCCGCATGCAATAGGCAGCGGCATATCTTCGTACGCGCGTTCGGCGAACAGACCTTTAACAAAGACGCCGCGGTCGATTTTTTCCATCGCCTCCAGGACGCGCGTGTCCATCACCCCCTTGGATCTGAGGGTGAACAGAAACTGCATCTTGGCTTCAGCATCCTGCATTACGTATCAAGCCGGTCCTGCAGGGTTGAAAGCGTTTCATGCGCCGTCAGATCGGCACGCAGCGGAGTAATGGCGACATATCCGTCCAGATTGGCGCGGACATCGGTGCCCTCTGGCGCGGGCATATGGGCAGAACTGCCTGTCACCCAAAGGAAATTCCGACCGGTGGGCGAGCCTTGCGAGGTCATGGCATGGTGCCAGCCCGGGCGCCAAGCTTGGGGCGCCACACGGAAACCTTTGACATCTGCTGCCGGGACGGGCGGAAAGTTGACGTTATAGAACAGGCGATAACCTTCGGCGTCCCACAATCCGTCCTTCAACAGGCGCTGGACCGTTTCGACGCCGAACGCCGCAGCGGATTGAAACGGGGTCTCAAGGTCGCGCGTCTTCGGTCCGAAATACTGGCTTAGCGCGATGGCGGGCAGGTCCTGAAGGGCGGCTTCCATCGCGGCCCCGATCGTGCCCGAATAGACCGTGCTTTCGCCCGCATTGTTGCCCCTGTTCACGCCCGACAAAACAAGATCGGGCGGCGCGTCCCGCATGACCACATGGACCGCGGCCAAAACGCAGTCGGCGGGCGTGCCCTCGGCAGCGAAACGGCGGGGGCCAAACTCGGACAAAAGCGTCGGATGGGTGTAGCTGATGCAATGCCCGACGCCCGACTGTTCGAACGCCGGTGCAACCACCCACACCTCGCCGTCCGGCCCCGCAATCTGGGCGGCAAGATCCTCCAGAACCTTCAGCCCCGGGGCATTAATACCGTCGTCATTTGTGATCAATATACGCATGCGCCTGCTTTATGTGAGCATGCAAGGCGGGGCAAGAGACCCCAACATACAGGTCATCATTCGGCCGCGTTAGTGCACAAACACATCGCAAACGAGCAGGAACTAGACCTGATGTGTCATGGAAGCCCTGAGTAACGCCGCAAACGCGATCCTCAATCAGCTATTCGATGTTTTAAGCTATCCGCTTTTGCCGTCGAGACGGGTGTTTTGGTTGTACCTGGTCACATCGGTCATTGTCGCCTACTTCGTGTATCGATCCGTCAAAGGACGCGGCGAACATGCGACCCAACGGGATCGCGAGGCGGCGCAGGGCTCGTTTCTGCAGTTTCTGTTTCCGAAATCGGTTTGGAGTCATCCGTCCGCCTGGCTGGACGTGCGCTACTTCTTTTTCCATCGGACGGTCAGTTTCTTCTTGCTGCTCGGGCTTGGCGGAGCGGCCACCGCAGCAGCGTATCATTTCGTCAGTGGCGGACACTTTTTCGACTTGCTTCGGACCAAGCTGGTCTGGACTCAATGGGAGGATTGGGCGATTGCACTTGGCTTCATGGTTATCGTGATGCTGGTCCTCGATTTCACGGGTTGGTTGGCGCATTTCATGCAGCATAAGGTGCCATTCCGTGATGCGTATCGACTGTTCGTCCCGAAAGCGGATGACACGCCACTGGCCACGGAAGAAAACGACCCGCCTCGCCAGATGCCCGCTGAGTAAACCCTAAAGTCCCGCAACAATTGTTCGTGCTGCGTCCTGTTCAGGGGTTAGCGGCGCGCGATCCTCGCCCGGGAAAAACCGGGCACGCGTGGCCGTTGGCATCGGTGCCGGGGTCACGATTTGCACGTTCGGTCCTGTCTTCTCGCACTCAGCCTGCCAACTCTCCGCCAAAAAGATCTGCGCTGCTTTCGTGGCGCCATATGCTCCGAAGAACTTGCCGTTGGCACCCGGGTCGGCAAAGAACACGGCGCGACCCGCCGTCCCCAAAAGCGGTGCGACAAAAGGGATAAGCGTTGCCGTTGCGGTGACGTTGACAGCGATGCTTTTGGCCATGTCTTTGGCGTCGATATGCGGGGCAGGGGCCAATGGGGCGGCGTGAACGGCAGGATGCGCCCAAAGGTCCAGCTTGCCCCATCGGTCGTGGATGGACCGGCACAGCGTCGCCATCGCGTTGGTATCCGTGACATCAAGCGGGGCCAGCGTCGCGGTGCCGCCGCGCGCCTGAATGCGGTCATCAAGCTCCTCAAGCCCGCCGACCGTTCGTGCCACCGCAACGATGTGATGGGTGTCGCATAGTTCTTCGGCCAGAGCCGCGCCCAAACCGCGGGAGGCGCCGGTAATCAAAGCAAGTTTTGTCATGTGCGGTGCATGGCGCTCTGGCACGATGGGGTCAAGTGACATGAAAGCTTCATCAAACCATGAGCCCGCTGACACAAAGATTTTGAAAAACTGTCATTCCGGGGAAATACCCGCTATCGTGCAAGAACTTAATCCCGGGGAGAACGAAATGCATCCGACAAAATTCATTCTGATCGGCGCCGCGACAATGTTTGCAGGCACCGCTCAGGCACAGACCGAATTGACCTGGTGGCACGGTATGGGCGGCCAACTGGGCGAGACGGTCAACACGCTCGCAACGATGTTTAATGAATCGCAATCCGAGTATGTTCTGACGCCGACCTACAAAGGTGGCTACGAAGACACGCTAACCTCGACCATCGCAGCGTTCAGGGCAGGCGAACAGCCGAACATCGTTCAGGTGTTTGACGCTGGGGCTGCCACGATCATCGGTGCCGATGGCGCTGTTATTCCTGCAGAAGACCTCATCATCAATGCCGGGATCGACTTTGACTCGAACGACTACATCTCGGGCGTCCGCTATTTCTACGCGGACAGCGAAGGCAAGATGGTTGGCATGCCGTTCAACTCGTCGACACCGATCCTCTACTATAACACTGAAGCCCTCGAGAAGGCCGGAGTAGAGCCGCCTAAGACTTGGGAAGAGTTTCAGGCCATTGCACCGGCAATCGTCGAAGCGGGATACACGCCGCTCGCGCAATCGCATAGCCCCTGGATCTGGACCGAGAACTTCCACTCGCGTCACAACCTGCCATTCGCCACGAATAACAACGGGTTCGACGGCTCGGACGGTACCGAGATCCTCGTGAATAACGATGCCATCAAGGCCCATTTCACCGCTGCGAAAGAGTGGATGGACAAGGGATGGTACGGCTATTACGGCGCAGGCTGGGGTGACAACCAGACCCCATTCGAAAACGGCGAAGTCGCCATGTGGCTGGGGTCGTCCGGGTCGTTTGGCGGGCTTCGCAACTCGGTCGAATTCGACTTCTCGGCAACCTATCTGCCCTATTGGGAAGCTGTCACGACAGAACCGACGCAGACCTTCATCGGCGGCGCCGCGCTTTTCGCACTGTCCGGTCATGACGAGGCCGAAAACACTGGCACGGCCGAATTCTTCAAATTCCTCTCCAGCCCTGAAGTGCAGCTGATGTGGCACAAGGAAACGGGCTACGTGCCGATCACTACGGCGGCTTATGAGCTTGCCACCGAGGAAGGCTATTACGAAGAAACGCCGCAGGCCGAAGTTGGCATCAAGCAATTGCTTCTGCCGTCGGGCGAGAACTCGAAAGGCTACCGGATGGGCTTCTACGTCCAGATCCGCGACGTGATGAACCGCGAATACGGAAAGATCTTCGCTGGCGAAACTGACGTCGACAGCGCCTTTTCGGTGATCGAAGAAGAGGGCAACAAGCTTCTCAACCGCTTCGCACAGACCAACTGATCTCAGTTTGACTTAGGACGAGGGCGGGCAACCGCCCCCGCTCCGTTTTGGGAAGAGGGGTGCCGGTGGCGAAGTCTCAGTTTACCAATCCATGGTTTCCGTACCTGTTGCTTGCGCCACAGATGCTGATCATTGGAGTATTTTTCCTTTGGCCAGCCGCAGAAGCGATCTGGTCCTCCTTCTTTCTACAAGACCCATTTTTTGGCAAATCGACCTATGTTGGCATCAATAACTACGTTGATGCCGTCACAGGTTCTGACTATCGCCGCACAGCATGGTTCACGACGATTTTCACCGTTCTGGTGGCCTTCCTTTCGTTATTTCTTGGCCTGATGCTGGCGGTCTCGGCCGACCGAGTTCTGCGCGGTCGATCGGCCTATAAAACGCTTCTGATGTGGGTCTATGCGATCGCACCTCCGGTGGCGGGTCTGATCGGGATCATGTTGTTCGATCAGCACATCGGACCGTTGGTCGAGTTCGCGGCGCTGTTCGGATGGAACATGCGGGTGGGCGTGGACTATTGGGATACCGGCATTGCGATGATTGTCGTCGCGACCTGGAAACAGATACCCTATTGCTTCATCTTCTTTCTCAGCGGGCTGCAATCCATTCCGTCTTCGGTGAAGGAAGCGGCATCCATCGATTGCCGATCCGAAACGCGCCGGTTCTGGACAATCACCTTCCCGCTGCTCGCGCCGACGACATTCTTCCTGCTGATCCTCAACATCACCTACGCCATGTTCGAGACATTCGGCACGATTGACCTGATGGTAAAAGGCGAGCCCGGGAACAATCCGGTGACGTTGGTCTACAAGGTTTATCAGGACGGGTTCCGCGGCCTGGATGTGGGCGGTTCCGCGGCGCAATCGGTGATCTTGATGCTGCTTGTTCTGGTGTTGACCGTAGTTCAGTTCCGCCTAATCGAGCGCCGGGTGCACTACTCATGAGGGAGACCTAGATGGCCACGACCGAGATGGACGTCCCCGTTGCGCGGGCGAAACCGGCGCTCAGCCGACGCAGCTTTGGTGGCGTCAAGATCTACGACCATATCGTCCTTTGGATCGGTGTATTCCTGATGATGGGACCGCTTGCGGTCGCCTTCATGACATCGACCTTTGATCATGTCATGATCCACCGCGAGGGCATGCAGGTTGGTTGGGGCGGTGAGTTCCTGTCGACCTATGACACAGTGCTCAACCAGCAGGGCGGGTTCTCGGGCGAGATCACGGGCTGGCTGATGACCAAAAACAGTTTCATCCTTGGCATCGGGTTCGCCCTGGGCAAGATCGTGGTATCGATGTTGGCGGCCTATGCCATTGTCTATTTCCGATTCCCTCTGGCCGGGTTTTGCTTCTGGGTGATCTTCCTGACACTCCTCTTGCCGCTCGAAGTCCGGATCCTGCCCTCATATGAAGTGGTCCAGCAATTGGGGCTGTTAAACAGCTACACGGGGCTGATCCTACCACTGATCGCGTCGGCCACGGGCACATTCTTCTTCCGGCAGTTCTTCAAATCTGTGCCGAATGAATTGCTGGAAGCGGCCCGGATCGACGGGGCCAATGCCTGGCGCTTTTTTGTGGACATCCTTGTGCCGCTGTCGCGGACGATGATGGCGGCGATTTTCATCATCATGTTTGTTGTGGGCTGGAACCAGTACCTCTGGCCAATGTTGATGACCACGGAAGAACAGTACTTTACGCTGGTACGCGGCATCCGGAATGTCATGCAAAGCATGATCGGCGCGGACATTCCATTTTATAACGAAGCGCTTGCGATGGCGATGCTTGCGATGTTGCCACCGGTGGTGATCATCCTCATCTTCCAGCGCATGTTCATCAAAGGTCTGGTGGAGCAGGAAAAATGACGACACTTCGGATCAAGGAAGCGCGCAAGGTCTATCCCAATGGCGCCGAGGCTGTGAAAGGCGTTTCGGTCGATGTCGGGGATGGCGAGTTGGTGGTGTTCGTTGGCCCCTCGGGCTGCGGAAAGTCGACGCTCTTGCGGATGGTAGCCGGTTTGGAAAGCGTCACGGGCGGCGAGGTTGAATTGGCCGGACGCATTGTGAACGACCTGGAACCTGCGGACCGAAACATTGCTATGGTCTTCCAGAACTACGCACTTTACCCGCATATGTCGGTCCGGAAAAATCTGGCATACGGGTTGAAGAACCGGAAAACCCCAGCAGAAGAGATCGCGAAGCGCGTGGATGAAGCCGCCAAGCTTTTGCAGATCGACGAATTCCTGGATCGCAGACCCTCGCAACTGTCTGGCGGTCAGCGCCAGCGCGTGGCGATGGGGCGTGCGATCGTGCGTCATCCGGCGATTTTCCTGTTTGACGAGCCGCTTTCGAACCTGGACGCCAAGCTGCGGAACCAGATGCGACTTGAGATCAAAAAACTACAGCGCCGCCTGGACACGGCCATGATCTATGTCACCCATGACCAGGTTGAGGCGATGACCCTGGCCGACCGGATCGTCGTGCTGAACGGCGGCAAGATCGAACAGGTGGGCACGCCCGGCGAAATCTATTCGAACCCGGCCTCGACCTTCGTCGCCAGTTTCATTGGCGCGCCGCCGATGAACCTGATCCCGGGCGAGGCGCAGGATGGCGGTGTTCAGATTGGGGACGTAACCGTGCCTGCGTTGGTCCGTCACCGGGGCAAAGTAACGTTCGGATTGAGACCGGAAAAAGCGCGGCTTAACCCCGAGCCGAACGGGTTGGCGCTGGATGTATCGGTGGTCGAAGACCTGGGCGCACAGCGCCTGGTCCATGGCCGCCTTGGGTCGCATGACTTGACAGTCGCCCAAAGTGCAGAAGAACCAGTGCCGACAGGACGTGTCGGGCTCAGTTTTGCGCCCGAGGATGCGTTCCTATTTGATGCGGCGACCGGACAACGGCTTTGAAAACGCCCCCGAACAAATAGCCGCATCGGTCATTCGGTGTTAAGGCCGATTTGAAAGACCTCCGAACAACTGCCAACGCTCACCCCTGACGACGAGGGTACTGTGACCAATCGCGATGCCGTGAAACAGCGCTTCCGCGCGACACCAAACGTTCCCATGATTTCCGTGCACCGGGGCCTTTGGGGCCCCGCGCCCGAAAACTCGCTTGCGGCCATTCGGGCCGCCGCACGCTTTGATGTGGTCGAGATTGATCTGCGCCTTGATGCGGACGGGCAACCGTACCTTATGCATGATTCCACCCTTGATCGGATGACTGGGAAAGACATCAGTTCAAACGGCCCCGAAGTCGCCGTGCTTGAGGGGCTTGCACTGCGGTCGGGCGACGGCGGAGATACGGCCGAAGTGACCGAGGAAACCGTGCCAACACTTGACGCCGCGTTCCAGGCGCTTGCGTCGACCCGCGCAATTTTCGACCTTGATGTGAAGCGGGCCGAGGATATTTCGGCTGTCGCGGACTTTGTCGCAAAGACCGGGGCAAACCAGTTGGGCACCCTAAAGGTCGATGTTGCAAACCAGGCCGATCTTGATGCGTTGCTGATGCTTGAGAAAACCCATGATGTGATGGTCATGGCCAAATTTAAACTGCGCAGCGTTCGCGATCTGGCCTTGCTTAGCGCGATGCGCGCCGCTGGTGTTGCCGCGGTCGAGCTTTGGTTTGACGATTTCAACCTGTTGCGCCGCGCCGCGATCTGCGCGGGCGAGGGCATGCGGCTGACGACCTATACGCTGGACCCTGTCCATTGCTGCGGGATGTCTGATGCGCGAGGATTGCGGGATCCGGCCGGTGTCTGGGGTCAACTGATCGGGATGGGTATCGGCTTGATCATGACAGATCGGGCACCGGCCTTGTCGCGATACCTGACCACCCGGTAACGCGGGTTTCCCCCTGCAGTAAAAGCGCGGCACCAGCGATCAGCCCGTTGGCCACAAGCGAGGCGGCGTAACGCTGGCCCGCGTCCAGCGCGTCCGCGCGGTCGCTGGCGCCAAGCGCGCCGACCGCTGACGTGACAGATCTTGCACCCAGTTGCGGGATCGCCTCGACCGCTTGGGCTTTGACGCGCGTGATGGCCGGGTGGTCTGGCAAATCGACCGCATTCGCGATCAGTGTGGCGGCGGCATCGGCCCGGGCGGCTGTGTCCGCCAAAACCGTGACAGCATCGGCGATCCCACGCGATTGGCTGCGCCCCCGCCAGCCCGACGTGGCAATTCCACGCACAGGGGAATCTGCCGGGACAACAACGGAACCTATTGGTGAAAATGATGTAAATTCCTGATCATCAGTCAAATGGAATGCAACGTCGCCACCGTTGTTTACGATCGTCTTGTTCAGGTCATGGGGCCGCATCGCGGCCAAAACCTCATCCGCGACAGCGCCCGCCACAGCGGCCATTGGCGTAACGAAATGGTCCTGTGCCAGTGGCGCGACGGCCTTGGCCATCCGCTGGGCAATCGGGCCCTGAAACCGATGCCCGGCATAGGAAACGGTCAAGTGATCCAGTTCGGTGACCAGCACATCCAAGACGGTCTCGAAGCGGTCCTGCGCGGCTTGCAACGCCTGTGTCCGTCCCGGTCCCTCGACGGTCAGGATCAAATCAATCGGGCCATGCTGCAAATGAAGCCGCCCGCCCTGCAGCCATCCCACCGTGGGCCGCCCGCTCATTCCTTCGTGCCGATGACCTGCGCATCGGCGCCGTAAGCACCGCCATGATCCAGGACGTCCTGCAAATCACGGACGGCACCTGCGTGACCGCCAAGCGCTTGATACTCCGCCATCGGAACCGTGAATTCCAGCGGGGCAACCAGTGCCGGGGTGGGAACGTACCCAAACGCGTTGTCCGGCAGTTGGGCCACGTCGACCATCACGGTGATCCCACCACCCGGCCAGACATAGGCCGGCACACCGCCCAGCGTCACCCGCGTGACCTCGCCTTGAACCGATCGGGTCAGGCGAATGGGGTTTTCTGTCACGCCGGACCTGAGCGAGCCGCCCGCACCCCCCATGAACAGGACGGTCGCGCGAGCCGGTTCACAGTTTTCCGCAATCAGATCAACCGAGGCTTGCAGCACCTCTGGCATCGGCTTCGATTGGGGTACAAGGTCGTCATCCAACACGTAGTAGCCCGCATGTTCGCCAGTGGTCGACACCATCAAAAGCGTTAGGCCAGGACGGGCTCCTTTGGCCGGGCGCCAGTCGCCAAGGATCGCCAGCGGATCGTCAATATCCGTGCCCCCCCATCCGCGCCCCGGTTCGGCCACCTTGAAATAGCGCCCGGGCGTCGACCGATGCCCCTTGATGCGAATGCCGGTATCAGGCCAATCGATGACCTTGCCCGCTTGATGTTCCGAGACGACACCGGTGATGTGGTCATCGACCACAACCACTTCGTCCACATGGCCCTTCCATTGGCTGGCAAACATCCCGATTGTGGCCGATCCGCAGCCGACGCGCATCCGAACTTCGGTTTCGCCATCGACGACAGGGGGTTGGCCTGCGGCCACGCGCAGGGTCGAGCCGCCGTCGATCGTCAACTCGACCTCTTCCTTGTTACAAAGTGCAAGCAGCGCCGCGCAGGTGGCGCGACCTTCCGCCTTGGAGCCGCCTGTCAGATGCTCGACCCCGCCAAGCGATAGCATCTGACTGCCATACTCCGCCGTCATAACGTGGCCGATGACCTCGCCATTTGCGCGGACAGTGGCAGTTTCCCGGCCGATATGGCGGTCGGTGTCAATCTTCACCTTCACCCCGCAATAGGAAAAGATCGCTTCGGTCACCACGGTCACCGCGTCGACCCCGTCGATCTGGCGCGAGACGATGAAGGGCGCAGGCTTGTAATCAGGATAGGTCGTACCCGCGCCGATGGCCGAAACCGCAACGTCATCTCCGCTGGCCGACATGCCATCCCAGTCAGCTTTCAGAAAAGGTTTCACGGCATCGCCCTTGGCAATCCGTCGGTCCAGAATGGTCAGGGGATCGACACGAATGATCTGCCCGTCCTGATTGGCATAACGGTCACAGGCGCCCGCGCGCCCCGGCGCGATATAGCACATGACAGGACAGGCATCGCAGCGGATTTTCGCGGGCGCGGTCATGGCTCTGCCTCGGCCAAGGCTGCCTCGACAAAGCCGGTCGGATCCGTGACGAAATCGCGGTAGAGCTTGAAATGGTCCGTGTCTTCCAGCGCGACCGGTTCGGGACCGCCGCGCGTCATTTCCAAAACGGTTGCACCGGGGACGGCCATCAGGATGGGCGAGTGCGTGGCCATAATGACCTGAGCCGTGGCGCTGTCCTGGATTTTGGCCAACACCCGCAGCAAATCGCGTTGCCGGTTGGGCGACAGCGCGCTTTCGGGTTCATCCATGAAATAGATGCCCTGCCGCGCCATGCGTTCTTCGAAAAAGCGCACGAAGCCCTCGCCATGCGAATGCGACAGAAAATCGGGCGGCGGCGGGCTGAAAGGATCAAGCTGCGCGGCTTCGTCCAGATAGCGCGCAACCGAAAAGAAACTCTCGGCCTTGAAGAACCATCCATCGGTCACCTTGGGCAACCAACCCGCGCGCAGCGCAGTGGACAAGTCCGCGCCACTCACGTCCAGTGCCATGCTGTGATCCACTGGTTTGTATCCTTTGCCACCACCCGCCTCGTCATAGCCTGCCAGTGCGGCGATGGCCTCGATCAGTGTTGATTTACCCGAGCCGTTTTCGCCGACGATGATCGTGACCGGAGCCTCGAAGCTGATCTCGAACCGGTCGGGGTCCAGCCAGGGAAGGTTCATAGGATAGACCTTGCGATCACCCATCTTCTCGGGGATCAAGGTCAGCCGCTTCAGAAATGGCGCGGGCAGCGTGGTATCGCGGCGCTTACGGGCCATGGTGTGCCTCCGTTTCTGCCGCGCGGATGGCAGCCAACACGCGATGGGGCAGGGCAGGCGCCTTGGTCAAGCGCGCGCCCGTCGCATGGCGGATCGCGTTCAGGATGGCAGGTGCCGTCGGGATCAACACATGTTCGCCCAGTCCCTTGGCGCCCATCGGTCCTTCGGGGTCCGGTTTCTCGATCAGGATCGAGGTCATCTCGGGCATATCGCCAACCGTGGGGATCAGATAGTCATGCAGGTTCTCGGTCCGCCCGGGCAGAAACTCTTCCATCAAGGCCAGCCCCAGCCCTTGGGCAATGCCGCCTTCGATCTGCCCCTCGGCCAGAAGGGGGTTAATCGCGCGCCCGACGTCGTGTGCTGCGGTCATCTTCAACACGCGCGTGGTTCCAAGCGCCAGATCCACTTCGACCTCGGCCATCTGCGCACCGAAGCCATAAAGCGCATAGGGCGTGCCCTGTCCGTTTTCATCAAGCGTCGTCGTTGGCGGATCATACGTCTCTTCCGCCATCAGCGCATAGCCTTCGGCATTTGCCGCCCCCAGCTCGATGATCTGGGTTTGGCCATGTTCAGTGGCGCTAAGGGTGCCGTCCACAAGCGACAAGGTGGCCGCATCCGACAAATTAGTGCGCCGCAGGATCTCGCGCCGCAGCGCGCGCCCGGCGGCTTCTGCAGCGCGCCCGGTGATAAAGGTCTGCCGCGAGGCAGAAGTCTTGCCGCAATCGGGTGTCAGGCTTGTATCCGGGCCAATCAGGTCAACCGCATCAATCGGCAAACCCATGGCATCCGCCGCAATCTGGGCGATGACCGTATTCGCACCTTGGCCAATATCGGTGGCCCCTTGGTGAAGCTTCAAACGCCCCTCGGGCGTGATCCCGATCCGGATGGTTGACGGGTTGGGCAAGGCGGTGTTGCCGCACCCATACCAGCACGACGCGATGCCGACGCCCCGCGCAGTCGGCCCGTTCACGTGTTCCGCCGCCTCCTTCAACGCTCGGTCCCAATGAGGTTTCAATGCGTCCAGACACTCCAGCATCCCGACCGAGGCCAGCTCCTGCCCGCACGCCGTCTTGTCGCCGTCGACAAATGCGTTCAACCGGCGAAAGGCAAGCCGGTCCATCCCGCATTGCGCCGCCAGATCGTCGTACAAAAGCTCCTGCATGATCGCGGCCTGCGGCACACCAAAGCCGCGAAATGCACCTGACACAGGACCGTTGGTGTGGATGGCACGGGCTTCAGCGCGGTAATGTGGCACCCGGTATGGGCCCGAGGCATGGACCGGCACGCGCGTCGCAACGGTCGGCCCCCAACTTGCATAAGCGCCCGTGTTGAAATCGCCGTCAAAAACCATACCGGCGACACGCCCGTCTGCATCCGCGCCGATCTTTGCCGTCATCGTTCCGGGATGCCGCTTGGTCGAGGCGCGCATCGACTCGTTGCGGGTGTAAACCATCCGGCAGGGTTGGCCCGTGACCATGGCGGCCAGCCCGATCAGAGGTTGCACCGACAAATCCAGCTTGGCGCCAAATCCCCCACCCGCCGCCGTCGGCACAATCCGCACCTGGTCCTTCGCCAGTCCAAGGACAAGCGCCGTATCGTCGCGGTCCATCACGGGCGCTTGCGTACAGGCATGGATCACCAGCGTATCGCCCTCCATCCAGGCAACTCCCGCTTCGGGCTCGATATAGGCATGTTCAACATAGGATGTCTGGAAGGACGCTTCGGCCACATGGGCCGCCTCGGTAAGCGCCCTGTCCGGGTCGCCCGTCAGCACCCGACCCGTGATTAGAATGTTCTCGTCGCGCGTCGGGTGAAGCGGTGTGGCCGTCCGCCCCTCAGCCTCGGTCGTCGCGTGATCGATGGGGTCCCAAAAGATCGGGACGTCGCCAAGCTCCAGTGGCTCGACCACCTCTGACGGTCCAATGACAAGGGCAACCGCTTCGCCCAGGAAGCGCGCCACCTCTTCGGCCAGCGCGGGCTGGTCTGCCAATGGCGGGATGACTCCAAAGCGGTTCACGCCAGGAATATCCTGCGCGGTCAGCACCTTGACGCCTGAAGCCGACGCCCAGGCCGCAAGATCGCCAAAGGCGAAGCGGGCGTGGAAATGCGGGCTGCGCACGGCCCGTACCAGAAGCGCATCAGCGGGACCAACATCTGCCCCAAACAGTTCCGAGCCATCCACCTTGGATTGGCCGTCCAGACGGCGCAGAGGCACGCCCACCGCGTGGCCATTCGCCTTGTCGGCGCGGGCGGGCAAACCCAGCACCGCATCGACGATCTTGGCGTACCCCGTGCAGCGGCAGAGGACACCGCCAAGCGCCTCTTCGACCTGCGACCGGGACGGCGCAGCATTCGCACGCAAAAGTTCAATCGCCGCCATCATCATGCCTGGCGTGCAGACGCCGCATTGAGCAGCACCCTGATCCAGAAACGCGGCCTGCAAGTGCGACAGCAGCACCGGTTCGGTGGCCTCCAGCGATTCGATCACACAGCCGTCCACCTGCGCCACGGGCACAAGGCAGGCGCAGACCTGTGCGCCATCGACCAACACCGTGCAGGCCCCGCAATCCCCGGCATCGCAGCCGACCTTGACGCTTGTCAGGCCCAACTCTCCACGCAAAACCTCTGACAGGCGACGACCGGGGGCGCTTTCGATGTCATGGGCCGTTCCGGCGACGGTCACACGGGTCATGCGGCCCGCCTTGTCTCAAGCCGGGTCAAGGTGCGCCGCAGCAATTCAAGCGCCGTCTGTCTACGATAGGCCGCGTCCGCCCGCATGTCGTCAATGGGCGAAAGCGCAGGCGCAATCATCGCCTCGGTCACACGGCTTGGATCAAGCGGTGCGCCAACCAAAGCGGCCTCCGCCTCCGGCAAGCGCGTTGCAACCGGCGTGCACGCCCCGATGGCAAGCGCGGCCGATTGCACAAACCCGTCTTTGACCGTGATCCGGGCAGCGGTCATAGCGATCGAGATCACCAGATAGGACCGCGCGCCCAGTTTCTGAAAAGCTCCTGTCCCTCCAGAGGCTTCAGCGGGGACATGAAGGCAAACGACCATCTCATCCTCGGCGCGCGCCGTCTGCCGAGGTGCTTTGAGGAAATCCGACAAAGGAAGCCTTCGACGCCCCCGCACACTTGCCAACTCAACCTCTGCGTCCAGTGTCAGAAGTGGTGGTACGCCATCAGCGGCAGGTGAGGCATTGCACAGGTTCCCGGCAATCGTACCGCGGGCCTGTATTTGCCGCGCGCCCACCTCGCGAGCCGCAAGTTTCAGCCCGTCAAAGGCCGGCGGCAATGGCGTGTCCAAAAGGTCCCGCCAGGTGGTGGTCGCCCCGATCGTGACGCCGGCATCGCGTGTTGCAATCCCCCGCAATTCCGCAATGCCAGAAATGTCCAGGATTGGGCCCGGCAACACCTTGCGCTCGGTCGCCGGAAACAGATCGGTACAGCCCGCCGCAATGCGGGGCCGACCCTGCGCTAAAAGCTCCAATCCGGCGGCCAAACTGTCGGGGCGATGGTAACTCTGATCTTGCATTCCTGGCCTTGGCGATAATGGGCGTCGCGGGATGTTGGGGCAGGGTCCCAAACCTGTCAACTTCGCCTGTTCACAAATATCCCGGGGTTTGGGGCTGGCCCCAATAAAACATCGCGTGCGCGCAAGGCGCGCGCAATTTTCAGACAGGCGTCCTAGAAAGCTGCGCTGAAACTGCGTTTCAACGCCAGATCCACGTCGCCCAGGCTGACCGGCAAGCCAAGGTCCACCAGCGACGTCACACCATGATCCGAGATGCCACAGGGCACGATCCCGTCAAAATGCGTCAAATCCGGCTCCACATTGATCGAAAGGCCGTGAAAACTGACCCATTTGCGCATTTGAACACCAATAGCTGCAATCTTGTCTTCGCGCGGCGACCCATCCGGCAAGGGCGGCTTGTCGGGTCGGCTGACCCAGACACCGACCCGGCCCGTGCGCACTTCGCCCACGACATTGAACTCGGCCAGGGTGGCGATCACCCAGGCTTCAAGCTGTTCGACAAAGCGTCGCACATCCCGTCCGCGATGGGCAACGTCCAGCATCACATAGACCACGCGCTGCCCCGGCCCGTGATAGGTAAATTGGCCGCCCCGTCTTGTGCGGATGACCGGAAACCGGTCCGGCTCTTTCAGGTCGTCGTCCCTGGCCGATGTGCCTGCTGTATAAAGTGGTGGATGCTCCAGCAGCCAGATGGCTTCGGATTGTGTGCCAGCACGAATGGCGGCCACGCGTGCCTCCATCGCGTCAAGCGCGGTCTGATAGGCTACGGGGCGGGCGCTGGTGATCCATTCGACTGCCATGTTGGCCTGTTAACGGGTCGGACGCCGCCACACAATCGCCAGACGATGCCTGCGACCCGCGTGTTTTTCGGTATTTCCCTCTTCACATCCATGCATCATCCCGCTAAACCCCGCGCACCCGAAGCTGGGACGTGCGGTCGTGGCGGAATTGGTAGACGCGCAGCGTTGAGGTCGCTGTGGGGTAACACCCGTGGAAGTTCGAGTCTTCTCGACCGCACCAAAACAGACGGAGCCACCCGATATCCTTCCATTGATACATCGTCGCGCCTGAAAAGGCGACTGGCGTTGCCAAAGTGGAAAAGGGATCGTGATCGCCGCGGCCAACGGTTCTGTTGCAAAGCGACCGTCACGCCGCCCTCAGAAACCCTTACCGTTTTTCGACATCGCGCAGACGCGGGGCGTGCACATGTGTGCGGATCAAAAGGGCAGCAGCAGCGCCCGCGACCGCTCCGAAAAAATGGGCCTCCCACGATACGCCCGGCTGACCGGGCAGAACCCCCCAAATCATGGCGCCGTACAACAGACCGACAATCAACGCGGCCGCAAGTGTTGTCGGTGAGCGGTCGACAAGTCCACGCGCCACCAGAAAGCCAAACCATCCAAAGACGAGGCCCGAGGCCCCAATGTGAACGGCCGAGCTGCCAAACAGCCAGACCAAAGCACCGCCCAATCCGACAACTACCGCATTCACCGCAATCAAGGCGCGCGTGGCAGTGGCAGCCAGAAGCGTGCCCATAATGATCAGAGGCGGTGTATTCGACATTAAGTGCTCGAAGCTGCCATGCAGCAGCGGCATCCCGGCAATGCCGTCGATACCTGCGATCTGCCTCGGAATGAGACCGAATATGAAATTCAGATTGTAACCCGTCGCCCAGTTGACGACCTGAACCGCCCAAAGGGCACCAATGAATGCACCAAGAGCGAGAAGCCTCTGAAGAACCACATTTTTTTGCAGGGCGCTGACCATGCTGCCAAGGCTAGCCGCTTGGCGTAGACTTGCAAGTCGTTCCGCGCGTTTGATCGCCTCCGATTGCGGTGTTCTTTATCGGGTCCGCTCCTCAGGGGGCGCTCTGCTCAGGCCTTGGCCTTCATTCGACCAGTTGTGATTGTCACGGGCGTGCCTATATCCCCCGCATCTGGCGTCGGAGGGCGAACCTATGATGCGTACCTTTGTTCTTATGGCCGCAATGACCGCATTTGTGGGGGTCATCGGGCTTTTTCTGGGCGGCGAAGTCGGGCTGATCATTGCATTGGCCTTGGCGGCTGGGATGAATTTCTTTTCCTATTGGAACTCGGACAAGGCTGTGCTGCGGATGCATGGCGCTCAGCCGGTCGATGCGCAGTCGGCGCCCGAATTGTGGCAGATGACGCAAAGCATGGCGCAGCGGGCCGGTATGCCCATGCCCGCCCTTTACGTCATCGACACCGAACAACCCAATGCGTTTGCAACCGGGCGCAATCCTGAAAATGCGGCAGTGGCTGTCACGCGCGGCCTTCTGTCGAATATGAGCCGGGACCAAGTAGCCGGTGTGGTCGCCCATGAACTGGCCCACATCAAGAACCGCGACACGCTGACAATGACGATCACCGCGACACTTGCGGGGGCAGTTTCGATGCTGGCCAATTTCGCGATGTTCTTCGGTGGCGGGCGCGACCGGCCTCTCGGGCTTATCGGAACAATTGCGATGATGATCCTGGCACCCATCGCGGCCGGCATGGTGCAAATGGCGATCAGCCGCGTGCGCGAATACGAGGCGGACGCGGAAGGGGCTGCCATCTGCGGCAATCCGGAGTGGTTGGCTTCGGCCCTGAACCGTCTGGGCGTTTTGTCTGGCCGCATCGACAATATCGCGGCCGAGCGGAATCCGGCAACCGCGCACATGTTCATCGTCAATCCGTTGCACATGCAGGCCGTGGACAGTTTGTTCGCCACGCATCCCCCGATTGAGAAACGTATCGCGAAATTGCGGGCCTTGGGTGGTGCGCCAGATCGACAAAGTGCGCGGCGCGACAGTGGCCCGTGGCGTTAGGTCAGCCGAACGCGATCTGTACCTTAAGGGCCTGGTTTCTGTCCGAGGCAAGTTCGAACGCTTCAATCGCCTGATCGACTGGGAAGGTCTGGGTGATCAGGGGGCGGACATCCAGCCGTTTGCCGCGCATCATGGCGACAGCGATGGCGAATTCGTGGTGAAACCGAAACGAGCCTTTCAGCACCAGTTCCTTTGCTGTCATCGCCTGCAGGGGCAGGGTCATGTCGCCACCCAAGCCCAGTTGCACAATGGTGCCGCCGGGGCGAAGTGCGGGCACCGCCCCCACCAGCGCAGAAGCGACGCCGCTGCACTCGAACAGGACATCGATCTGCCCCTTGTCGCCCGCGAAAGGTTCTAGACCATCGGGGGTATCAGCGACGTTGACTGTCTGGTCCGCGCCAAGTGTCCGGGCCATTTCCAGCGTGAACGGGGTGACGTCTGTGGCCACGATCTCACGCGCGCCAAAGGCCCGTGCGACCAAAACAGCAAGCAATCCGATTGGGCCGCATCCTGTCACAAGGACCCGCTTTCCCGCGATATCCCCGGCTTGCCGGGCCCCGTGCAATACGACCGACTGCGGCTCGGCCATGGCCGCTTCGCCTGCGCTCAGCCCATCGGCGACGGCGCATTGGCTGGCGTCGGCCACCAGCCTTTCGCGGAAGGCGCCTTGGATATGGGGGAAGGGCATCGCCGAGCCATAGAAGCGCATGTTCAGGCAATGGTTTTGTCGCCCTTCGTCGCAAAAGGTGCACGCGCCGCAAGGGCGCGACGGCGAAACCGCGACCCGTTGCCCAACCGCCAAATCGTCGACGCCATCGCCAAGTGCTTCGATCGTGCCCGCCACTTCATGGCCAAGCACCATCGGTTCTTTCAGACGAACCGTGCCGAAGCCGCCGTGGTTGTAATAATGCAGATCCGAGCCGCAGATCCCACCGCGCTCCATTCGTATCAAAACCTGACCGGGGCCAGGATCGGGCGTTGGCTGGTCTTCGATGCGCAGGTCTTTCGCGGCATGGGCGGTGATTGTCTTCATTGGGTGGCTCGCCGTTTCTTTTGTTGGTTGACATCGAATGATACCGGTAACATGTTATCCGTAACATGGCGGCATCGTCAATGGCGTACACGGGAGGATACATCATGTCAGAGCTGTTTTCACTGGCGGGCAAGCGCGCGCTGGTCACCGGGTCATCGCAGGGGATCGGATTTGCGCTGGCCAAGGGTCTGGCCGAAGCGGGTGCCGAGATCGTCCTGAATGGGCGCGATGCGGGCAAGTTAAGCGCGGCAGCCGAGGCCTTGCAAGGGCAGGGCGCGACGACCAAGACGTTGGCCTTTGACGTCACTGACCATGCCGGTGTGCGCTCGGCGATTGACAGCTTCGAGGCCGAGCATGGCGCGATCGACATTTTGGTCAACAATGCCGGTATGCAACACCGTACTGCATTGGAGGACTTTCCGGCAGACGCGTTCGAGAAGCTTTTGCAAACCAACATCGCCAGTGTCTTTCACGTTGGCCAGGCGGTCGCGCGTCACATGATCGGGCGCGGTGCGGGCAAGATCATCAACATTGCCAGTGTACAGACCGCGCTCGCCCGTCCCGGCATTGCGCCTTACACGGCCACGAAAGGCGCCGTTGCCAATCTGACCAAGGGCATGGCGACCGATTGGGCGCAGCACGGGCTGCAATGCAACGCCATCGCACCCGGCTATTTCGACACGCCGCTGAACGCCGCCCTTGTGGCCGACGCCGATTTCTCGGCCTGGCTTGAAAAGCGCACACCTGCCGGACGTTGGGGCAATGTCGAAGAGCTTGTTGGCGCCTGCATCTTCCTGTCGTCCGCAGCCTCAAGTTTCGTCAACGGTCACACGCTGTTCGTCGACGGCGGCATCACGGCTTCGCTATGAGTGAGCGTATCGGATTGATCGGCGCGGGCGCGATGGGTGGGGCCATTGGCACGCGACTTTTGGAAACCGGCAACACGCTGAAGGTGTTCGACCTGGACACGGACAAGGTTGCGGCTCTGGTCGAGAAAGGCGCTGTTGCGGCAAGCTCGGCGGCAGAAGCTGCGACTGACAGCGACTTTGTCATCACCTCGCTGAATGCCGCACGGATCGTCGGGATGGCGGCCTTTGGCGAAAACGGCATCGCCGATGGCGCGGCGCCCGGAACTGTTATCATCGACATGTCCTCCATTGATCCTGGTTCCACCCGCGACTTCGCGGCGCAGGCCAAGGAAAAGGGCCTTGCCTGGGTCGACAGCCCATTGTCGGGTGGCGCGCCCAAAGCTCTGATCGGGGAACTGACGCTGATGGCGGGTGGCGAGGTGGCAGATGTCGAACGCGCGCACATCGCCCTGAAACACGTCGCGTCGAACTATACCCATATGGGACCAAGCGGTGCGGGTCAGACAACAAAACTGATCAATCAGGTACTTTGCGGGCTGGGCTTCCTGGCTGTCGCCGAAGCCACGCAACTGGCGCTTGATGCCGGTGTGGATGCGGCGAAAATCCCGCAAGCGCTGAAAGGCGGGCGGGCTGACAGCGCGCTTTTGCAGGAATACCTGCCGCGCTTTGCCAGCAAGGATTATCGCCGAACCGGCCGGATCGACAATATGGTAAAAGATCTGAACGCGGTGAACGATCTGGCGCGCCAAACTGGCACGTCGATGCCCATGACTGCGCTTTGCGGTGAAATTCACCGCATGTTGACCGCTGCCGGACTGGGGGGCGAAGATCAGGCCGCGGTGATGGAGTTTTTCAAAGGTGCCAAAGAGGAGATGCCCCAATGATCACTCGTTTTGCTTTGTTCGAAGGCCACGTCGCGCCGGAGCATGTGAAGGCGTTCCGTGGCGATGTGCTGGAGCGGCTTGTGCCGCTTTGGAAGCAGTTTCCCGGCAATACTGATGTGCGCGTCATGTTTGGTGAGGAGCGCGACGAAGGTGCGCCCGAATTTCCATTGATCCTTGCCATCACCTATCCGGATCGGGCCGCGATGGAAGCCGCACTGGATAGCCCGTTTCGCGCCGAAAGCCGCGAGGTCACGGGGCTGATTACGGCGCAGTACTTCGAAGGCCGCATTCACCACCACGTGACGGTCAAGCACGAATACGCCGCCTAAGCGATGGGCGCCCGGATCACCATGCGTGACGTGGCGCGGGCCGCTGGCGTCTCGACCATGACGGTGAGCCGCGCCTTCAAAGATGACCGTTCGGTCAGTGCCGAAACCCGCGCGCGCATCCGCGCCCAGGCGGATCAGATGGGTTATATCTATGACAGTCTCGCCACCGCCTTTCGGACACAGAAAAGCGGGTTTCTTGCAGTGACGCTGCCCTCGATCAACAATGCCAACTTCGCCGAAACATATCGCGGCCTGACCCAGGCCTTGGAAGGCTCGGGGATGCAAATGTTGCTAGGCGCGACAGGGTATCGGGTCGAAAAGGAAGAAGAACTGGTGCGCCAGTTGCTGACCCGCAACCCTGAAGCGCTGGTTCTGACGGGCGGGCATCATACAGTGGGGACGCGCGACTTGATTGCGGCGCGCGATTTGCCGGTGGTCGAAATGTGGGATCTGCCCTTCCGGCCGTTGGGCCATGCGGTCGGGTTTTCGAATGCCGATGCTATGGCGTTGGTGGTACGGCATCTGGCTGAAACGGGGCGCAAGCGGTTGGCGTTTGTCGGCGCGGCCGAGGGGGCGGACAGTCGCGGTGCGGAGCGCCGCGCCGGGGCTGCTGCAGAAGCCAGACGGCTTGGATTGCCGGATGTTGTTTCGATTGACGCTGGCGAGGCGCCTGTGTCGATGCGCCACGGCGCGGCGACGGTTGAACGGTTTGGGATCGAGATCCGGCAGTTCGACGCGCTGATTTGTGTCTCGGACCCGGTCGCCTTTGGAGCGTTGAGCGCCTGTCGGCGTCTCGGACTGGCTGTGCCGGATGACCTGGCCATCTCCGGGTTTGGCAACTTCGAAGTAGCGCAGATCTCGGAACCGCAGATCACGACCGTGGATGTCGGTGCCCGTCGGATTGGCGAGGAAGTGGCCGGATTGCTGGATGCGTTGTTTTCCGGCGATACTGTGCCCGACCAGATCACGGTGGCGGCGAAATTGATCCGAGGCGCGACAACCTAACTTGATCGCGTCTCGACCATCGGCCATGATGTGACCGATAACATTTGGCCGAAAGCCTTCTTTTTTGACGCAGCTTCCAAGAACTCCTGTCACCATGCGCGACGTGGCGCGCGCCGCCGGTGTATCGCGTATGACGGTCTCGCGCGCGCTTCGGAAGGACAGCCCGGTGTCAAAGGACACGCGCGAGCGGATCCTAAAGGTCGTTCGCGATATGAACTATGTGCCCGACCAGATGGCAGGCAGCCTGACGACCAAACGCTCGGGCTTTGTCGCCGTTCTGGTGCCGTCATTGAACAACCTGCATTTCGCTGAAACCGTGCAGGCCCTGACCGAAGAGTTGGAGGAGATTGGCCAGCAGATCCTGCTAGGGCACACCGATTACTCGAAAGCGCGCGAGGAACAGTTGGTCGAAACCATGTTGCGCCGCCGTCCCGAGGCCGTGGTGCTGTCTTATGACGGGCATTCGGACCGCACGGTTGCGTTGTTAAGCGACGCGCATATCCCGGTGATCGAGCTTTGGGAGCGGCCGGCGGATCCAGTGCAACACACGATCGGTTTTTCCAACCGCGCGGCCGCAGGAGAGATGACACGCGCATTGATTGACCGGGGCTATCGCAACATCGCCTTTCTGGGCGAGGCGGATGATGCCTGGACGCGCGGCGCCGCGCGGCGGGCCGGGTGGCGCGATGCGATGGATGCCGCGGGCCTGTCGTCGCACCGCCTGATGGAGATCGGGAAGCCGCCGCTTTCCATCGAGGACGGGGCACGGGCCACGCCTGAACTTTTGCATGCATTCCCAGATACAGATTGCATTTTCTGTGTCTCGGACGCGCCAGCCTATGGCGCGCTGTCCGCTTTGAAATCCGCAGGACAGCGCGTGCCTGAAGATATGGGGATCGCCGGTTTCGGGAACTTCGAAGTCTCACGGTTCTCGATGCCGGCCATCACAACGGTCAAGGTTGACCCGCGCAGCATAGGCGCTGCAACGGGGCGTCTGTTGGCCAAGGTTCTTGCCGAGGATGCGGACGGTTTAGCCGTTCATCAACCCGTTGAGGTCGAGCTGGCCTTTCGTGGGTCCACGCGTTGAACGACTGGTAGCGTTAACATCAGATTTCTTGAAAAACCTCTTGTGTTACCGGTCACATTTCGTACTGTGACCGGTAACACGAGGGAGGAATCATGCCAGCGATCCATCTGGACAGCTTGGTGAAGCGCTATGGGGAAACCCAGGTTCTGCACGGCATTGAGCTTGAAATGGAGGATAACGAGTTCACGGTGCTCGTCGGTCCTTCCGGTTGCGGCAAGTCTACGACGCTCCGCATGATTGCGGGTCTTGAAAGCGTTTCGGATGGCGAAATTTGGGTGGGCGGCGAACCGGTCAGCCATCTGGAGCCGAAAGAACGCGATCTTGCGATGGTTTTCCAGGACTATGCGCTTTATCCGCATATGAATGTCGCGCAAAACATCTCGTTTGCGCTGCGCCTCGCCAAGAGGCCCAAGTCCGAAATCGACAAGAAGGTGAAAGAGGTCGCCGATATGGTGGGCCTGACCGAGTTCTTGCACCGCAAGCCGGGTGCACTTTCGGGCGGGCGCCGAAGCCGTTGTTGACGCTGCGCACCTCGAACCGACCGTCGCGGTCGAAGTGGTCGACAAGCAGGTCGACGAGGTCTTGGTCGTCGTCGACAATCAGGAGCTTGCGCTTGCCGCTGTCGAG
>JBCCCA010000013.1:0-29420 GCA_039033735.1 Pseudomonadota bacterium
GCGGACTACTCCTTTGATGCGACCGGCAACGTTCAGGTGATGCGCGACGCGTTGGAATGCGCGCATAAGGGCTGGGGCGAGTCGATCATCATCGGCGTGGCACCGGCGGGGGCTGAGATTTCGACGCGACCCTTCCAACTCGTGACCGGGCGGGTTTGGCGCGGCACGGCGTTTGGCGGCGCGCGGGGCCGGACGGATGTGCCGAAGATCGTGGATTGGTACATGGAGGGGAAGATTGAGATCGACCCGATGATCACACACACGCTGGCACTGGAAGATATCAATGAAGGATTTGACCTGATGCATGCCGGCAAGTCGATCCGGAGCGTCGTCGTTTATTGATGTCGCCGCGCTTTGCGCGTCGACCCGTCGGGGGGACTTTGTCCCCCCGAACCCCCCTAGGATATTTTTGAACAGGCGAAAGATGCAGGTTCGCGCATATACTTCTGCCGACGCAGACGCTGTTTGGTCCATGCTAATGCCTGTGTTTCGAGCTGGTGACACCTATGCGATCGATCCGAATATCTCGCGGGACGATGCGCTGGCATATTGGACAGCCCATCACACCTATGTGGCCGTCGTGGACGGTGAGCCACTTGGCACGTTTTACATACGGCCAAACCAGCAAGGGGGCGGCGCCCACATTTGCAATTGCGGTTATGTCACCGCGCGCGGTGCCGAAGGCAGGGGCATTGCCCGCGAGATGCTGCAGTTTTCGCTGATGGAAGCAAAGTCGCTTGGATTCGAAGCCATGCAGTACAATTTCGTACTGGCAAACAATGCCCGCGCCATTGCCACCTGGAAGCGCGCGGGGTTCGAGGAAATTGGCCACATTCCCAAGGCTTTCAAATCCGCAGGGACCTATGTCGACGCTTTGATCCTGTACCGCGCTTTATAATCGCAACGCTTTTTTAAACGCCCCTTGTCATTCGGGGTGGAAGCACCGACATTCCCGTCAAATTGATTTGAGGAGCAGCCCCAGTATGGCCGAGGACGAGAAAAAGGACGACGACAAGAACGAAAGTGCTGGCGGTAAGGCAGGTGAACTGTTCTTCAAGTCGCGCACAGTGCTTGTCACCGGTGAGATCAACGACAAGCTGGCCAGCCGCGTGACCATGCAGTTGATCGCTTTGTCAGAGGAAAGCGACGACCCGATCAATGTTTTCATCTCGTCCCCCGGCGGTCATGTGGAATCCGGTGATATGGTTCATGACATGATCAAGTTCATCAAGCCGACGGTGCGCTGTATTGGCTCGGGTTGGGTGGCAAGCGCGGGCGCACTGATCTTTGTCGGCGCCAAAAAGGAAAACCGGTTGTGCCTGCCCAACACCCGTTTCCTGTTGCACGAACCGCGGGGCGGCGTCGGCGGATCGGTGTCGGACATCCAAATCCAGGCCGAGCAGATCTCCATCATGCGTGAGCGGTTCCATCGTATTTTTGCGGACGCAACCGGTCAGACCGAGAAGAAGATCGCGCAGGACATGGACCGCGATTTCTGGCTGAACACGGATGAGGCCCTGGATTACGGTCTGTTGGGCAAAGTGATCAGCAGCGCGACCGAGCTGGGCTGATCAAAGTATACAAGGCGGGGCCCGGCTTGCGGGCCCTTGCACGCACCGGTTTTGCGCCTTTCCGGTAGCCCGGCTTTCCAAAGCCACCGTTTCCTATAGAAGGTTGGCGAAACAAGGAGGCCGCATGCCAGACCGTGACCGCCCGCTTTACGCCGTTCTGATCGATGCCGACAATATTCCCGCAAAGTATGCGGGCGCCATCCTGAAAGAGATCACCACATTCGGCGAACCGGCTTTGCGCCGAGTGTATGGGGATTGGTCATCGTCGCGCCTGAACAGCTGGTCAAAGGTTGTGCACGCGCTTGGCCTTGTCGCACATCAGGAAACGGCAAATACGACGAACAAAAATGCAAGTGACATCGGGCTGGTGATCGATGCAATGGACATCCTGCATTCCGGCCGGTTCGACGGGTTCGTGCTGGTATCATCGGACAGCGATTTCACCGCCCTTGCCAACAGGGTGCGCGAACAGGGCATTGATGTGATCGGGATCGGTGAGCGCAAGACGCCCGAGAGCCTGAAGAACGTATGCAACCGTTTCATTCTGTTGGAAAACATCCTTGATGATCCGGCGCCCGCAGCGAAAGATCAGGCCCCGGTAAAGGTGGATCCAAAACAGGCCATTCCGCTGATCATGCGCGCGATGGAAAAGATCAATTCCGACGACGACTGGTACACGCTAGGTCAACTGGGGCAATATATTACGCGTGATACGCCAGACTTCGATCCGCGCAGCTACGGCAAAAAGAAGCTGAGCGATTTGATCGCCGGCCTATCACGGTTTGAGACCAAGAAAATCGGCACGCAGCTTCACGTGCGTCGGGCCGACTAGAGCGGTCTAGGCGTCGGTGCCGTAACGCGCAAAAAACACGTCGACGGCCCCGTCAATGACGCGGTTTATTTCTTCGTCCGTGGGGGCATCCCGCAGCCCGAGCAACATCTTCAGGTGCAGCCCAGCCTTGCAAAGCTCGGGGAACTGGTCTGCGGCCAAATCGATGTCTTCGATCTGCATCTGGCCGGCGTCGACAGCGCGTTGCAGAAACGCCCGGAGCGTCGTGTGAACGCGGGCCGGGCCGGATTCATAGAACTCGCGCCCCAGTTCGGGGAACCTCTGGCTTTCGCCAACGATGATGCGATGGACCTGAAGTCCGACATCTGACATGAAAAAGCGGGTCATATGCTTGGCCGCTTTGGCAAGTGCGATGCGCGCATCCTGGATGGCCTCGACCTGTTCAACGGCGGCGTCAGACTGGGCCTGGCATTCGATCTTTGCTACTTCGATGAACAAGAGACGCTTATCCGGGAAATAGGAATACAGCGTGGCTTTCGATACGCCGGCGGCACGGGCGATGTCATCAACGCTTGCACCTTCGAAGCCGTCCCGCAGAAAAACGCGTCGCGCGCCGTCCAGAACCTGGTCAAACTTCCGGCCTTGTTTCACGACAGCCTGTGGTGCGTTCATGCCAGCTCCGCGCGGTTTCTATCCTTGAGATATAAACTGTTCAGTTCAGTTTTTTCAAGTCTGTCGCAGTATCACGATGTCGCGGGATCGTCCCTGTCATAGGCCTCGATAATCTTGGCAACCAACGGATGGCGAACCACATCCTTGGCCGTAAAATAGTTGAAAGCGATGCTGTCGACGCCGGTCAGCAACCTTTCAGCGTCACGCAATCCTGATACCACACCGCGCGGCAGATCAACCTGACTGCGGTCACCGGTTATCACCATGCGGCTGCCTTCCCCAAGGCGCGTCAGGAACATCTTCATTTGCATTTGCGTGGCATTCTGTGCTTCGTCGAGGACGACGAAGGCGTTCGCAAGGGTGCGTCCGCGCATAAAGGCCAGAGGCGCGATCTCGATCCGCTTTTCTTCCATCAGTTTGCCAAGCTGTTTGCCCGGCAGGAAATCGTTGAGGGCGTCGTAAAGCGGCTGCATATAGGGGTCGACCTTGTCCTTCATGTCGCCAGGCAGAAAGCCAAGCCGTTCCCCTGCCTCGACAGCCGGGCGCGACAGGATGATCTTGTCGACATGGCCGCCCATGAACATGTTCACGCCGACGGCCACCGCGAGATAGGTTTTGCCCGTGCCCGCAGGCCCAATCCCAAACGCCAGTTCGTTTTCGAAAAGCGATCTGACATAGCCCTTCTGAGCATCGGTGCGCGGCTCCACTGTCTTTTTGCGGGTCTTGACCTCGACACGCCCACCTTGAAAAAGCTCCATCTGGTCAGTCGGGCGGCTGGCCGTGTCGCGCCCGCCCATCCGGATCTCGGCATCGATATCACCCGGCGTAATCTCGCGCCCTGCTTCCGCACGCGTATACAAGGCCTGCAGCACCTCAGCGGCCTTCGTGATCGCATCCACTTCGCCAAAAACTGCAAGCTGATTGCCCTGATGCATGATCTGCACGGCAAGCGCTTGTTCAACATGCGCAAGGTTGCGATTGAACTCTCCGAAGAGGTCGATCAGAAGGCGATTGTCCGGGAACTCAAGACGCGCTTCAAATGTATCTGCGTCTGTGTCTTGCGATGGGGCTGTCGGGCTCAGCACAGGTGTGGACAAATACCATAACTCCTAAGGGTATATCGATCTTTCGTATATCGTAGCCAAGGGTGGACGCGGGCCGCAAGAACATCTTGTCATTTGTTACCAAAGCTTCACGACATATAGCGCCGAAACCGATGATAGGTTGCTGTCGCCTGTCTGTCAGGACAACGCGCCCGTCAAAGAATTCGCATTAGACGCCAAAATACGGACTGGTCGCAGGTCGCCCGGCTGTACAACGCCGGTGACGTGAACGGCGTGCAGATACTCTGACTTCCCGACCATCTGACCCGGCTCGCGACCCGGTTTTTCGAAGAGAACCCGCACGTCACGGCCGACCATTGCATCCTGAGCCGCCTGCTGTTGCTGCCGCAGCAAGGCTTGCAATGCCTGGAGACGGGCATCCTTGACGTCCTCTGGCACCTGCGCGCGTTCGGCCGCAGGTGTTCCCGGTCGTGTCGAGTATTTGAAGCTATAAGCTTGCCCGTATCCAACGGCCTCGATCAAAGCCATCGTGTCAGCAAAATCCTCATCCGTTTCCTCGGGGAACCCAACGATGAAATCGCCCGACAGCAACAGGTCAGGCCGCGCCGCGCGGATGCGTTCGATCAGGCGGATGTAGTACTCGGCGGTGTGCTTGCGGTTCATGCGATTTAGGATCCGGTCCGAGCCGGATTGCACCGGCAAGTGCAGATAGGGCATCAGTTTTTCGCATGACCCATGCGCCTCGATCAACGCATCGTCCATGTCATTCGGGTGGCTGGTCGTGAAACGGATACGTTCAAGCCCGTCTATGTCATTCAGAGCCCAGATCAAACCGGCAAGACCGCGATCATGGCCATGATAGGCGTTCACGTTTTGCCCAAGCAGCGTAATGTCGCGAACACCGCGTTCGACAAGGTCGCGCGCTTCGCTCAGGACTTTCTCGGCAGGTCGCGAAACCTCGGCACCGCGCGTGTAGGGGACCACGCAAAAGGCACAGAACTTGTCGCATCCTTCTTGCACCGTCAGGAAGGCTGTGGGCGCACGCTTGGCCTTGGGCCGAGCCAACAAATAGTCGAACTTATCTTCTTCTGGGAAATCGGTATCCAGCGCCTTTTCGCCAGCGCGGGCTTTTTGCTCAAGCTCGGGCAGGCGGTGATAGCTTTGTGGTCCGACAACCAAATCAACCAAGGGCTGGCGAGCCATGATCTCGGCCCCTTCCGCTTGGGCCACACATCCGGCGACACCGATCTTGAGGTCCGGCTTTTCGGCCTTCAGCGGGCGGAACCGTCCAAGTTCCGAATAGACTTTTTCGGCGGCCTTTTCCCTGATGTGGCAGGTATTTAGCAGGATCATGTCCGCCTCGTCGGGACTGTCCGTCGGCACATACCCTTCCCCGCCCAGCGCTTCGGCCATGCGTTCGCTGTCATAAACGTTCATCTGACAGCCGTAGGTCTTGATAAAGAGCTTTTTCGGCTCGGCCATTGTGACGGGTCCTTGGAGTTGCGGCAGCACCGTCTACACTGAGGAGTGGGCTCTTGCCAAGGGCCGCGCCCGCATGGGATAGCAATGGGAGAAGCCGGGAAACAAACGGATACGGATGCGTTTTTCAAGCCTGACAAACGCCTGTCGCGACACAAGCGTCACAAAGGCCAAGGGGCCCGTGGCCATTATCATTGCGGAAGATGATGCCGAAGTCGCGGCAACTGTTGCACATCACGCGACACTGGGCTTTCGCACCATTTTTTTGTTGGGACCGTCCGAGCTTGATCGCCAGAGCGGCGATGCAATTGTTCAGATCGACTTCCCGACCATGGAGTTGGATGCGACCCAAACCATCGTGAATGCAATTGCGCGCGCACTGCCAGATAAGACTTGGTTGTACTACTGCTACAACGCAGAGTTCCTGTTCTATCCATTCAGCGAAAGCCGCACGATCGGAGAGATGCTGACCTTTCACACAGAAGAGCGACGCTTTTCAATGCTGACCTACGTGATCGATGTCTATGCCAGCGATCTTGGTCAAGCCGACAATGCGGTCTCGCTTAAGGATGCGCATCTGGACCGCTCAGGCTATTATGCGCTGTCGCGGTATGGCGACGAGGGGCAAAAGGATCGCCAACTTGATTTCTATGGCGGCCTGCGTTGGCGCTTCGAAGAACATATCGACGAAGCTCGGCGCAAGATTGATCGGATGTCTCTTGCGCGCACGAAACACGGTCTGGACCTTCGCAGTGATCACACTTGGTCGGAAGAAGAACTGAACACCTATTCCTGCCCCTGGCACCACAATCTGACAGCGGCCATCGTTTCATTCCGTACGGCAAAAGCGTTGCGGTGCAATCCCGCCAGCCGGTTCGATATCTCGACCTTCCGCTGGTACAACTCGGTCCCGTTCGAATGGAAGTCACAACAGCTGCTTGATCTGGGGTTGATGGAACCCGGCCAGTGGTTTTGAGGGCCCTGTTCTAAATTCCGCGCCCGCGCGACGCCCAAATCAGCACGGCAAACGCAAGGACACCGGCCACCGCATAACCCGTCAGAATTGTACTGATCTGAGTGTGTGACATGGCGCCAACATCCGACGCTGCCCCAGCCGCAAAATAGAGGCTTGCGGCAAAAAGGATGCGGGCGACAAGGCTTTGAATGGACAGATAGGTCGCGCGCACATCGTCCTGAAGTGCGGGCTGAATCCGCGCCAGGATAAAGGGGCGCGAGAAACTGTCAGGGACCATGCGCAAAAGCAAAAGGGCGATCGCAAACGCACTGCCTGTCACGGCAAGTCCGGCCACAAGCGCAATCTGCATGCCAAATGCTAGAAGCAGAATGCCCGCAAGGCCGATGCGTGCCCGCACTTTTGGGGCCAGCCACGAGGTCAGGACAGACAGGATCATCATTAGCGCTGTCACTGTACCGCTGACCAGAGGGGCATTGGCCGCAAGACCCAACCCGTCAAGCGCTTGGAGGATAAACGGTTGTCCGAAGATGAACGGAAGGTGACTGAACCCGTACATCATGGCCGACAAACCAAAGAGCCAAAGCAGAACCGGTTGCCGAAAAGCGGTGCCAAGCACATTCAACCGGGCCCTTTCGCTGATGGTAGAACGCCGCCGAGCGGGTTCCCGAAACCTGAGCACGATGAGGAGCATGCCGGTAAAGGCCGCTGCGCTTGCGAAATAGGTCAGGCGCAAATCGATCAACGCCATGGCGCCGCCCAATACGGCCGAGATGGCCAGAGCCACGAAGTTGAAACGCCAGGCCCGCAGCTCGTGTTGTTCGATTTCATCCTCGCGGCCGTTTTCCGCCAGAGACTCGTAAAGAAGGCTGCTGTCCGTTCCCGATGCAAAAGCCATGTGCAGACCTAATGCCGCTTGCGCCAGCGCAAAGACCCAGAACTCGGAGCCCATCCCCTGCATGAGAGCGGAAAGCAACCCAGCAAGTGCCGACAAGATCAACGTAAAACGGCGCCCGACCCGGTCAGAGAGATAGCCCGACGGCACCTCGAACACTGTCGTCGCGATGTCGTAAAAGACATAGATCAGAACGGCTTGCGCGGCCGAAAGCTCTGCTTGGAAAAACAGAAACCACGTGGCTTGCCAAAAAAGCAGGTTCTGAAAAAACTTGAACCACGGGTAAAGTGCGACGTTGCGGTTTGCTATCATAGACCCAGGGCCGCATCGAACGCATCGACTGGGAAAACAGGTGCCAAGATCGTGCGCAGTTCGCCCCGGCGCGGGTGGTTTGGGTTAGCCATAGCGAAGCACACATAGTCTTCCACGATTGCGGCCTGTTGCTCGTAGCCATAGTTGAAAAACTCGGACTGACCGTCCGAAAAGTAGGGGTCGGCAAACCGGAAATATTCGCCCAAAGCGCGCAACGGATGGTATCCGGTTTCAGCGCGATTCTGCCATTGCCAGGCATGGACAAGTTCGTGGGCAAAAATGATGGCCTGCGGAACGCACAGGCTTTCAGGCCAGGCCAGCACCATATCTGAAGAATACAGCCCCGTTTCGAAGTGCAGGCGATTGAAGACAGCAAAGGCTTGTGGCGGTTGCGCGCCGCGGGGTTGTGGTGTCCGAAGACACGCCTGGTCGGTGCCTTCGACGAGGCGGACCTCGCCCGGGATGGTCTTGCTTTGCGGGATAACGCCCAGGCCTTCGGCTACGCGGACTTTGGAGGTGTCCAGAGACGGGCCAAACAGATCGTCAGCAAATTCTCGTTCCTCGGTCGTCAACGGGCGGGCGCAGCCTGCAATCATGGCGATCAGAGACAGGCTGCCCACAAGGCGTGCAAATGTTGACATGTGCCCCCTCAAAGCATGGACGGTACGACCAGATCGGGCGGCCGGTGCCCATCTTCGAAGGTTTTAATGTTGATGATGACACGTTCCCCCTGTTCGACACGGCCTTCCATTGTCGCCGATCCCATATGCGGAAGAAGCACGACATTCGGCAGCTCGCGCAAACGCGGATTGATCTGGGCGCCATGTTCAAAAACATCGAGCGCGGCGCCCGCAATTTCGTCCGAGCGCAGCATCCTGGTCAGTGCGTTTTCGTCGATAACCTCGCCGCGCGACGTGTTCACTACTACGGCGGACGGTTTCATCAGCTTGAGGCGCCGGGCATTCATCAGATGGAAGGTCGAGGGTGTATGCGGGCAATGGATTGACAGGATGTCGATACGGCTGACCATCTGATCCAGACTTTCCCAATAGGTGGCCTGCAAATCGTCTTCGGTCTCGGGGCGCAGACGACGCCGATTGTGGTAATGTACCTGACAGCCGAAAACAGCGGCGCGGCGTGCGACGGCTTGGCCGATGCGCCCCATGCCCAGGATGCCCAGGCGGCGCCCGCCCAATCGGCCGCCGAGATGCGCGGTCGGCGACCATCCTTGCCAGTCGCCGCGTTGCATCACGTTCAGCCCTTCTGGAAGGCGTCGTGTCACTGACAGGATCAAGGCCATTGTCATGTCGGCCGTGTCGTCCGTGACAACGCCCGGCGTGTTGGTCACAAGGATGCCGCGCTGGCGGGCCGTCGTCACATCGATATGGTCGACGCCCGCGCCGTAACTGGCAATGAGCTTCAGGTTGTCGCCCGCCTGAGCCAGCAACCCGGCATCGATCTGATCGGTGATGGTGGGAACAAGAATATCAGCTTCGCGCAGGGCCGCGCCAAGCGCCTCGCGCCCCATGGGCGCGTCGTTTGTATTGAGCGTGACGTCGAACAATTCCGAAAGCCGTGTCTCGACAATGTCAGGCAATCGCCGGGTGACAACAACCTTCAGGCGTTTCTGGGGCATGTTGGACGTATCCTCCCGTCTTTTCTTGGACGCCAGTCCGTGGCAAAGTGACAAGGAACCGTCGCTGGCACAAGCGCCGTCATGAGAATGGCGCACCAGTTTCAGGAGGTAGGGCAGTGCAACGAACAATCACATGGGTCTTATGCGCGGTGGTCGCCGCTTTTTCTGGGACGGTTGCAGCGGCATCGGAACGTGGCAAGGTCACGAACCTGCCCCTTCCTCGATTTGTCTCTATGAAGGCCGAAGAGGGCAACGTGCGCCGCGGCCCATCGTTGAGCCACCGGATCGATTGGGTGTTCACCCGGCGGAACATGCCACTGAGGGTTACGGGTGAACATGGGCATTGGCGCCGCGTACAGGATCGGGACGGGCAAGGGGGTTGGGTGCATTATTCGCTTCTGTCCGGCGCGCGCCATGTCATTGTTGAACGGGACCTTACACCCTTGCGCACGAAACCGGGGCGCGAGGCCGAGGTGAATGCTTATGCCGAGGCTGGCGTCGTTGCGCGGCTTGGCAGCTGCGACCTGGATTGGTGCCGCGTGACAGCGGACGGCAAACGCGGCTGGGTTGCGAAGTCGGCAATTTGGGGCGTCAAGCCAGAAGAAATTAGGGATTGACCTCAAGCTCACTTGAGGAATTACACCAACAGGCATCTTTATTTGGAGGTGCCAGATATGGCTGCAAGACTTGAACATTTGAACGTAACGGTGCGCGATCCCAAAGCGACAGCTGGTTGGATCGAACGCATCTTTGGCTGGAAAGTCCGCTGGGAAGGGTCAGGCATGACGACGGGCCACACCGTGCACATTGGCGCAGACGATACCTATGTCGCCCTTTTCACGTATCCCGAAACGCCCGCGCCGAAGTCAGAAAGCTACCGAACCGTGGGCGGATTGAACCATTGGGCCGTTGTGGTCGACGACCTGGACGCCGTGGAAGACCGTGTGAAAGCCGAAGGCTTTACGCCCAAGAGCCATGCCGACTATGAGCCGGGGCGCCGGTTCTACTTCAACGACAACGACGGGATTGAAGTCGAAGTCGTGCAATACGACTGAAACACCACGCGGCAGCGTCGATTTTTGATTGCTATGGGCCCGACCGCACGTCTATAGCCGCGATATGCAACAGTCGTCTGCCCAGGACGCGCCGCGCCTTCGCGTCGGCGCTGAACTCCGTGCTCTTTTGGCACTGGGTTTACCGCTTGTGGGCAGCCATATCGCGCAGATTTTCATCGGTGTCACGGACACCGTAATGATGGGGTGGTATGATGTGACCGGGCTTGCGGCGCTCTCCGTTGCAAGTCCGGTCTTTTTCATCATCTTCATCCTCGGCTCGGGCTTTGCCTGGGCCGTGACGCCGATGGTTGCCAGCGCGGTCGGACAAGAAGACGAACGGCAGGTGCGCCGTGTCACCCGCATGGGGCTTTGGTTGTCCATCGGTTTCGGCTGCCTTTTTGTGCCGGTCTTCTTCTTCTTCGAACCCATCCTTCTGGCCATAGGTCAGGAGCCCGAGGTCGCGCGGCAGGCCGGGGAGTACATGCCACTTGTCGGCATGGGACTTATCCCGGCGCTTTTGGTTCAGGTCCTGAAAAGTTACCTTTCAGCGCTTGAGTTGACGCGTGCCATATTACTTGCCGTCCTTGGCGCGGCAGCCATGAATGCACTGGCCAATTATATCCTGATCTTTGGCAACTTTGGCGCGCCTGAATTGGGTATCGTCGGCGCTGGTGTTGCCTCGTTTATCAGCCATCTAGTCAGTTTGTTGCTTTTGGCATTCTACGCGCTTCGCAAACGTCCAGACCATGAGTTGCTCAAAAACTTTCATCGACCCGATCCCGAAGCGCTGGCGGCGGTGTTCAAGCTGGGCGTGCCGATTGGACTAACCCTGCTTGCGGAAACTGGGCTTTTTGCCGCCTCAAGCGTCATGATGGGGTGGCTGGGCACGCTTCCGCTGGCAGCTCATGGCATTGCGCTTCAGATCACTAGCGTGTCTTTTATGGTGCCCTTAGGTCTCAGCCAGGCGGCGACGGTGCGGGTGGGAAAGGCGTGGGGCAGAAGCGATCCCGCCGGATTGCGCGCAGCGGCAATTGCCTCTCTCATGCTTGCAACGGTGGCTTTGGTCCTGACCATGATTGGATTCCTTGTGTTACCCGAGTTGCTTGTTGGTCTGTTTATTGATCCCGAAGACCCGAACCGGCCTGAGATTCTGGCCATTGGCGTGACGCTTTTGATGGTGGCTGCGCTGTTCCAGTTGGTTGATTTCGGGCAGGTCATGGCGCTTGGCATGTTGCGGGGTGTTCAAGACACGAAGGTGCCAATGATAATGGCGGTCGTAAGCTATTGGCTAATTGGCATGCCGGTGGCGTATCTTTTGGGGTTTGTCTGGGGATTGGACGGTGCCGGGGTTTGGCTTGGCCTGACCGTGGGGCTCTCGTTTGCCTGTGTCGGGATGCAATTTCGGTTCTGGCGGCGCTTTGCGGGACGGACCAGTGCCGGGGGAACGCTGCAGGTTTAAGGAAGCCTTAAGAAAACGCCCGCAAAAATAAGGGTGGGAGGACGGAGGCAAAAAGTGACCAATTTTTTTGATTCGGTCGCCTCAGGGCTCATTCCGCAACCATGACATGACGTCATCCCGTACAGATTGAACGCCTGAACCGCGCGCCGCATCGATCACCTTGCGCGCCTCCCCCAGATCCACACGCCGGATCAAATGCTTGACTGGACCAATCGACGCCGGTCGCATTGACAGGGCACGTAGACCCATCGCCGCAAAACACATCGCCTCAACCGGACGTCCGGCATCTTCACCGCAGAAACTGACGGGTGTGCCAATTTCTTCACAGCGGCGTACGATCTGTTCGATGAAGGACAGATAGCTGACGTTCAACGTATCGTACCGGCGACGGACCCGCTCGTTTTCGCGGTCAGCGGCGAAAAAGAACTGCTTTAGATCATTGCCGCCGATCGAGATGAAGTCGGCCATCTCAAAAAACTGGCGGGGCGCGAAGGCAAGCGAGGGCGTTTCAAGCATCGCGCCGATTTCGACCTTCTCCGGCAAGGCGTGGCCAAGCTTGCGTTCGCGCTCGATCTCGTCCAGCAGATGCTGTCGCGCCGCCCGAAATTCATCGAACTGCGCGATAAACGGAAACATGATTGTCAGCGGCCGCCCTTGGGCCGCGCGGATCAATGCCTGAAGCTGCATCCGCATCACCCCGGCTTTGTCCAGGCCGACACGAATGGCACGCCAGCCCAAAGCCGGGTTCGGTTCGTCTTCGCGCTTCATGTAGGGCAGAACCTTGTCCGACCCGATATCCAACGTCCGGAACACCACACGGCGTCCGTCTGCTGCATCCAGAACACGCGCATAGATGCCGGCCAATTCGGATCGGCGGGGCACCGTGTTGCGGGCCAGGAATTGAAGCTCGGTCCGGAACAGACCCACGGCTTCCGCACCCGAATTCACAAGCGAGGGAAGCTCGGCGATCAGACCGGCATTCATCTGTAGTGTGACGGTGCAACCATCCTTGGATTGAGCGGGCAGATCCCGCAACCCGGCATAGCGCTGCTGTGCCTTGGCCTGCATCGCGATCTTGTCGCGAAAGGCCGAAACAACGGTATCGTCCGGGCGCAAGTGAACAATCCCCTGATCACCGTCGACCATGATGTGATCACCGTTCAACGCCTCGGACGTGATTCGCTCGCCGGAATGAACGACAAGCGGGATGGCCCAGGCGCGCGCAACGATGGCAGCGTGACTGCCGACCGAGCCTTGCTCCAGGACAATGCCCTTCAATTCGCCACGCCCGTAGTCCAACAATTCCGCGGGCCCGATGTTGCGTGCGACCAAGATGGCATTTTCCGGACGGCCCGACCCCGTGTCCCCCCCCTGCCCCGTTAGAATGCGTAAAAGCCGGTTCGACAGATCATCCAAGTCTTGAAGACGTTCGCGAAGATACGGATCTGCGGCCTTCCCCAACCGCGCGCGTGCCGCTGACTGTTCCTTTTCAACTGCCGCTTCCGACGAAAGACCGGCGCCGATGTCTTCTTCCATCCGTTTCAGCCACGAACGTGAGTTCGCAAACATACGATAGGCTTCCAGCACTTCGCGCTGATCCTTATCGACCGGATCGTTACTGACGGAACGCAGCATGTCGTCGACGGACACCCGCAACTCGTCGATTGCCGTACGCAACCGTTCGGCCTCGGCGACGGGGTCATCCGTCACAAGGTTGGTTACCACGACGCGCGGCTCGTGCAGCCAAACATTTCCTTCGGCCACACCTTCCTGACCAACCGTTCCCCGAAACAGGATCGGATTGGTATGGCGCGCGCGCAACGCCTCGCCTTCGCCGACAAAGGCGCCCAGCTCGGTCATCTCGGCCAGAACCATGGCGACGACCTCAAGCGCATAGACCTCGTCATCGGAAAACGCGCGCGCCTCGCGTGATTGCACGACCAGGACGCCAAGCTTGTCGCCCAGCCGGTTGATCGGGACCCCACAAAATGAGGAAAATACTTCCTCGCCGGTCTCCGGCATGAAACGGAACCCTCGCGCGCTTGGGGCGTCTGCTTCGTTCACCGGCTTCCCGTCCCGTGCGGCGCGGCCGACAAGGCCTTCGCCCATCTTCATCCGCGTCAGGTGAACAGCTTCCTGGTTCAGACCTTCTGTCGCGCATAGCTCGAGCGTTTCGGCATCGCGGAACAGATAAATCGAGCACACCTCAGTTTGCATGGACGACGCGATTAGCCGAACAATACTGTCAAGTCGCGCCTGACCGGCCGCGTCCTCGGCAAGCGTATCTTTCAGCCGCTGCAGCAGTTTGCGGCTTTCACTTTCTGTCTGCTCTGCCATGTCTTCTCCGCCGCGGCGGTCGTCCGCACCGGGTTGAATAGATCATGAGACAGGGGAGGCGTAAAACGGAAATGTGAGGCGATGTTTTGGTCAGACCAACGACCCAACCAACCCGGCTGCAGCCGCTTCAATCAAGTCAAGCGCCTCGTCAAAGTCGCGCGTGTAATACGGGTCCGGGATATCTGGACGACCTGCATCCGGCGCATAGTCCATGAACAGCTTCACCGGCGTGACATTGCCCGGTGGACGCAACGCCACGATGTCTTCAAGGTTTTGATCATCCATGGTCAGGATCAGGTCGAACGCCGCGAAATCTTCCGGCACGAATTGCCGCGCGCGCAAATCGGACAAATCATAGCCCCGTGCCGCAGCAGCCGCGACCGCTGGTCCATATGGTGGCTTGCCGATGTGCCAACCGGCCGTGCCCGCACTGTCGACATCCAAGTGACCGTTTGCCACCTGCCGCAAGACCGCCTCTGCCGTAGGGGAGCGACAAATATTGCCAAGACAAACACATAACACGCGCATCAGGCTGGTCCTTTTTCATGGTCGACTTAGGCTCTAGCAGCGAAGCAGTGAAAGGGTCGAGCCCTATGAAGATCGTCATACTCACCGGCGCCGGTGTATCCGCGGAAAGTGGGCTGGGTACTTTTCGCGACAAGGGTGGCGTCTGGACAAAGTATGATTTGCAAGAAGTTGCCACGCCCCAAGGCTTTGCCCGAGACCCCAATAAGGTTATCGATTTCTATAACATGCGACGGGCCAACGCCGCTGGCGCCAAACCAAACGAGGCGCATTTTGCCTTGGCGAAATTACAGGCCGAGTATCCCCACGACATCGCGCTGATCACGCAAAACGTCGATTCCCTACATGAGGCCGCCGGGTCGGACGCCATCCATATGCACGGCGCACACGGCACGGCGCGCTGCACGACCTGCGAGGCGCGATGGACCGCGCCACTGGTCATGTCACTGGACGATACCTGTCCGACTTGCGCCGCCGCCACCACTCGCCCGGATGTGGTCTGGTTCGGCGAGATGCCGCTTTTCCTGCCCGAGATTGCCCAGCATCTGATGTCCGCAGACCTGTTCGTCGCGATTGGCACAAGCGGAACCGTCTATCCCGCCGCCGGTTTTGTCGCCGAAGCCGCAGGCGCGGGCGCGCGCACGATGGAAATCAATCTGGAGCCCTCGAATGTCGCAGGCCAGTTCGATGAGGTCATCCTTGGCAAGGCCACGGAAACCGTACCGGCCTGGGTCCAGCGCATCCTGCAGAAGCATTGATTGCCCCCAACGACCGTGACAGCGTGCGCATAATGGAGGACGCCGTGACTACAGACCAAAAGAACCTCAACTTCGCCATTTTCGCAGGCTGCGTCATTGCGTTTCTCACCTTCGGGTTTTCGGCGACCTTCGGCATCTTTATGACGCCCATGTCTCAGGACCTTGGTTGGGGGCGCGAGGTGTTTTCGCTTTCCGTCGCCGTTCAGCTTCTGACCTGGGGGGTTTCCCAACCCGTCGCCGGTGCGGTTGCCGACCGGTATGGTACGGCACGGGTTTTGGGCGTTGGGGCGATCCTGGCGGGTATCGGCTTTCTGCTGCGCGGTCTTGTGACGGATCCAACGCAATTTGTGCTGACGGGTATTCTGGTGGGCGCGGGCACGGGTGCCGCATCCTTTCCGATTGTCATCGGCGCGCTTGGAAAGCTGGTGTCGCCCGAACGCCGAAGCTTTATCATGGGGTTGGGCACGGCGGCCGCGTCGCTTGGCATGTTTGTCTCAGCCCCGACTGCCACGGCGATGATCGGAGGCTTTGGCTGGCAACCATCGATCCTTTTGATCGGGGCAAGCTTTGCGTTGATCCTGCCATTCTTGATCTTCATTGCCCGCGTGGCAAAGCCGACAGCTGCAGATTCAACGGCCAAAGATTTTGGTGTTGCTCTCTCGACGGCATTCGCCGAACGAAGCTACCTCTGCCTTTTCTTTGGCTTCTTTGTCTGCGGCTTCCACGTCGCCTTCATCCAGACCCATCTGCCCGCATACGTGATTGACCTGGGCCTTGCCGCATGGGTTGGCGGCTGGTCCCTGGCCCTGATTGGCCTATTCAACATCGCAGGCTCTTTCCTGTCTGGATGGTCTGGTCAGGTCTATTCCAAGAAATGGGTTCTGAGCGGCATCTATGTGGCCCGCGCGATTGTCATCACCCTGTTCATTTTGGTCCCGGTGACCCAGACCAGCGTTCTTATTTTTTCCGCCGTCATGGGCGTGCTTTGGTTGTCGACCGTCCCGCTGACCATTGGCCTGGTTGCGCAGACCCAAGGGGTGAAGTTCCTTTCGACGCTTGCCGGTCTTGTCTTCTTCAGCCACCAGACGGGCAGCTTCACCGGCGCATGGCTGGGCGGGCGTATCTATGACCTCAATCAGGACTATACACCCATGTGGTGGGCGGCGGTTGTTCTTGGGCTTCTGGCGGCGCTGATCCATCTTCCGATCCGCGAAGAGCCGGGGCCGCTGGCCCGGATCGAAGCCGGAACCCGTTGAGGCCGCGAAGGATACACCCCGCATTCGCCATTGCCCTCCTGCCGTCCTTCCCGTACGACGCGGCGCGTAACAAAAGACCTGAGCGTCCATGCCTGTCCTTGTGATGAAATTTGGCGGTACATCCGTCGCCACGCTTGATCGGATCCGGCGCGCGGCCAAGCGTGTGGGACGCGAGGTTGCCAATGGCTACGATGTCATCGTCATCGTGTCAGCCATGTCGGGCAAAACCAACGAACTTGTCGGCTGGGTCGAAGAAACCTCGAAGCTTTACGATGCGCGCGAATACGACGCGGTCGTGTCCTCGGGCGAGCAGGTGACCGCAGGCCTGATGGCGTTGACGCTCCAGGAAATGGATGTGCCCGCCCGGAGTTGGCAGGGCTGGCAGGTGCCACTACGGACGAACAGCACCCATGCATCCGCCCGGATCGAGGAAATCGGCACCGAAGCGATAAATACTAAGTTCTCGGAGGGGATGCGCGTCGCGGTGGTGGCTGGCTTTCAGGGGATCAGTCCCGAAGGTCGGGTCACGACGCTTGGGCGTGGCGGATCCGACACCACGGCTGTCGCGTTTGCCGCCGCTTTCAATGCGGAACGGTGCGATATCTATACTGATGTCGACGGCGTATACACCACAGACCCGCGCATCACATCGAAAGCCCGCAAACTAGACCGGATCGCATTTGAAGAAATGCTCGAATTGGCCTCGCTCGGCGCGAAAGTTCTACAGACCCGCTCGGTCGAGCTGGCCATGCGCTACAAGGTGAAATTGCGTGTCCTGTCCAGCTTTGAAGACACTGACATGGATGGAACAGCGGGCACGCTGGTCTGCGATGAGGAGGATATCATGGAAAGCAATGTTGTGGCCGGCGTCGCCTATAGCCGGGACGAAGCCAAAATGACCCTTCTGTCCGTGGCCGACCGACCCGGAATAGCCGCGGCGATCTTTGTCCCCTTGGCCGAGGCGGGCGTGAATGTGGATATGATCGTCCAGAACATTTCCGAAGATGGCCGGACAGACATGACCTTCTCGCTGCCGATCAATCAGGTCGAGCGCGCGAAAGCCGCAATGACAGCCGTGAAAGACCGGGGTGATGTGAACTATGCCGAACTGGTGACAGATGAAGACGTTGCGAAAGTGTCCGTCGTCGGTATTGGCATGCGCAGCCACGCGGGTGTGGCCGCCCAGATGTTCCAATCACTTCGGGACGAAGGCATCAACATCAAGGTCATCACCACGTCGGAAATCAAGATCTCGGTCCTGATCGACAGAAAGTATATGGAGCTGGCGGTGCAAGCGCTTCATGACGCCTTCGGTCTCGACAAGGCCGCTTAGGGCTGCGCATTGGGGCTTTGCAAGCGGCCCCCTTTCGCCTGTTCTCAAATATCCCGGGGACGACACCGGAGGTGGCGGGGGGCAGAGCCCCACACGCCCCTGGCTCATCGGTTTTCCACTTTTTTCCTATGAATTGTGAAAAATACTCCTCAAGTTTGACACAAAATCGGCCAGCTCTCGGGCGAAAACCTCGACAAGAAAAGCAAATCGAGGCTCGGACAGATGGACCGAAGAACACTGATGGTTGGCGCAACGGCGGCAATGCTTTCCGGCTGCGGCCGTTGGAGCGTTGACTACGAGCAGCCGTTGAACCCTGCGGTTTCGCGCAGCTGGAAGCTGCGCCATGTCGATGTGACCGTTCCAAATACACTGTCGGTCAACAACAACAACAGTTTCGCACCAAGTGCTGACATCGTTTGGCACGGCGAGCCTTTTGGTGATCGGCGTGTACAGGTGCGCCAAATACTCCTTGACGGCATTAGCAAAGGGGGCAGCGGGCTATCCGGCGCGCGTGGCGTCACGATTTCGGCCCGCCTCGATCACTTCCATGCTGTAACACCCCTTTCCGTCGCCAAGGCGCCCGGAGCGGTTCACAACATTGCCTACCGTGTTCAGGTGTTCGATTCGGCCACGGCCATTGCATTAACCGAACCCCAAGACATTCAGGCCGACCTTGAAGCCTATGTCGGCGACGCGGCCATCGTGGCCGAGATTCGTGGTCAAGGTCAGCGCAAGCGCATCGTCGACCATATCGCTCGTGTCACCGCTGGCTGGCTTGGCATTGGCTTTGACCAGCGGCGCAGCTTTGGTAGCATTGGCCGGTAGGTCAATCTCGCAGGTGGGACATGAAGCTGTTTGTCGGTCTGGGCAATCCGGGCGCGAAATACGCTGGCAACAGACATAATATCGGCTTTATGGCCATCGATCGGATTGCGGCAGACCACGGCTTCGGCGGATGGCGCAGCAAGTTCCAGGGCACGATAAGCGAAGGACACCTCGGACACGAAAAGGTTGTTCTCCTCAAACCAGAGACCTTCATGAACAAGTCCGGGCAGTCCGTTGGCGAAGCCGTGCGGTTCTACAAGCTTGAAGCCACGGATGTGACGGTGTTTCACGACGAGATCGACCTGGCACCTGCAAAGCTGCGGGTCAAAGAGGGCGGCGGACATGCGGGTCACAATGGCCTTCGCTCGTTGCACGCACATATCGGCGACGCCTATCAACGGGTCCGAATGGGGGTCGGGCACCCGGGGCACAAGGACGCCGTCCCGCATTATGTGTTGAAGGATTTCTCAAAGGCCGATCAAGACTGGCTTCAGCCGTTGTTGCAGGGTGTGTCTGATGGGGCTGGCTTTTTGGCCGACAGAGATGCCGGACGGTTTCAAAACGCTGTGGCCCTGCAAGTGAACCCGCCCCGACCCTCAACCGGTGCCCAAAGCAAGGCCAAAGCGAAAGCCTCGCGTGCGCAACCCGCGGACGAAATACCACCCGAGGATACGCGTTCGCCGCTCCAAAGGCTGATGGACAAATTCACATGACGGTTCGTGCCGCATTCGAGGCACAAGGACCAATCTGCGCATCCTTAGGTTCGCCCTTCATGGGCCGATTGATGCCGCTTATCGGGAACCGCCTGCAACCGGGCTCCGCCGTTGCTGACCGCATATTGGCCTGGCCCGGCGATACGACAGCGGCAGGCGACAGCGTGCCCTTGCGATTGGCGGGTGCGCTGCATGCCCTGAAGCTGGACGGCTTGGCCTTGGGCGATGTCTATCCCCCGCATAATGTGGACGATGACCAGCTTTGGCACGCGGTGGAACAGGCGCTGTTGGACCATAATGCGCGCGTGCAGTTTTGGTTGAATAGCCCGCCCCAGACGAACGAAGTACGGCGTGCGGCCGTGATCCTTCCTGCGCTTGCGCGTGTGGCCGCGCTATTTGATCAACCGGTTGAGTTGCTTGAGCTCGGGGCAAGCGCGGGGTTGAACTTGCGCTGCGATCAATTCTGGCTGGACTTGCCGGGCGGCGGCATTGGGGCGCCAGGATCCGCGGTGCATATCGCGCCTGAGTGGACTGGGCCTGTGCCCACCGGCCCGCTTCCCCGGATCGTTCGTCGTGCTGGCGTTGATTTGAACCCGCTGTCACCCGACTCCCCCGAAGACCGGTTGCGTTTGCTGGCCTATACTTGGCCGGATCAGGACGATCGGATCGCGCGGATCACCGCAGCTTTTGATATCGCCGGTCGCGTGCCTGCCACTGTCGACGCGGGCGACGCCGCAGACTGGCTTGAACAAACCCTGGCTGCAGCTGCACCAGACCGGGTCCGCGTCGTCTTTCACACGGTTGCCTGGCAATACTTCCCCGAGGCAACGAAAGCCCGGGCGCTGGCCGCGTTTGAAGGCTCGGCATCTTCCGTTGTGCGTATCGCGATGGAAGCCGATGGTGGTCATGGGGCCGCGGTCACGATGACGGTCTGGCCCGGTGGCAAAACAACCGTTCTTGGACGTGCCAGCTTCCACGGGATATGGGTCAATTGGCAGGATGAAGCCTAGAGGGATGGTTTCTCAACCAAGTGGTTGAATATTGAATTCGCACCGGCGCAGGCAACTCGACCCTAATCATCCGCTTTTAGATATTGTTTTTAAATGTTTTTTTAGCTTCCTCAGAGAATTGACTCTGAAGGCCTGACTGCTAGACACACCAGCGAGTTCTCATGGGAGCGGACGCCATGGCCGAGACCGATACGGATCGGAAGGCCCGGCTGGACGCGCTAGAGGCCAAATTGGCCGAAAAGCGCGCTGCCGAGCGGCCGAAGCGACACCAGGAAGAGCACTACAGCCAGGCTCAGAACGCATGGCGTATGGTGATCGAACTGGTGGCGGGCATGGCGGTTGGCTTTGCCATGGGTTATGGGCTGGACCTGCTTTTGGGCACGAAACCGTGGCTGATGGTTGTGTTCCTGCTTTTGGGATTTGCGGCGGGTGTTCGCGCGATGATCGCCACCGCACACGAGATGACGGCGCCTGAGCGCCAAGAAGAAAGGGACTGACACGTGGCAGACGACGCGCATAGCGAAGGCGGCGGGCTGGTGTTCCACCCGATGGATCAGTTCATCGTGAAACCGCTTTTCGGCGATGGCCCGATTGGTACCTTCACGATCACGAACGTGACGCTTTGGATGGCACTGACCGTGTTGGTCATTGCGTTGATCTTTGTCATGGGCTCGAGCGGGCGGGCGCAGATCCCGACGCGGATACAGTCGATTGCCGAACTTGCGTACGGTTTCATCTACAAGATGGTGGAAGACGTGTCCGGCAAGGACGCCGTGAAGTTCTTCCCGTACATCTTCACGCTGTTCCTGTTCATCCTGGTCGCCAATATGCTGGCGCTGATCCCGACCAGCTTTTCGACGACATCGCATATAGCTGTCACCGCAGTCATGGCCTTTGCCGTGTTCCTCACGGTGATTGTTGTGGGCTTCGTCAAGCATGGTTTTGGGTTCCTCAAGCTCTTCTGGCTGACCTCGGCGCCACCGGTCATGCGCCCGATCCTGGCCGTGCTTGAGTTCATCCTGTTCTTTGCACGACCTGTGAGCCATTCCGTCCGTCTGTTTGGCGCGATCATGGCCGGTCACGCGGTGGTCAAGGTCTTCGCGGGCTTCGCACAGATCACGGCAGCCGCGCCGCTCGCCATCCTGGGCGTCACTGCGATCTATGGGCTTGAGCTGCTGGTCGCGGCGATCCAGGCCTACGTGTTCACAATTCTCACATGCGTGTACCTGAAGGACGCGCTTCACCCTCATCACTAAGGTTTTGGCGGGACAATCCGCCGAACATCAACTTCCAGCGTAAGGAGACACATCATGGAAGGCGATATCGCAAACATGGGTCAATTCATCGGTGCAGGCCTCGCAGCTATTGGCTCGGGCGCAGCAGCTATCGGTGTGGGCCACGTTGCCGGCAACTTCCTTGCTGGCGCCCTGCGGAACCCGTCGGCAGCGGCCGGCCAGACCGCAACGCTCTTCATCGGCATCGCATTCGCAGAAGCGCTCGGGATCTTTTCGTTCCTCGTCGCCCTGCTTCTTATGTTCGCCGTCTAAGCTCCAACGATCCTTACGCGCTCCGGTGCCGCATCAGGCGCCGGGGATGATCCACAAGGGTGCAAGGAGGTCGCTATGGCGACAGAAACAGACGCAGCCAAAGCCGCCGAAGGCGCAGGTCTGCCACAGCTTGATGTGACAACATTCTCGAACCAGATCTTCTGGCTCGTAGTCACGCTAGTCGTCATCTATCTGATCCTGTCGAAAGTGGCGCTGCCTCGGATCGCCTCTGTTCTCGCTGAACGGCAGGGGACCATCACAAACGACTTGGCCGCCGCCGAAGACCTAAGGACGAAAGCTGCCGAGGCGGAAGACGCCTATGAAAAAGCTCTTGCTGACGCACGTGCTGAAGCCAACCGTATCGCGGGCGAGGCGAAAGCCGAAATGCAGGCTGAAGTTGACGCCGCGATGGCTGAGGCCGACGCCGAGATTGCCGCGCGGACATCCGAAAGCGAAGCACGCATTGCGGAAATCCGAGACGGAGCTGCCGCTGCCATCAAGCATGTGGCCAATGACACGGCGAAAGAAATCGTATCGGCGATGGGTGTCGACATCGACGGCGCCGCAATTGATGCCGCGATCACAGCGCGGACGAAAGGGTGAGTGCCATGCGGAACACAATAGCCTTCCTCGCCCTTACCATGGCGACGCCCGTTGCGGCTGCGACGAAGAACCCCTTCTCGGCCGAGTTCTATTCGCTGAAGAACACGGACTTCGTGGTCGCGATTTCGTTCCTGATCTTCATCGGCGTTCTGCTTTACATGAAGGTGCCCACGATGCTGGGCGGCATGCTGGACAAGCGTGCCGAGGGTATCGAGTCCGAGCTGAACGAAGCCCGCGCCCTGCGGGACGAGGCCCAGACACTTTTGGCAAGCTACGAGCGCAAGCATGCCGAAGTGAAAGAACAGGCGGATCGCATTGTGGCCCAGGCCAAGGAAAGTGCGACTGAGGCTGCGGATCAGGCGAAGCTCGACTTTGCTGCCTCGATCGAGCGGCGTGTTCAGGCGGCTGAAGACCAGATTGCCTCGGCTGAACAGCGTGCGGTCAAGCAGGTGCGCGACGAAGCGGCCAGTATTGCGATTGCAGCGGCGTCAGAAGTGATCTCAAAAGAGATGAGTGCCGCGAAGGCAGGAACGTTGATCGACGATGCGATCAAGACGGTTCAAGCAAAGCTCCACTAAAACCAAGAAAGTTCAGCTTAGAAACCCGGCCGTTTGGTCGGGTTTTTCCGTTTAGGCAAAGCCTAAACCAAAGTTTAGGCGCGTCACCCGTTGGTTTATGGACAGGAGCATAAACCCAGGCTCAATTCCAGTACGGTGCGCAACGGGCAAAGTGTCGCTCACGGCTATCGGCCGAGACCTCAACACACACACCTAGGAGACACTTCAATGTACGTTTCGAAGACATTGCCCGTTGCCACTGCCTTTGCCCTTTGGACCGCCACCAGCTACGCACAGGGCACCACCGATGCCATAGCAACGCAATTCCGCAACCTGGGATTCGACTTTGTCGAGATCACCAAAGCGCCGACGCAAACCAAGGTCGAGGCAGTTATGGCCGATGGACGAAAGGTAGAAGTCATATATGACAATGCGACAGGGGAAATCATCGCGCAGGACACCGAACGTGCCGATGATGACGAGCTCACGCTTCGCGGCGTTGAAATCGATCAGGAGGATGAGGATTTCCTCGATGCCGACGACGACGACGATGACGACGATGATGATGATGATGATGATGACAGCGACGATGATGATGATGATGATGACAGCGACGATGATGATGATGACTAAACTTGTCAGCGGCGCAGTGCGCTTGTGAGAATTCGGGTGGGTGCCAATCTTGGCACCCACCCCCGGAGATTGTGATGAAACGCCTGTTACTGGTCTTTATGCTGTGCGTTGCGCCGATAACGGTGCATGCGAACGAGGCCGTCAAAGAGCGCGTCGTCCGTGAGCTGCGCGAAGACGGGTACAATGATATCCGCGTGGGGCGCACGTTCCTTGGACGCATGCGATTTGTGGCGAACAAAGAAGGCAGCCGGCGCGAGGTTGTCGTCAACCCGGCAACCGGCGTGGTTTTGCGCGACTATGTGGCCGTCATCGGGAACGCTGACGGGCGTTCATCCGATGCTCGTGCATCGGCTCCGGACGAAGAGGATAGCGGGAAGGAAGACGGCGACAGCATTGAAGAAGAAGATGACGATGACGATGACGATGATGACAGCGACGACGATGATCACGATGATGATGACGACGATTAGTCCCGACCCATCGCACGCCTGAGGCTGACAACCGCATGAGGAACCGTACCGTCCTGGTCATTTTTGTTGGGCTTCAGGTCCTCTGTGCCCTCTTCTTTATCGGAGAGATTGCGATTTCCGTTCTTGGCCTGCCGATTGGCCCTTTGGACTGGACACTGCATGAGCTGATCGAAGTGGCAGCGGCACTTGGTTTGGTGATTGGCAGCTTCGTTGGCGCGTTCGCGGTGCGTCAGGCACGCAGACGAACCGATGCGGCGGAAACCGCCTTGCGGGAAGCACGAAGCGCCTTTCGCGACATCCTGGAGGCCCGTTTCACTGCGTGGGACCTGACACCGGCCGAACGGGACGTTGCCCTCTTCGCCATCAAGGGTTTTTCCCTTCAGGATATCGCAGGGCTTCGCGGTGTCAGCGAAGGAACCGTGAAAGCCCAATCAAATGCGATTTACAGAAAGGCTGGCGTGACCGGACGGGCCCAGCTGCTGAGCTTGTTTATCGACGAGCTGGTCGTGGATGTTGCCCCTCAGCCTTCTTCGTCCTCAACGGCATAATCCATCAGAACTTCCAGCGGTACGATCTCCAGCGCTTTGCGATGCGTCGAGGCAAGCTTGATTTTCGGCGCAGCCCCTTCCTCCGCGGCTTGCAGGAAGCGACCCGCGCACAGACACCAGCAATCTCCTGGTTTCAGCCCCTGAAACAGGTACTCCGGTCGCGGCGTGGAGAGATCATTGCCAAGATACTTGGAAAAGGCCAAAAACTCGGCCGTCATGATTGCGCAAACCGTGTGGTTGCCTTCGTCTTCAGCGCAAGTGTTGCAGGCACCGTCCCGAAAGAAGCCGGTAACGGGGTTGAATGAACAAGGTACCAGGCGTTCGCCCAGTACATTCACTGCCTTTTCTTTTTCCACGTTTTTTCCTGTTATTCCCTGTGGGGCGGGCACTGCCCCGAGTAAGCCACTTAGACCGCTTGGCAAAAAATCAAACCAGGCTTGACGCTTCCACCCTTCGTCGCTTAGGCGAAACGGCGTGAAACGCGAGATTCCTCTGGACACTGTATTTGCGGCTCTGGCCGATCCAACCAGACGCCGCATCCTGACGATGCTGCTGGAAGACGACATGGCCGTCACAGACGTGGCCGCACCGTTCGAGATGTCACTGGCCGCGATTTCCAAGCATCTTGGCATACTTAGCCGGGCGGGGCTTATCAGTCAGGAACGACGCGGACGGGTCATTTGGTGCAAGCTTGAACCTGGCGCCATGAAAGCGGCCAGCATTTGGATGCAAGGATTTGGGCAGTTCGAACCCGTCGACCTTGACGCGTTCGAAACTTTTTTAGCAACCGAGCTGCCCGACCCGCCCAGTGGCGATTAACCGTCCTACCAGGACTTTGCTTCTTCCTTGAGGAAAGACAGGAAGGCCTGCACCTTTGTCGTGCGGTGCAGATCGACGTGGGTCACAAGCCACAAAGGCGCCGACCATTCCGGTTGTGGATCGAACAACTGCACAAGATTTGGATGCCGTTCAGCTTCCCAACAGGTCAAAGCGCCAATACCCACGCCTTCCAGGATGGCATCCCGGATGACGCGATTGTCCGAGGCGCGAAACACGAAGTCCTTGCCGGGCACACGCTCGACCAGCCAGCGCATGACCGGGGCACGCGAGTTGAAATCGTCCAGGCTGACAAAACGGTGCCCCACAAGTTCCGTGATTGAATTAGGGCGCCCATGCTGGGCGATGTAGTCCTTGGACGCGAAGAACGAAATGTTCAGCGGAACAAACGGTTGCACTACATTATCCGGGTTGTCTGGCTTTGCGCCCGCCCGCAAAGCCACGTGAGCTTCCCCGTATTCAAGGCGCAACACCTCCTCACCTGTCAGAAAACGCACGGTGACATCCGGATATCGTTCCTGAAAACGCGTGAGTGTCGGCGTCAGGCGGGGCGAGACGAATGCCAGCGATGTCACTACAAGCTCGCCCGACACTTCATCGCCGCGCCCGCGGATGCGGCTGACAAGCTGGGCAAATTGATCATCTGTCGCTTGCGCGACCTGTAGAAGGTCCTGCCCGGCTTCCGTTGAACTGTAGCCCCGCGGGTGGCGTTGGAAAAGCTTTACGCCCAACCGATCTTCCAGGGAGTCGATATGGCGGATTACCGTTGCATGGTGCACGCCAAGGGCATCCGCCGCGCCGCTGACAGTGCCTGCGCGGGCCACATGATAAGCCGTGCGAATTTCGTCCCAAGTGCTGATCGACATTGCGATCTCCCTATTTTTTGTGGCGTGATCTTGGTGCGTTCAGAAACATATCTCAAGCGATGAAAATAGAGTTCACGCAAATTTGCACAGGCGCCGTTTCCATTCTTGGAATACCGAAACGCCTGGCAACCCCCTAGGTCTTGGCGCATCGAACCGCAAAGGAGACCCCAGAATGCCAATCAATATTCTGCGCATCGATGCCTCGGCCCGCCGCACGGGCTCGATCACGCGCGACCTGAACGACAAGATTGTCGCCAGGGCGTCAGACCAAAATGCCATCACGGTCACAATCCGCGATTTGGCAGAGCCCCTGCCCCTTTTGACGGAAGAGTGGATTGGCGCGAACTTTACGGACCCCGCCGAGCGGACCGGTGCGCAAAAAGAAATCCTTGCCGTCTCAGATAATCTGGTTGACGAACTCAAGGCCGCAGACATCGTTTTGATCGGCCTTCCGATTTATAATTTCGGCGTTCCAGGCGCATTGAAAGCGTGGATCGATCTTGTGGCCCGCGCCCGCGAAACCTTTCGATACAGCGAAACCGGGCCGGTCGGTTTGCTTGAGGGCAAGCGGGCCATCGTGACCGTCGCATCAGGCGGGACCGAAGCCGGTTCAAGTCTGGATTTTGCGACAGGATATTTAAGGCACGTCCTTGGGTTCATCGGCATCACGGATGTGATCTTTATCACAGCGGACCGCATGATGCTTGATGCGGACGCCAGCCTTTCCTCGGCGATAGAACAAATCGATGGGCTTCAAATGGCCGCCTGATCACTCGGCGATCGCGAACGTGACCGTTACGCTGACGCGCACTTCCAACTCACCCGAGGCGATCGGCATGGATGCAGCTTCCATCATGGCACCCCGCATCATTGGCGTCGGCGTGGCGCTTTGGGTACCCTCGGTTATTCGTTGGACGGGCCCAAGGCGGACGCCTGCGGCGGCGGCCAGCGTTTCGGCCTTTGCCTTGGCGCGCAGAACCGCATCACGCCTCGCCTGGTCCTCTAGCGGATCGCGGTCACTGATCCCGAATATCAGACCGTTCAGTCGGTTGGCACCTTCGTTTGTAACATCGTCAAGCAAGGCGCCAAGACTGTCGAGGTCACGCACCCGAACGGACAACATGCCAGACGCCGTATACCCCCGGACACTCGGTGTTCGAGTGTTGCCCTGATCCCAAACAGGGTTGAGGTTTAGGCTTGATGTCTGAACATCGCGTTCTTCGATCCCCAGAGATTTAACTTCTTCCAGAACGGCGGCCGACGTTGCAGCCAAGGCTGCCATCGCCTCGGCCGCTGTTGGCGCCTCGTGGGACACGCCAACGGTAACTGTCGCCATATCCGGTGCCGCGGACACCGTCCCGGTTGCCGCAACGACAATTTCCGGCAGGTGATCGTCCGCCATCGCGGCACAGGGCAGAATTACAACCAAGGGCAGAGCAAACCGCATCATCCAAGAAGTCCTTTCGAACACGCACGAGAATCTTACTCAAATTCGGCGAATTGGGTACAAATATCTAGCGTGTTTCCCGTGACGGCTGAATCCGACCATGCTAGTGATTGTGTATGGAAACGCGATGGGGTCTTGATCTTGATATGAGCGCGGTCCGGCTGATGCGCCGGGACGGTGATCAATGGGTCGAGCAGGCGCTGGAAAAGATCGACAGTCCAGACATCGAGCAACGGCTTGAACTATTGATTGAACCGGTTGCCGGCGGTGGTCCGGTCATGCTTTTCCTACCGCGCGAACAGATTCTCTATCTGCGCGTGACGCTGGACGCGAGCATCGATCCCCGCACGCAGATCGAGCGCGCAATGGAAGGCCGCACGCCCTATGGTTTGGACGAACTGTCCATCGATTGGGAAGTCTCGGAAACGGATGACGTGTGCGTCGCGGCGATTGCCCGCGACACGTTGGACGAAGCCGCCGCTTTCGCCGAAGTCCGCAACCTGAAGATTGCTGGGTATTCGACGTTGTTCAGCGGGGATGACTTCCCAAGGCTTCCCGCCTTCGACGGCCCAGACTTATATGACCCGACGCCTGACACCGACGTGCCTGTTGCCTTCACGACCGCACGGGTCCCGTCACGTCCACCAGATGCTGCGATCGCTGCCACATCTGCGGCCGCCACGGCAAAGGCGCGATTTACCCCGACGCCAAGCGGTACTCCGACAGCGTCCACCGACGAAAAACATCCGGTGCTGGAAGTCGAAGAGACGACACCAGTCGTGCAGGTCAAGGCGCCGCGCATGCCACTTGATCCGGGCATCCCTATCTCGGCCCCGAATGCCCCCCCACGTATCAGGACCGATATTGCCGCGGCTTCGGTTTCTAGCCATGCCGCAAGCCTAACACCGCCCGGCGGATCAATTCGCCTTCGCAAATCGCGGGCCCCCATCAGCACAATGGCCGTCTTCGCGCTTGCGTTGTTGTTGACAGTGGGCATTGCCGTATTGGTTTGGAACGTCCTGCCGATGCGTCCATCGAGCACCGCAGTAGCCCCGCAGACAGGAGCCGTGTCGGACACACTGGTCGAACAAGCGTCGCCGGGACACTCCGTTGACCAAGTTGAGGCGGCTGAGGCGGCTGAGGCGGCTGAGGCGGCTGAGGCGGCTGAGGCGGCTGAGGCGGCTGAGGCGGCTGAGGCGGCTGAGGCGGTAGAACCCGACTAGCCTGTGTTTGCAACCCTTGATGCAAC
>JBCCCA010000014.1:0-28919 GCA_039033735.1 Pseudomonadota bacterium
GTCAACCTAAAGGAATGCATCCGCGCCGCAAAACATCGCGTGGCGTTCATCAACACCGGCTTCCTGGATCGCACGGGCGATGAAATCCACACAAGCATGGAAGCCGGCCCGATGATCCGCAAAGGCGAGATGAAGGGGTCGGAGTGGATCGCAGCTTACGAGGATATCAACGTCGATGTCGGGCTGGCCTGCGGATTGGCGGGCAAGGCGCAAATCGGCAAGGGTATGTGGGCGATGCCGGACCGCATGGCCGAGATGCTGGAGCAGAAGATCGGACATCCGGACGCGGGCGCCAATTGCGCCTGGGTGCCCTCGCCCACCGCTGCCACGCTCCACGCGATTCACTATCACAAGGTCAACGTCGCCAAACGCCAAGCCGAGATTGCCGCGGGCGGTCCGCGCGCAAGCCTTGATGCGCTGTTGAGCGTGCCGCTGGACGGCGGACGGAACTGGTCCGAAGCGGACATCGCGTCCGAGATCGAGAACAACGCCCAAGGCATCCTTGGCTATGTCGTGCGGTGGATCGACCAAGGGGTCGGCTGTTCGAAAGTGCCCGACATTAACGATGTGGGGCTTATGGAAGATCGCGCCACCTGCCGGATCTCGTCCCAGGCGCTTGCCAACTGGTTGCACCACGGCATTGTCACTGAAGAACAGGTGATGGACGCCATGAAACGCATGGCGGCAAAGGTCGACGCGCAAAACGCGGGCGACCCGGGCTATCGGCCTATGGCGCCGAGTTTTGACGGCATCGCGTTTCAGGCGGCCCGCGACCTTGTATTCAAGGGGCGCGAACAACCGTCGGGATACACCGAACCGGTGCTGCATGCACGACGCCTTGAATTGAAAGCCACATCCTAAGGAGCCTGCGGCCATGCCCGAGATTTCCCTGTCCAAAGCCCGATCGATCGTCCGCGCCATCCTCAAAAAAGGGCGCGAGATGGAACTGAAGCCGTTGTCAGTCGTCGTCCTTGACACCGGCGGTCACCTCAAGGCGTTCGAACGCGAGGACGGCGCAAGCCCGGGACGGTTCGAGATTGCGCGCGGCAAGGCCTACGGCGTTATCATGACCGGCATGACCGGCTCGGCACTGATGCAACGGGCCGAGGATCAGGCCTATTTCGTTACCGCGCTGAACGGTGCTTTCGGCGGCCAAGTGGTGCCAGTGCCAGGCGGTGTTCTGGTCAAGGACAGTCGCGACCGGATCATTGGTGCCGTCGGTGTGACGGGCGACACATCGGACAATGACGCCGAAGCCGCTTTAACGGGGATCGAAGCCGCAGGCCTGACCGGCGACGCCTAGAACGCAGTCGACGAAGCAGCGCATCCTTCAATGCGACAGTGCTGTGCAAAATTGTTGCTGGCGTCTTCCAGATGAAACGTTAGGTTTACGCGTGTTGAATAGGGATCATGTGCCATGCCCGTGGTTGGGATCATTGGAAACGCTGCGCTTTTGAACGAAGAATACCCGGTTCAGGCCGCCGGAATGATGAATATCCGCGCTGTTGCCCATGTGTGTGGCGCGCTTCCGTTGGTTGTGCCGGCCGACCCCGGCTTGTCGGATATTGATACACTACGCGCGACCTGTGACGGTTTTCTTTTCACTGGCGCGCGTCCGAACGTGCATCCCGAAGAATACGGCGAGGCGGAAACCGAAGCGCACGGCGCCTTTGACCGCGCGCGAGACACCCTGACACTTCCGCTGATCCGCGATTGCGTGGCCGAGGGCCAACCGATCCTGGCTATTTGCCGCGGTTTTCAAGAGTTGAACGTCGCGATGGGCGGATCGCTTTATCCTGAAATTCGCGACCTGCCCGGCCGGATGAACCACAGAATGCCACCTGACGGCACTTTGGAAGAAAAATTCGCCCTTCGACACGATGTTCAACTGACCGAGGGCGGTGTGTTCCATCGCATTCTTGGACAGTCGGTCGTGTTGACCAACACACTGCATGGACAGGGGATCAAGGAAACCGGCGACCGCATCGTCGTGGATGGTCGCGCTCCGGATGGCACAGAAGAAGCAATCTATGTCGATGGCGCGCCCGGCTTTGCCCTGGGGGTTCAATGGCACCCCGAATACAAGGCCGATGAAGACCCTGTGTCACGCTCGCTGTTCAAAGCTTTTGGCGCCGCCGTAGCTGCCTGGGCCGAAGGCAAACGCCCCGCCCGGCTGCGCAGCGCCTGATGTCCCGAGACTAACCGCAATTATGGCCGCGCCGGCGGCCGCACATCTTCTAACCGCCGACAATAGACCTGCCGCTTGGTATAATTTTGCATGTCGCGGCGCATCCAATCGTTGCGGATCGGACCCCAATCCGCGGCCACGCCACGCCAGCGCGTGTCCTTGGTCGAGATCGCATTGTCCCGCGGCACCGTGATGTTCATGATCCGGATTGCGCAGTTCAGATTGTCGGACCCGCGTTTCAAGCCGTTGCCCGTTTGAACCCGGCAGTCGCGAAATTCGGCTGTGGGTGGATAGATTTGCATCAGACCGAACCACCGCCCGTTGCCGCCGACTGCCCGCGGGTTCCACGTGCTTTCGTACCGGGCCAGTGTTGATACAAAACCGGCCCAGAATGCTGCGCGCGCGGCGGCCTCGTTTTCCGGATAGGCTGGGCACCAGTCGGTCACGTCCTTAGGGACGACGGACAAAAGATCAGCCCCGTGGGTCTGTACTGCCGACAGAACGACCCTGGTCCAAAGCGGCCCGTCCGCGCGATGTTCCCACCGCGCACGCGGCAGCGCATTGTCGCGCGGGTTGGGGCGCAACCGTTCGGCCGCCATCATCGCGGGCTCGGATTGCGCTGCGGTGGCGCCAATCAAGGGGATAGAGAGGACAACGGCGGACAGAAGGGCTTTGAGCATGCGCGGTCGAATTCCAAGTTGCGAGCCCCCTTGTCTTTGTGCCAGAGCCGGAGGGCCCTGCCAACCCCGTCGCTTTCCCTTGAAGCGCGCGGGTTCCCTCCTTAGAACAACGCGACACCGGCCATCTCAACGGAGTGCGGACATGCTGGACCTGACATACGAGACACCAAGCCCCAAAGTTATTGCGGGTGCGACGGGCGATTGGGAATTGGTCATCGGGTTGGAAGTTCATGCACAGGTGGCCTCGAAGGCTAAGCTGTTTTCCGGCGCATCTACACAGTTTGGCGCCGAGCCAAACGCGAATGTCGCCTTTGTGGACGCCGCGATGCCCGGCATGCTGCCGGTCATCAACGAGTTTTGTATCGCGCAGGCCGTTCGCACCGGCCTCGGCCTTAAAGCCGAGATCAACCTGACCAGCGCATTTGACCGAAAGAACTATTTTTACCCGGACCTTCCGCAGGGCTATCAGATCAGTCAGCTGTACCACCCGATTGTCGGCGAAGGCGAAGTGCTGGTCGACATGGGGCCGGGGGTTGCGCGTCTTGTTCGGATCGAGCGCATTCACCTTGAACAGGATGCCGGTAAGTCGATCCATGACATGGATCCGCATTTTTCCTTCGTCGACTTGAACCGTACGGGTGTGGCGCTGATGGAGATTGTCTCGCGCCCAGACATTCGCGGGCCCGAAGAGGCGGCGGCTTACGTCGTCAAATTGCGCCAGATCATGCGCTATCTGGGTACCTGCGATGGCAATATGCAGAACGGCAACCTTCGGGCGGATGTGAACGTGTCGGTCTGCCGACCCGGGGATTACGAGAAATACCAGGAAACGCAGGATTTTTCGCATCTTGGCACCCGCTGCGAGATCAAGAACATGAACTCGATGCGCTTCATCCAGCAAGCCATTGAATATGAAGCCAAGCGTCAGATCGCGATTCTGGAAGATGGGGGCAGCATTGATCAGGAGACGCGCCTCTATGATCCTGACAAGGGGGAAACGCGGTCGATGCGCTCGAAAGAAGAGGCACATGATTATCGCTACTTCCCGTGCCCGGATCTGTTGCCGCTGGAGATTGAACAAGGCTGGGTCGATGACATCGCAGCCGACTTGCCAGAGTTGCCGGACGCCAAAAAGGCGCGGTTTGTCTCGGATTATGGCATGACGGAATATGACGCCGATGTGCTGACGGCCGACGTGGAGAACGCCGCATATTTCGAAGCAGTGGCTGCCGGCCGCGATGGCAAACTGACGGCGAACTGGGTCATCAACGAGCTGTTCGGGCGGCTGAAGAAGGCCGACCTTGAAATCGAAGAGAGCCCGGTGTCGGCGACGCAGCTTGGAGGGATCATTGAGCTGATCACAAAAGGCGATATCTCGGGCAAGATCGCCAAGGATCTGTTTGAGGTCGTCTGGACCGAGGGCGGCGACCCGGCCGAGATCGTCGAAGCCCGGGGCATGAAGCAGGTGACCGATACGGGCGCCATCGAAGCGGCCGTTGACGAGATCATTGCCGCCAACCCGGCCCAGGTCGAAAAGGCGCGCGACAATCCGAAACTGGCCGGTTGGTTCGTGGGTCAGGTCATGAAAGCGACGGGTGGCAAAGCCAATCCGAAGGCGGTGAACGAGATGGTTTCGGCAAAGCTTGGGCTTTAGTCAACCGGCGCCGGCATTGTGGGGGGTGATGGTTACCCGGTCTTGGCGTCCTCGTCGTCCGCACTTGTGTTTTCATCCAAGTCGATCAGCCCACCGGCCCAGGCGGTTTCCAAGCGCCATTGGATGTCGGCCAGCGGCAACGGCTCGGCGAAAAGGTATCCTTGTGCATGGGCGTCCGACCGCGTTTCAAGGTATTCAAGTTCCTTGCGCGTTTCGATCCCTTCAACCGTCACGTCCAGCCCAAGACCATGCGCAAGTTCCATGATGACCGAAACGATTTTTTGGTTCTTCGGTTGCGCTTCGATACTGGATATAAAGCTTCGATCAATTTTGACGCGGTCGAATGGAAGATTTCTGAGGGTCGCCAGACTGGAATACCCGGTGCCGAAGTCATCCAGAGCAACGGCCACGCCCAGCTCTTTTAGGTCATTTAGCTTCTGGCCAGCGGCTTCGAAATCGACAAACACCGAGCTTTCTGTGACCTCAAGCATCAATCGCTGCGGGTCAAAGTCGCATTCGGCCAGGACCGCACGTATGCCCTCGACAAATTGGTCCTGGGCGAACTGCATCGGCGAGACATTGACAGAAATTAAAAGTGTTTCCGGCCAGTCCCGGGCGGTTTGGCAGGCTTGAATTAAAAGGCTTTGGCCCATGGCGTCAATCAGGCCGCAATCCTCTGCAATCTCGATGAACTCAATTGGCGGGATCACTCCCAAAGCGGGGTGATTCCAACGCGCCAGAACCTCAAACCCCGAAAGCTCTCGCGTTTCGATATCAACAATCGGCTGAAACCAGGGCACAATCTGTTCGTCAAGGATGGCCTGGCGCAAATCAGCCTCAAGGGACGCACGCTCGGACGACTTTTTGTCCAGTTCGGCGTCATACCACGCAAACTGTGCACGACCTTCGGACTTCGCCTTGTACAGGGCAGCATCTGCGCGACGCATGGCTTCCAGAACCGTAAGGTCGGACGTCCAGACCACCAAACCGATACTGCAACTGATGCTCACCTCATATGCGTCAAACCTGAAGGGCTCGCTCATCAAATGGACAACGCGGCGCGCTGTCCGCTCAACCTCGGACGTCGACAGAGTGTGATCGTAGACCACTGCGAATTCATCACCGCCGATGCGCCCGACTTTGCCACTTGAACCGATGGCAGCTTGCAAGCGTTCAGAAAAACTGGACAACACTGAATCGCCGACCGCATGACCCCGCAAATCGTTGACGGGTTTGAACCTGTCCAGATCGATCATTGCAAGGCATGCCGGCGATGCGTCGGTCAGCGTTTCGTGGATCGCCGTAAGGTGTTCCGTAAGCGCCCGGCGATTGAATAGGCCGGTCAGGGCATCATGGCTTGCGTTTCGGTCGGCCCGTTCGCGTTCCTGTTCGTTCTCGATCGACAACCGCTTGAGGGTTCGCGACTTGTGCCACACCGACAACAACAGCGCGATAATCAGATTGAGTCCCAGCAGCGCAAATTCATCGATATCCCAATCCTCGTGCGCGCGGGAGAATTCATAGAACGCCTCGAACGCTTCCAGTTCTGCCATGATCGGCCACGAGATCACCGCTGACGCGAAGAAAATTGTATAGGTCGACCCAAATATCGCTTTTAACTGTGGTTGAAACGGGAAGTCTTTCATCCGAAGGCCGCCATTTGGTAATGTGCGGATTCTCGCTAGCATCAAGACATTGGAATTTGGTAAAGTCTCAGACTCGCGGCAATCCGCAGACGGGCTGCGGCACCTCTTTTGGTTGCTAGAGCGAACTGTTATTGTTCTGCACGAGCAGGAGGCGCCCATGAGAAAATTCGAATACAAAGCCGTGCCAGCCCCGACGGCGGGCACCAAGGCGAAAGGCGTGAAAACTACAGAAGATCGCTTTGCGCTGTCGCTGACGGACACGCTGAACGAAATGGCCGAAGAGGGTTGGGAATATGTTCGGGCCGAAACACTGCCCTGCACCGAGCGGAAGGGCCTGACCGGGACACAGCAGACCTATCAGAACATTCTGATCTTCAGAAAGCTTGAAGCGACCGCCCTGCCCCTGGACCGGACCACATCCCGTCCACTTCACGCGATTGACCAGGCCGAAGCCCAGCCCGCCCCGCGCCGCGAACCTAGTGTCGCGGCAGAGCCAGAGCCCGAACTGGAACGCCCGCGCCTGACATCGGTGCCGCCAGATACCGGTACCGCACCAAGCATTCGCGCTGTCGACGACTGACGCGGCGATCAGGTCAAGGACTGATTTCAAGTGCCAGGGCGTGAATGCGCCCGATAAGGTCTTTCCCAAGGGCTTCGTGCACGGCTCGGTGGCGAGCAACGCGGGTCATGTCTCCAAAGGCTGGCGCCGTGATGGACACGCGAAAATGACTTTGCCCGCCCTCCTGATATCCGGCATGTCCACGGTGTTGTTCGCTTTCATCCAGCACATCGATTGCGCTTGGCTGAAAGGCCTGCTCCAGCTTTGCACGGATTTCATCTTCGACCTGCATTTTTCTCACGACACCCCTTCAATCTCACCCTCAGCACGGTAAACTCTTCCGTCCGAGTCGGAAAGGCAGGTTGCAGATGACAGAAGATCCGTTTGGTTTCGATTTGAGTGTGTCGTCGGACAAGAAGAAGCGTCAGCGCACACGGCGGGGCATGTCAGGAGCCTTTGAGACATCCACACGCAAATGCGATCATCCCGGCTGCACCGAAACCGGCCAATACCGCGCGCCCAAGTCACCCGACGATCTGGATGAGTTCTATTGGTTCTGCAAAGACCATGTCCGCGAGTACAATCTGAAGTGGAACTTCTTCCAGGGTCAGACCGAAGAAGAACTGAGCGAACAGATGGACAAGGATCGGGTGTGGGAACGCGAGACGAAGCCTTTCGGCAAAAAGGGCGAGGAAGCCAAAGCATGGTCCCGCCTGGGGATCGACGATCCGCATCAAATTCTTGGCACCAACGCCACACGAAACCCGGGCAAGTCGATCACGGGCACGCGGAAATTGCCGCCGACGGAACGCCGGGCACTGGATATTCTGGAAGCCAAGGATCATTGGACTAAAGCGGAAATTCGCAAATCTTACAAAGCGTTGATTAAGGTTCTTCATCCTGACATGAATGGCGGGGACCGGGGGCACGAAGAACAACTGGCAGAAGTTGTTTGGGCTTGGGACCAGATCAAGGAAAGCCGTAACTTCCAGACCTAACGCGTGTCGTGAATCGAAAACGCCTTCGGCAGGGGATGCCGAAGGCGCGTACGAGCGTGCTCCGAAGGGTGGATCAGAGCGATGTGAGAGTAATTACCTACTCTTATGTACCATCAGTCTGCAGTTGCTTTGAGGGTTTTGAGGAGCGCTTGTGCAGAGGTACCGCAGCTTTTGGGTCGCGGCGCGTTCCAAACTTAATGAACCCTTTTCCCGAACAGCTTTATGCGGCCTTAAAAACAAGGCTGATGCCATTCAGACAGTGGCGCTTTCCGGTGGGTTGCGGTCCATCATCGAAGATGTGACCCAAGTGACTGCCGCAGCGACGACAGTGCACTTCGGTCCGCACACGCAGAAGCTTGCGATCGGGCTTTGTTCCCACGGCGCCTGAAAGCGACTGCCAGAACGAAGGCCACCCAGTTCCGCTGTCAAACTTGTGCTCGGACGAATAGACGGGCAATCCGCATCCCTTGCATTCATACGCGCCTGCGGCCCAATTCTTGTCAAGCGGGCTTGAAAACGCGCGTTCTGTCCCTTCGCGCCGCATCACCTTGTACTCGGCACGTGTCAACATCGCACGCCATTCGGCGTCAGTGCGCGTGATTTCAAAGGCGGCTAGAACATGGGATGGAATGACGCTTGCCGCGGCCCCTGCAGCAGCCATTCCCACAAAACTCCGTCTATTCATCGGTACTCAATCCTTCTCTTCCCCGCGCTCTATGTAATCTCACCGCTTCGCACGCCGAAATCACAATACCGACAACTGTTACCCGCGCCCCGCATGGCACAGCCACTATCGCGCCCAATTGATGACCAAAATCCTGATAAAAATGCGGCACGTGTAACACTTTTTCGCGAGCCAATTTCCAGAAGGGCATCCGATGTCGCAAAGCACATATTCCGCGCCAACTGTTTTCGTGCAGACATTTGTTTTTCCCCTCATCCGCCTGATCATGCTGCCATATCTGATCATTCGACTAACGATTGCGGTGTTTCGGGCTCCGAATGAGATTCGCTGGGTGACGAAATCTGTCCAAAACCAGATCAAACTGCCAGTCGACCACGCTCTTGATGATGCCAATGATATGATCAAGGGGCGTGCAGTCCGGATGATGGACGACGGCGACATCGCTGGGATCGCAGATTGGCTGATCGCAGAAGAACAGGACATTGACGAGACGCGGGGCGGCCTGCGCGGCTATCAGACTTTGATTGAGGCCGCGCTTTTCAATCCGACCCTGCAGATGATCGAGACGGGTGAGTTGGACCCGCCCAAGTCCCTCGACAAGACTGTCATCCCGTTTGAAGAGGCGCTTGGCAAAAAACCCGGCCATCCCGGGTTGGCTGCCTTGACAGCGCTGCGGCACCTACAGGCGGGCTGGGCTTTTCGAGGCTCTGGCTTTGTCCATGAGATCACGGACGCACAATGGGAAAAGGTTGGCGAACATTATGGCCGCGCCGCCGAGATTCTGTCTGAATTCGATGCCGAAGCCTTACGATCCCCCGCCCTTGCCATGGCTAAGCACAAGCTTCTTGCCATAGAAGGCGCGTCCAGCAGGTTGGATGCCGCGTTCGACCTTTGGCGGACGCTTGACCCAATGAGCTCGCATATGTTCATGTGCCACGCCTTTCACTGCTTGCCGCGATGGGGGGGCAGCTATGAAAAAATCCTAGTCGACGCACGGCGACTGGCGGGTGAGACATCCGAGCGTTGGGGCATGGCGGCCTATGCCCTGTATCTGATCCAGCTGTCCGATGGTGAACCCGAGGTTTTCGAACACATGGACCTCGAGCTGTTTGAGGAAGGGGTTCATGACTTGCTGGCGCGGCGGTCCGAACCGCCTGTGGTGAATTTTTGGCTGCGTGAATTGAACGAGATGGCAAGCGCTACGCCGGTTTTCACCGAAGTGACAAAAGATGGCGCGCGCCTTGCGGATATGGCCGCACCGCTTCGGGACTATGTGATCCGGACACATCTGACGGTGCTTGATCCAACGATGTGGGAAGACGGCATCTCATTGCCGCTTGCGTTGGTGGCAAATGCCTTCAAAGACAACGTGCAAGCTGGTGATATCATTGCGCTTGGCGACACCGGTTGCCTGTGTCCACAAAGCCCGGCCCCTTTGCCCGACTGACGACCTTTCTACCGGCCGACAAGCAAACGAAAAATCAAGCGATGACGCCTCGCCCGAACCGGGCGAGGCGCTGCATCATTACAGGTCAACTCGTTACCAATCCCATTCGTCCCGTCGCGCACCAGCCTTCTCGCGGATTCGCGCAAACATTCGGTAAACGCTTGGGGGTGGACGTCTTGCACGCCCGCCCCAAATGGGGCAGTTGGAACCGCGGTCGATTGGGCTGACCGAAACGAGGTATTACGTATGACGGAAGAATTGGGTAAACCTACCGAAGATATCGACCTGCGCGACGTTTTTGGCATTGATTCCGAGATGAAGGTCAAAGGCTTTGCCGAGCGCTCGCACCGCGTGCCCGAGGTCGATACGACCTATAAGTTCGACCCGGAAACGACGATCGCGATCCTTGCGGGCTTTCAGTACAATCGCCGTGTTATCATCCAAGGGTATCACGGCACCGGGAAATCGACGCATATCGAACAGGTCGCAGCCCGGTTGAACTGGCCCTGTGTCCGCGTGAACCTCGACAGCCACATCTCGCGGATCGACCTGATCGGCAAAGACGCGATCAAGCTGGAAAATGGCCAACAGGTTACGGTGTTTCAGGAAGGCATCCTGCCCTGGGCGCTGCGGAACCCGACCGCAATTGTCTTCGATGAATACGATGCGGGCCGCGCTGACGTGATGTTCGTAATCCAGAGGGTGCTGGAAACGGACGGGAAGCTTACCCTGCTTGACCAGAACGAGGTCATCACCCCACACCCCTATTTCCGTCTGTTCGCGACGGCCAACACGGTTGGCCTGGGCGACACGACAGGGCTGTACCACGGAACCCAGCAGATCAACCAGGCGCAGATGGACCGGTGGTCGCTGGTCTGCACGCTGAACTATCTGAACCATGACGCAGAAGCGGCCATCGTCTTGTCGAAGGCGCCGCACTACAACACGGAAGCGGGCCGGAAACAGATCAGCCAGATGGTCACTGTTGCAGATCTGACGCGAACCGCCTTCATGAATGGCGACCTATCGACCGTTATGAGCCCACGGACAGTGATCAATTGGGCACTGAACGCCGAGATATTTCGCAATATCGGCTATGCGTTCCGCCTGACTTTCCTAAACAAATGCGACGAACTTGAACGCCAGACCGTCGCCGAATTCTACCAGCGCTGTTTCGATGAAGAACTGCCAGAAAGCGCCGCCAGCGTTGCAGTCGCCTGAGCGGGACCACGATCTGAAGCAAGTGCGGGACTCGAAACGGGGCCCGGCCGGGCGTGCGCGGCAAGCGCCGGCGCCTGACGTTTTTCGACACCACGCTGCACCGCGGCGTCGTGAAACTGCCCGATTTGTTTCACGGATATGCAAGATTTTCCGTTTACGCTGCAATTATGAGCGGTTTGAAAACAATCCTGCTTTGCATGCTCGGCCTCGCCCCACTCGGCGCGGACGCCTTGGCCAATGACCCCCTCCGAACCTTTGCCACTTGCGCTGGCCGTTTCTCGGCAACGATGGAACATCAATGGCTTATGAGCGACCCTGCGTCAGATCGCACCAAGGCGCGACGCGCGGCAATGTTGGCGCTGGTCGAAGCGACCATGGCTCCTGATCAGGGCCGAACAGTCCTTGCGTGGCGGATCGAAGCCAAACAGGCACACGCCGTATTGTTGACACGATCCACCTTCAACCACGATGCCTCGGATGCGGCATGGGCGTTGCAACGGGCTGAAACGCATTTGGCGCGCTGCACAGGGCTTCTTTTGAGCTGAAGCGTGGCAGGGGGCTCTGCCCCCACACCGGACAGGTCCGGTGCCCCCGAGGTATTTTCCGGCCAATGAAAGCCCGGGCGAGGTTCTTGTGATTGGCCGCTATAGCTGTTTTATCCAACCCATGAGCAAACCGAACGACAACCCGGCCGATCCCTTCAAAAAGGCCCTTGCCGAAGCGACAAAAACGCTGGCGGATGACACGGAATTGTCGGTGAGCTTCAGCCTTGATCCGCCCGGCATGACGAACGATGGCATGCGTCTGCCGCAAGTCACGCGGCGCATGACACGCGATGAAGTTCTGAATGCGCGCGGCACGGCCGATCGCTATGCGATGCGGCGCAAGCATCACGATGAGGCGACGCACGCTCGTTATGTGCCCGAAGGTCAGTTGGCGCGCGACATCTATGAGGCGATGGAGATGGCGCGCTGCGAGGCAATGGGCGCGCGCGCCATGCCAGGCACGACCGGCAATATCGACGCCGTCATCGAAACCGAAGCGCGCCGCAAAGGCTATGATCAAATCACAACTGCCGCCGAGGCGCCATTGGCTGTAGCAGCGGGTTATATGGTGCGGCAACTTGCAAGCGGGCGCGACCTTCCTTCCGGGGCGGCGAACCTTCTTGATCTGTGGCGCGGATTTATCGAAGACCAGGCCGGTGAGACGCTGGAAGACCTGGGCTCTATGCTGCACGATCAGGCTGCCTTTGCCCGTTTTGCGCGGCAGGTCATAACAGACCTTGGCTATGGCGATCAGCTTGGCGATGACCCGGATGATCTGGACGGAGACGAGGACCCAGAAGCGGCCGAGGACGCAAGCGAAGATCAAGACCCCAATTCGGAAGACGAAAGCGCCAACCAACAGGAACAGTCGGACATGGCCGCAGATTCGTCCGAGGAACAGACCGATGACGACGCCGAAGCCGAGCTTGTCATGGACGAGATGGCCGAGACCGAAGGCGGCGAAGAAACCGAAATGCCGATGGGCGACGCCGAGATCGAACCCGGCCCCCCCCTGCCGGTGAGCGAAGCGGACCCGACCTACAGCGTTTATACGGCCGAGAACGACGAGGAAATCTCGGCCGAGGACCTGGCCGAGCCAGAAGAGTTGGAACGGCTGCGGGCCTATCTTGATCAACAGCTTGACCCGCTGAAAGGCGCCGTCAGCCGCCTGGCCAACAAGTTGCAACGTCGCTTGCAGGCCCAACAGAACCGGACATGGCAATTCGATCTCGAGGAAGGAACACTGGACGCCGGGCGCCTTGCGCGGATCGTGGCAAATCCCACGGTGCCGCTGGCCTATAAGCAGGAAAAAGATATGGAGTTCCGCGATACCGTCGTGACGCTCCTTCTGGACAATTCCGGGTCGATGCGGGGTCGCCCAATCTCGATCGCCGCGATTTGTGCCGATGTTCTTGCCCGCACACTCGAGCGTTGCTCGGTCAAGGTCGAAATCCTGGGCTTCACGACACGCGCCTGGAAAGGTGGGCTCAGCCGCGAGAAATGGCTGCAGGATGGGCGCCCGCAATTGCCCGGGCGGCTGAACGATCTGCGCCACATCGTCTATAAATCCGCCGATGCCCCGTGGCGCCGTGCCCGCCCGAACCTTGGGCTGATGATGAAAGAGGGGCTGCTCAAGGAAAACATCGATGGTGAAGCGCTGGAATGGGCACATCGCCGGATGCTGGGGCGCGGTGAAGCGCGGCGTATTCTGATGGTGATTTCGGATGGTGCGCCGGTCGACGATTCAACCTTGTCCGTCAACCCCGCGAATTTCCTTGAAAAGCACCTGCGCGATGTCATCGCTATGATCGAGCGGCGCAAAGCGGTCGAACTTCTGGCCATCGGCATCGGTCACGACGTCACGCGCTATTATGATCGCGCGGTGACGATCACGGATGTCGACCAGCTGGCGGGTGCGATGACCGAACAACTGGCCGCCCTGTTCGAAAGCGATCCACAGCAGCGCAAACGTCTGGCCCGCCTGAAGCGCGCCGTCTAAGCCCGCGCCAATAAAACATCGCGTCTTTCCCGATGTTTCATCGGGAAAGTCAATGTAACACCGGGATACCGCCGTGAGAAATCCGGGTTTTCATCACGAGAGACTACCATGGGCTGCATTGAGCGCTTGCAGTCACCTCCGCGTTGCGCTTCCCTCTGCCCATGTTCCAGACCTTTGATGCTCCGACTTCGCCCGACCAAGGCCCGCCGCGCCTGGCCGCTCTCAGAACCGCGATGGACAAGGCCGGGGTCGCGGCCTTCCTTGTCCCGCGCGCGGACCGTTTTCAGGGCGAATATGTCGCGCCATCGGACGAACGGCTGGCCTGGCTGACGGGGTTCACCGGATCGGCCGGGTTCGCCGCCGTCACGTTCGATCGTGCCGGGGTATTCGTAGATGGCCGATACCGGGTGCAAGTGCGCGCGCAAGTGGCCGATGTGTTCACCCCTGTGAATTGGCCAGAAACCAAGCTTGGCCCCTGGCTTGCCCAGCAGCTGCCCGAGGGTGCAACCATCGGCTTCGACCCTTGGCTGCACACCAAGGACGAGGTCGAGGCGATCCGAAAAGCCATTGGGAACACCCGGCGCCTGGTCCCGACCCAGAACCTGATTGACGCCATCTGGACCGATCGGCCATCGCCACCGATTGGTGCAGCCCGAGCCCATCCAATCGAGTTTGCCGGTGAACGTTCCGTCGACAAGCGCAACCGTCTGGCAAAGGTGTTAAGCGACGCCGGGCAATCGGCCGCCGTGATCACCCTGCCCGATAGCATTTGCTGGTTGCTGAACATTCGGGGCGGCGACATTCCCCGCAATCCCGTTGTCCATGCGTTTGCCATTCTCTCCAATGACGGTCGCGTCAGCCTGTTTTCCGAACCGGCTAAATTCGCGTCCCTCGCGCCCGATGACGCACTTGATATCCAGCCCTGGGACGCGTTCGAGGACAGCTTGCGTGCCCTTAAAGGACGGGTGCGGGTCGACCGCAGCACCGCCCCTGTCGCCGTTTCCCAGACGTTGAACGACGCCGGGATCGAGGTAGCCTGGGGCGACGACCCCTGCAGCCTTCCGAAAGCGTGCAAGAACGAGGCCGAGCTTCAGGGCATGCGCGATGCCCATATGACCGATGCGGTGGCCATGATCGAGTTTCTGGCCTGGCTTGACCGCGAGGCGCCAAAGGGCACTCTGACGGAAATTTCGGCCGCCCAAAAGCTAGAGGATCTGCGCCGTGTCGCAAACGCGCTTCAGGACATTTCCTTCGACACCATCTCGGGTGCGGGTCCCAATGGCGCCATCATCCACTACCGCGTGACCGAGGACACGAACCGTCCGCTCCAGTCGGGTGAACTCTATCTGGTCGACAGCGGTGGCCAGTATCTGAACGGGACCACCGACATTACCCGCACAATCGCAATTGGCCCGCCGACCTCGGACCAGTGTGCCTGCTATACGCGGGTACTACAGGGCATGATTGCGATCTCGCTGGCACGGTTCCCAAAGGGCATCGCGGGCCGGGATCTGGATGCGCTGGCGCGTCAGTCGCTTTGGCGGGCCGGGCAGGATTATGACCATGGAACCGGCCATGGCGTGGGGGCGTACCTTTCGGTGCATGAAGGGCCGCAAAGGCTCTCGCGCATGTCCGAGGTGCCCTTGAAACCCGGCATGATCCTGTCAAACGAACCGGGTTACTATCGCGAAGGTGCCTTTGGGATCCGACTTGAGAATTTGATCGTTGTGCAAGAGGCAGCCGCCATGGGCGACAATCGGGATCACTATGATTTTGAGACCCTGACCTTTGTGCCCCTGGACACCCGTCTGATTGCGGTGGACATGCTGGCCCCTTGGGAAGCCGCATGGGTTGACCGGTATCACTCAGACGTGCGAGACAGGCTTTCCGGCCGGATTTCCGAAGATGCATCCACATGGCTTGAAGCGGCAACGCGGCCTCTTCAATCGCAGGATCAATTCAGTCCGTCCGGTATGTGACGCAAGCCGGGATGAGGAGAGACACGCATGGCAGACCATATCAAGATCAGGCCCGCAGATGGAACCTGGAGTGTTCGCGCAGGCGGTGCCGTTTTGGGCGAAAGTGCGAACGCGCTTGAGCTGAGCGAAGGTGATTACCCGGCTGTCATCTATTTCCCGCGCAACGACATCGCGATGGAGCTTCTCGACACTTCCGAGACCAGCACGCATTGCCCCCACAAGGGCGATGCGTCCTACTTTTCAATCGTCACGAAAAGTACAGTTCTGAAGGATGCGGCCTGGTCCTATGAGGCGCCGAAGGACGGCGTTGCCGCGATCAAGGACCACCTGGCTTTCTACGCCACTGAAACCGTCGCCGTCGAAAAGATCTGAAGACGCGCGGCGGGTCAGTGTGAACGAACCCTGTCGGGCGGTGTTTCGCTATCCGTGTTCTTCCGCCGCCGTCGCTGCAAGCGCGCGATTATAGGCGCGCAGCGCGTCCACATGGAACAGTGCCCCGTGGATTTGCGGCGCTTCGCCTTCGGCCCCCAAAGTGACAACCGGCAGGAATGAATGTTTCGTCTTGTCGAACAGCGGCAAAGCCGTCTCAAGCGTCGCGTTTGGGTCGACCCAGACCCCCTCCTCGATGGCGCGCCATAGGGCATCATCGTCCGGCGCATCCTGTTGATCGGGCCTCCGCATCACATTGGCCACGCGGAACATGCACAACAGATACGCCTGCGGCCCGGCGGCAAGATGGATGTTTCGCCGCTCAAGCTGGCTGAGGAAAAAGGATCGATCCACCAGACGCGAGGTCAGTGCGGTCGAAAGTGACACCGCCACCAGCACCGCGAGCCCGGTCTGCCAATCTCCAGTCAATTCGAAGACGATCAGAGTTGTCGAAATCGGTGCCCCCAGAACGGCAGCGGCCACTGCGCCCATGCCTGCCAGCGCATACAGCGTCTCGGACCCCGACACGTTGGGAAAGATCGACGTGGCCGTCAGTCCGAAGGCCAGCCCCAGCAATGCCCCGATCATCAGAGACGGCGAAAAGATACCACCGCCCATGCGGCCGCCCATCGTAATGGCCACAGCGACGACTTTAACGATGCAGAAGACCACTGCTTCGTGCCACAAAAGGTTCCCGGTCAGTGCGGCGCTGGTCGTCTCGTAGCCCACGCCGATAATATGGGGGTAGGCCAGCGCAATCAGCCCAAGCAACAGACCCGCTGCGGCAGGGCGAAGGAAGCGTGGCAATCCTACCTTCTCCTGTGCCCGCGTCCCCAGATCGTCGACCAGAAACACCGAACGGATCAGGGCCACGGCAACCACGCCGGATAGAATGCCCAGCAACAGGAAAGCTGGCAATTCCACATAGAAGGCCAAAGCGCCCTCTTCCATCAGAGAGAATTCAGTGAGGTCGCCAAAAACCATTCTATTGATCACTGTCCCCGCGACCGACGCGATGGCTATGGGCGCGAATGCGTGAACAGCAAAATGGCGCAGGATCACTTCCAATGCAAAAAGCGCCCCGGCAATCGGCGCATTAAATGACGCCGAGACCGCTGCAGCGACCGCGCAGCCCAAAAGATCGCGGCCCGTGATCCCGTCGGCCTTCATCCTGTTCGACACCACCGACGACAGGACAGCGGCGAGATGGACTACCGGTCCCTCCCGCCCACTCGAGCCGCCCGTGCCAAGCGTGATCATCGATGCCAATGCCGAGGCAAAACCCTCCTTTGCTTCTACCCGTCCGTCGTGAAGTGCGGCGCCTTCAATCACCTCCGCCACTGATTTGGCACGGCCGTCCGCGGTAAAGCGATCTAGGATCAATCCCACCACAAGGCCCCCAAAGACGGGGATTAGCAGGATGGAGTACCAAGGCAGCGTTTCGGCAAAAGAATGCAAAAAGCGCACATTTTCAGTGCCATACAGCGTTTCCTGAAGGAAATTGATCCCAAGGCGGAACAGAACGGCAGCGCCGCCGGCCGCAATGCCGATCACCAGCGCAATGAACCAGAATTGGATGTTGCCGGGGCCCTGTTCCCGCACAGTCGACCAAGCATCGACAATGAACGCCTTGAAACGCAAGGGAAGCGCGCGAAGCGATATCTGATGGTGCGCATCCATTGCGGACACCGGACCGGGCATGTTTACACAAATCGAAGGTCCGGCCCTGCCCGTCTTGACCCATCTTCGGTCGCAGCTGTCCCCGCGGCGACACCTTAGTGGTAGACCAATGCTGCGCACGCGAAAAGGTGCCACGCTTGTGCCCACGAAAATTTGTTGCCGATATGCGCGTGCCATTTGCGCTTGCACGCGCTGGTCCACCCCGGCAAAAACGCGCCATGGTACAGACAGTTGATCTTAACTCGGACATGGGCGAGGCATTTGGCCCCTGGCCCATGGGCGATGACGCAGCCCTTCTTGAAACCGTGACATCAGCCAATGTGGCCTGCGGCTTTCACGCGGGCGACGCGGACACGATGTCGGCCACAATGGCCATGGCAGTCGCAAACGGCGTCGGCATCGGCGCGCATCCCGGGTTTCCCGACCTGCAGGGGTTTGGTCGCCGACGGATGCAAGTGCCGCATGACACGCTGGCTAATATGGTGCGGTATCAAGTGGGCGCGGCGCAGGCGATAGCACGTGCAGCCGGTGGCAATGTCCGGCATCTCAAACTGCACGGCGCGCTGTCAAACATGGCCTGCACAGATTACGACATGGCGCGCGCGTGCTACGAAGCCGCGTTGGATGTGGCGCCAGACCTCATCATCATGGGGCTGGCGGCGACAGAGATGGAGCGCGTGGCGCGCGATCTGGGTTGTCGGTGGGCGGGCGAGATATTCGCTGACCGCGCCTATAACGCCGATGGCACGCTGGTGGATCGCCGATTGCCGGGCGCGATGGTTCACGACGGTGACGACGCGGCCCGCAACATGGTGGCCATGGTCGAAGCGGGCGCAATCCTGACCGGCACGGGCGAACGGCTGGAAACCCGTATCGACACCATCTGTGTCCATGGCGACAGCGCTGAGGCCGTGATGCTAGCCAGAAAGGTCAGGGAAGGTCTGGAAGCCGCAGGCATTACCGTGGCGCAGTTCGACGGAAAGCCGCTCAGCTAATTACCTTCCCAAGTCAGCTACAACCGTGCGAGGGCCCAGCCCTGGCCCCCGCGGCACATGACAAGACGCTTAGTAAGGCGTCGGAAGGCTTGGTGTTGCCTTCTTGTCCAGCATCCGTCGCCACCCCTGATCCAAAACGGTCAGGTCTTTCAGCAGTTCAAGAACACGCAACGTGGGAACACCAGTAAAGTTGCAGAAATCGAGGTCATCTTCCAGTGCGGCAAGTTCGGCGTCACTCAATTTTGAAAGCTTTGCCTGAAGACGCTCTTCATTAAACAGATCAGACTTAAAATCCAACATTGCACTTACCTGCGCGATACAATTTACGAGACAGAGAATTTGTACCAAATGTGGCGAAATCCGTCTAATTTCTGCGCAGACTGGTTCCAGACCTTGGTGTAATACCCGAGGCTACCCCCAGATTGTTGCGCGTTTCTTCCTTTTAGAGGACGAGTGTAAACAAAGAACCTCGAATCGAGGATCACGCGAACATCGCTTGGCATCGACGCCGAAATGCGCGCGACGCTGCCCGACATATGTCGCAAAAAATCGTCAGAAAAGGCCGCCCAACCAGGGCGGCCCAAAGTTCGTCGACCTTCTGGGATCAAGCGTCGTCGAGGGCTTCGACCGCCTTTTCCAGTTCATCCTTCGTCGACGTCTTTTCCGTCACTTCGGCTTGTTCGAAGATATGGTCAACGACCTTGTCTTCAAACAGCGGCGCCTGAATTTGCTGGCGCATTTGCGGGTTCTGCTGGACGAACTCAAAGAACTGACGTTCCTGACCGGGATATTGGCGTGCTTGATTCATGACCGCTTGCGTCATCTCGGCGTCTGAAACCTCGACACTCGCCTTCTGACCAAGTTCTGCCAACAAAAGCCCCAAACGCACACGACGTTCCGCCAGTTTGATGTGTTCCTCCGATGGCTCGATCTCAGGGTGGTCGTGGCCTTCCACATCCGGGTTCTCTTCGTGCCAAAGCTGATGCGCAATCTGACCGGCTTCCGCGTCAACCAGCGACGGCGGCAAATCGAAGCTGACGGCCTTGTCCAACTCGTCCAGTAACGCCCGCTTCATGACGGCGCGCGCAGCACCCGAGTATTCCGATCCAAGCCGCTCGGATATCTGACCCTTCAGCGTTTCCAGATCATCTGCGCCGAATTTCTTCGCCAACTCATCATCGATTTCAGCTGCGGCCGGTTCCTTCACAGCCTTAACTGTGACGTCGAAAACAGCCGGTTTACCGGCAAGGTCCTTATTTCCGTATTCCTCGGGGAACGTGACCTCAACCGCCTTCTCTTCGCCGGTCTTCACACCCACCAACTGCTCTTCAAAGCCAGGGATGAACTGGTTCGAACCCAGAACCAGCGGGAAATCTTCGGCCGATCCGCCCTCAAATGCCTCACCGTCAACCTTTCCAAGGAAATCGATGACGACCTGATCGCCATCCTTTGCCTTGGCGGACTTCTTCCGGTCTTCGAAATTTTGAGCATTCTCGGCCAGGTTCTGAAGCGCCTCGTCAATGGCCGCTTGATCCGCCTCGACGACCATCTTTTCCAGTTTGATGGTGCTGAAATCAATCTCGGGGATGTCGGGAAGCATCTCATAGGACATGTCGACTTCGACATCCTGCCCCGGCGCCCACGCCTCATTGGTCATCTCAAGCTTCGGCTGCATGGCCGGGCGATGCTTGCTTTCCTCAAGATGCGAGGCCATGGCACCATCAACGCTTTCCTGCATTGCCTCGCCCAAAAGCCGCTCGCCGAACTGCTTTTTCAACAGCGCCATCGGCACCTTACCCTTGCGAAAGCCCTTCATCTCGATTTCGGGTGCCGCTTCGGCAAGCTTTTCATTCACCTTTGAATCAAGCTCGTCAGCTGTGACGATCAGCTTGTATCCGCGCTTCAGCCCTTCGTTCAGGGTCTCGGTCACCTGCATGGCGTTCCTCTCTCAGGACGTGTTCGGAAAATCAGCGGTCCTTCTAGCAAAAGAAGGCCGGGACGCAAGACCAAAGCACTTCACAGGACAGCCAACCTGCAATCCGCGCCCGAAGACCACAGAAAAGAAAGCCTGCCCGCAAGGACAGCAGGCAGGCTTTCCATGACCGAGGGGCGCGCCGAGGCTGATCAGGCGCTTCCCCCAACCCTCTCACAGGGACAACATTGACTAGCATGGCGCCACCCGCTGTTGCGCAAATTGCCAAAGCACCGCACGCCCCCTTCATCTTGTCGAAAATACACCAGGGAGGTCCGGGAGGACAGCGTCCCCCCGGGTCGGTCGGCGCCTAAGGCGCCGAAACTCACGCCAACGATGGTAACCAGAGCACTATAGAAGGAAACGCCACCAAAAGTGCGATGGTCAGACCGTCCGCAATGAAAAAGGGCGTCACGCCGCGAAAGACATCCTGCACCGACAAATCATCGCGCACCCCGGCCACGACAAAACAGTTCAGGCCGATAGGTGGGGTGATTAGACAGAACTCGGCCATCTTCACCACCAAAATGCCGAACCAGATCGCGCACATCGGACCCGACATTCCGAACGTGCTATCGGCGGCCGAAACGAATTCCCCACCGTTCAAAGCCATGACAGCCGGATAGACCACGGGAAGCGTCAAAAGCAGCATGCCGATCGCATCCATGAACATCCCCAGCACAGCATAGGCTAGAAGAATACAGATCAAGATCAGCATCGGCGACATCTCAAGCGAGGTGATCCAGTCCGAGAAAACCCCCGGCAGATCGGCAAACCCCAGGAAACGGACATAGATCAGCACACCCCAGATGATCGAGAAGATCATCACGCTCAGCTTGGCGGTCTCCAGCAGTGCCTCCCGAAATGCAGGCCATCGCATACCGCGCCAAAGCGCCATCAGGAAAACAACGAAAGCCCCAATTGCGCCACCTTCTGTGGGTGTGCCCCACGCATCGCCGCCAAAGGGATTGTAAATGAAGATGATGATGATGAAGACCACAAACAGGATCGGCAACGCGCCCGGCAAGGCGCGGAACCGGTCGCCCCAAGTGAAGCCACGCACGGGCGGGCCGAAATTCGGGATTGTCAGCGCAAGGCCGATGATGATCGACGCATAAACAAAAGCCGAGAAAACGCCCGGGACAAACCCCGCCAGCAACAGCTTACCCACATCTTGTTCCACAATGATGGCATAGATCACCAGAATGGCCGAGGGTGGGATCAGCGAGGCCAGCGTGCCAGCCGCCGCCACAACGCCCGCAGCAAAGCGCTTGTTGTAGCCGTTTTCCTGCATTTCGGGGATGGCAATCCGCGCGAAAACGGCAGAGGTCGCGACCGAGGCGCCTGACACGGCAGAAAAGCCGGCGGTCGCGAAAACGGTGGCCACGGCCATGCCACCCGGCACCCAGCCCACCCATTTCTTCGCGGCATCGAACAGCGCCCGCGTAAAGCCCGCATGATAGGCCAGATAGCCGATCAGGATGAAGGTGGGGATCAGGCTCAGTGCCTGGCTTGCAATCTTGCCATGGGGCACCTGGCCGGCGGTCTTCGTGGCCACTTCCAGCGCCCACCAGAACTCGTCGCCCGCATAGCCCTTCCGCGACCAGAAAATCCAGACCAACCCCACAAGTCCGGCCATGGCCGCCGCGAAGGCGACACGCATCCCAAGCACCACCATGACCAGCATCCCGGCCGAGACGTACATTCCGATATCTGTCGCTGTCATGATCGCGGCTCCGCACCTGAAACGGCTTCCGCTTCGCGCGCCGCAATTGCTGCGACATCCTCGATCATCGGGACTGCGACTGCGTCATTGGTCATGATCGCGCGACCATAGGCCCAAAGCTGAAGACAAAGCCGCAGCGCCATCACCGAAAAGGCCACCGGAACAAGCAGCTTCGCCGGCCAGATCGGCAGACCGATATCGATCGTGCTGTCACGGCTGAAATTCGGTGCGCTCCAATCAAAAGATCGACCGAAATGCGCCCATGTTCCCCACACCAGCAGGATCATCACCAAAAGAATTAGGAAGGTGGACAAAAACTCGGCCATCCACAAAAGCCGGCCCCGTAATCGCCCGATCAGGATATCCATCCGGATGTGCCCGCCATCGCGCTGCGCAAAGGAAATGCCTGCGATCGCAATCAGCGGCATAATCAGTTCGATCCAATCCACATAACCGGGCACGGGACTGTTCATGATGTTTCGCCCACCGACCGAATAGACCGCCAGCAACATCAGGCCGAACACCGCCAGACCGCTTGCCAGCCCCAGCCAGCTCTCGATCCGATAAAGGCCCCGATCCAATCTGCTCAGCCGGGACCCGTCCTCGCGGACAGCCGCTTTCATGGCCATGACGCCCCCTCCCCGGAACAAAAAACGCGCCAGTCCGCCCGGCGCGTTTTGATCTTGCGGTGTTAGGAGCCGCCGAGTGTCGACTTGACCAGATCAAGCAGCTCTTGCGCAGGAAGCCCACGCGCCGCGTTTTCTTCTAGCCAGGCTGCAGCCACCGGACCCGCAGCTTGCTCGCGGAACGCCGCCAGTGCTGCTTCGTCGAAGGTGACTTCCTGAATGCCCTTTTCTTCCAGCGTAGGGCCCCAGGCAGACATTGTCTGACCGTTATAGTAGTCGACGTAATGCGCCAGTGCTTCGTCGACCGAGCCCAGGAGCGCATCGCGTTCGGCATCGCTGAGCGACGCCAGTGCGTCCGAGTTCACCACCACCGGACAGTTCACTGTCCCTGGGTTCAGGTTCGTCGTCCACCAGTTAGCCGCTTCGGTGATCCCGAATGACATATGGGCGTGCGGGGCAAAGGAAATGCCCTTCACGATGCCCGAATCAAGTGCCTGGCGTGTCTCGGACGCTGTGACCGACGTCGGAACAGCCCCGATCAGTTCCATGGCCTTGCCAATCCCACCGGTTGCGCGCACGGCAAAGCCATCAAAGTCTTCCAGCGTTGCGGGCGCATCGCCCACACCGGCAATGTTGTATTGCGGCAGCGGCGACGGCATCAGCAACGTCGCGTTCCAGCGACCGAGATCAGCGACTGTCGCAGGGTGCGAATAGACCGCCTGCGAGACCGCAATTTCCTGCTCAAGCGTCTGTACGCCGAGGAATGGCAGCTCCAGCACCGTGATCGAGGGGTTCTTGTCGGCGTGATAGCCTGCGCAGAACTGCGCCATCTCAAATGCGCCGATTGAAATGCCGTCCAGGTTTTCGGTGTTCTTGGACAGACCGCCATACGAGATGTTCATGGTGAACTCTCCGCCCGTCTTTTCGGACACCAGCTCGGCAATCTTTTCAACATGCTCGGTAAAGGCGCGGCGCTTGCCCCACAGGGACACATTCCACTCAGTTGCCATGGCCTCGCCGCCAAACGCAACAAGGACGGCCGCAATTGCGGTCCGGCTCAGGTATTTGTTCATGATGTACCTCCCAGTTACATCTCTCAATGTGTAGCCCAAGTATCGCGCAAGTCGACCGGGGGTACCATGAAAGAAAACGCGGGCGTTGCGCCGGACCCCCTGCGGAAACCCGCAAGGCAAGGCTCAGAGCAATTCGTCCTTGTCGAGGCCAAGCTTCACGACCTTTTCGTTCAACGTGCGACGGCCAATGCCCAGGGCTTCGGCGGCGGCATCCATACGGCCCTTGTGGGCTTGAATGGCCTTGCCGACTAGCTTGCGTTCAAACGTGGCAACCGCTTCGCGCAGGGTGTCAGGGATGTCCTCCTGCCCTTCATCCCGCCGGATGGCCGCGCCCATCGAGCCCCCGCCCCGCCGCGCCGCCAGAACACGGCGTTCGCAGGCGTTGCGCAGCTCGCGCACATTGCCCGGCCAGTCATGAGCAAGAAGCGCGGCAATGTCCTCGGCCGTCAAGTCCGGCCCGTCCAGTTCATAGATGCGCGCGTAATGTTCTAGAAAATGCGCCGCCAACAGGCTGATATCGTCACGCCGCTTGCGCAGCGGCGGCAAGCTTAGTGTAACCGTGTTGATCCGGAACAAAAGGTCCGCGCGCAGTCGCTCGTCAGCGACGGCGACCTCCACATCTTCGTTCGTGGCCGACAGAATACGCAACTTAACCGCCACCGGTTTGGAGGCGCCAACCGGCAGAACCTCTTGCGTTTCAAGGACACGCAGGAGCTTAGCCTGTATGTCCAGCGGGCAGGAACAGATCTCGTCCAGAAACAGCGTGCCGCCGGATGTCGCCAGCATCAATCCTTCGGACGCCCCGGCCACGCCAAACATATCTGCCTCGAACGTTTCAGCCGAAAAAGCCGCACAATTCAGTGCCAGAAAGGGTGCATCCGGCGCCCGGCCCAGATCGTGCAACGCGCGGGCCACAAGCTCCTTACCCGTTCCCGTCTCGCCCTCGATCAATACGGGCGCAGAGGTTTCGGCAAAGTCAAGTATGTCCTGACGCAGCAAGGCGACGTGCTCGGTCTGTCCTAGCAGAAGCCGGTCCAGCCCTGACAACCGGAAAAGACGTGCACGCAGGCGCGCATTGTCATCCCGCATCCGCGCCTGATCCGCCGCATGGGTCAGAATGGTCAGCAAGCGCCGCGGCTCATAAGGCTTTTCCACAAAGCTGTAAGCGCCATCCTGCATCGCCTGAACTGCCATAGGAATATCGCCATGGGCTGAGATCAAGACCAATGGCGGGTCGTCCGGCGTCAGACTGGCCAACAGTTCCAAACCAGACATGCCCGGCATCCGCACGTCCGAGAGGATGACATCCGGCATGGCCTCGGCCAGCCGGGCGCGCACCTGACCGCCGCGCGTGACCGTAGTCGCCTCCCACCCGGCGGCTTCCATGAGATCGACCAGCGATTGGCGCATCGAGGCATCATCATCAACAATCAGGATGCTGTAAGGACGTTGCCGGGTCATGCCGCCACAGTGCCCTCATCCGTGTCGGGAACGGGAAAGCGCACGGTGAAACAGGCCCCTCCATTGGCATTGTTTTCGGCCACCATCTCGCCCCCGTGATCCTGAACGATGCCTGCGGCGATCGCCAATCCAAGACCCATCCCGCGCCCACTTTCGCGCGTCGTCACAAACGGCTCCTGCAAGTCGGCCAAGGTCGCTGCGCCCAGCCCGTGCCCATTGTCCCGCACCGAAAAGCCGCAGCTGTCGCCGCCTGCTACGACCTCGACAGCGACTTCCGGCGTGTTCTGATCTTCGGCCGCGTCCAACCCGTTGCGGATCAGGTTCGTCATTACCTGTTCGATCCGAAGCCGGCTGCCCCGGATCAAGACCGGTGTTTCAGGAAGCGCCATCTCGATCCGAGCCCTGGCCCGTTCCCGATTGGGTTCGACAAGGGTCAAAGCCGTGCGCATCGCCTCGCCCAGGTCGACATCGTCAAAGGTCTCGCGGTCCGAACGAGCGAAGAACTTCAACTGCCGCGTCGTCGCTTCCATCCGGTCGACCAAAGCACCAATGCGCTGAACAAGGCCGCCCCCAGTGCCAGCGCTAAGCTCGGCTGCGGTCAGATGGTTTTTCATTGCTGCAATGGGCTGTCCCAATTCATGGGTCACCGACGCCGCAAGTTGGCCCAGCGCGGCCAGGCGGCTGGCGCGTTCCAACTCGCCCTGGGTCCGCTTAAGCTGCCGCTCCGCCGTACGGCGTTCCTCGATCTCGACTGCAAGCCGCTCGTTGGCGCGCCGCAGCTCTGCCTCCTCACGCTCGGACCGGGCCAAAGCGGCACCAACCCGCCGCCCCCGCTGCATCTGAAACGCGATGAAGCCCAGACCAGCCAACCCCACTAGCACCGCTGCGACCAGCCAACTGCGGGTCAGCGCCTGATCGAAACTTGCGAAATAGTGCAGAACCCAGCCATGCGGCAGCGCGGCAGAAGTCAGGTGTATCCGCTCGATCCCGCCGATCCGGGCCTGTCCTGCGTCGTCCGGGGCCCAATCCAAGGCATCCAACGGCTGCCCCGTGAACTGCCGCGCCTGCTCGATCTCGGCCCGCTGTGCGGCGCTCAGGGGCAAAAGCGTGCGGTACTGCCATGCTGGGTCTGACGCCAGAAGAACCACGCCGTCTTCATTGGCCAAAAGCACCTGTTCGCCCGAGTTCCGCCAAGCCTCCTCCAGTACGGACAGATCGACCTTGATTGCAATCGCTCCGATAATTGCCCCGGTCACCCCGCGCACGGGATCGGCAATAAAATAGCCCGGCAACCCGGTCGTCGCACCGATTGCATAGAAGCGCCCCGTGCTTCCGTCCAGCGCTTCGCGGAAATAGGGGCGAAAGCCATAGGTCTGCCCCAGAAAACTTCCCGGCTGTGCATGGTTCGACGCCGCGATGGTCAATCCTTCTGCATCCATCAGATAAATCGCATCCAATCCGGCCTGCACAGCGAACTCGGCCAGCCGATCATTCAAGGGGGCCACCGCCCCGCCTTCGGCTGCCTGCACGACGAAAGGGTCAAGCGACAGGACATAAGTCAAATGCGCAAAGCGCTGCAGTTCGGCCGCGACGGTGCTTTCGTAAAGCGACAACCGACCTTCCGCCCGCTCGCGTTCTTCGGAACCGAAGTAGCGGAACGCACCTGCAAAGGCTGCCAAGGCGAGCAGAACAGTCAAAAGAAGCGGCAAAAAGAACGAGCGGATCAGCATGGCCCTTGTCGATACAGTCACGCAGGCAAGCTGTCGAGAGCGCTGCGCCTCGCGAAGGACTTGACGACAGTGACCGGGCGCGGTCACGGCACAACGCGGCGTCAGCGTGGCTGGCGGTGGGGCCGAACAACATACGACGATCTGGTCGAGCCGTCATGATATCGCGTGTTTCGCAATTTAGTCGCCGTTTAGATCGGTGTTTGTGCCCCCGATGTCTGTGGGATCGTCGCTGGCGAGGAACAGGACAGAGATGACTGTATTTCCAAATGGTCACTAGCCGCGTGACCAGCGCGTTTGCATCAAATCCGCGAAGGTTTTCCCAGCAACACAGCCGCCTGTCTTATCGACACGAACATGCAGCACGCCTTCCCTGCTTCGGCAACAAAGCTATTGGTAACGCGATTGATCGAGGCACGTGCGGCTATGGACGCGCGATTGTCAGGTCAGGTCTGTACTAAATAAGACGCAGCCAGCATCAAAGGTCATTTTTTCAAGAACAAATCGAATATCTCTGGCACGTTGCCGTCGCCCATACCCGCATCCAATGCGGCTTGTAGATTGGACGCGGTGCCTTCGGCGATTTCGGCACGGGTGCCCATTTCTTTCGTCATTTCGATGAAATAGCCAATGTCCTTGCTGGCGTTTGCGATGGAAAACCCCAGATCGCTGACACCGTCCACAGCATATTTCTTGCAGAATTGCATGAACGGTGAGTTCGAAGGCCCGGCCGACATGATGTCAAACAACTGCTGGCCATCAACACCGGCGCGCTCGGCTACAGCAAAAGCCTGGCTCATCGTGCATACGGTAGTCATTCCCATGAAATTATTTATCAGCTTTGTCACATGCCCAGACCCAAGGGCGCCCAAGTGGAACACATTTTCGCCCAGCACGTCCAGGACCGGTTTAACCTTGGTGAAGGTCGCCTCGTCGCCCGCAGCCATTATGTTGAGCAAACCGTCTTTGGCATGTGCAGGCGTGCGCCCGAGCGGCGCGTCGATCATGCCCACGCCCTTTACGGCCAGATCGGCGCCGATCTTGCGGGTGGATTCGGGTATGGACGTACCAAAATCAATGACCACGGCGCCCTCTTTGAGGCCGGCCAGAAGACCGTCATCGCCATAGATCAGGCTTTCAACAACCTCGGATGTGGTCACGCAAAGCATCACGATGTCGCTGGCCATTGCCAGTTCTTTGGGCGAGGACACCTCGGTCGCGCCGCGCGCCGTCGCGGCCCCGACCGCCTGCTTGTTGCGGCCCATGACCACCAGGTCGAACCCATTGTTTTGCAGACACTCGGCCATGTTGCCGCCCATCAAACCAAGACCGATAAAACCGATGATGGGTTTCTTCATAACTCTCTCCTACACGCTCTCACGATATGGTTTGCTCAAAGGCGGCCGCGCCGGCAATCGCCACGTCATGGTCCTGCGCTGGCGACCCAGAGCTGACGCCGATGCCGCCCACGACGATATCACCGCTTCGCACCGGGACCCCGCCACCGACAGCAACCATGCGCCCGCCCAAGGCCGAGGCGATGCCGTGTGCGGGCATGCCGGGTTGATTAACTTCGCCCAAGGCTTGGGTGCTTTTCTGGATGCCCGTCGCGGTATAGGCTTTGTCGAC
>JBCCCA010000015.1:0-26974 GCA_039033735.1 Pseudomonadota bacterium
CCGTGACCGACAACCGTCCGGGCAGCCCGGATGGCACCGATACGATCACGAATGTCGAACTCTTCCGCTTCTCGGACGGTGACGTGACCCCGGCGGAGGCGCTGAACGAGGGACCGTCCATGACGGCATCCGGCGGCGCGGTCGCCGAGAATGACGATGGTGCGGTTGTGGGTGCGGTCAGCGCGACCGACCCGGATGCGGGCGACACGGTGACGCTGACCGTCGATGACGCGCGGTTCGAAGTCGTGGGCGGTCAGCTCAAGCTGAAGGACGGCGAGAGCCTGGATTACGAGGCCGATGGTGCGACAGTCAGCGTGACGGTCACGGCAACGGATGTGCATGGCGCGACGGACACACAGGTGGTGACGGTCACGGTTGGCGACGAAGCTGAAGACATCAGGCTTGGTGACGGGGGCGAGCGTTTCGACGACACCAGCACGACCGAGACCAGCATCACCGGCGGCACCGGCGACGACACGATCACCGGAACCGACGGCGATAGCGACGTTGATGGTGGCGATGGGAACGATGTGGTTGGCGGCGACGCGGGTGAGAATCTGATCGTCAACGGCTCGTTCGAAGACATTGACGGCGCAGCCATCGATTCCGTTCGCGCCGTCATGACGTCGGTCGACGGTTGGACTGACGCGAATGGCAGCGAATTTGAGATGCATGTCGACGGGTATAGCGGGGCGGACGCTGCTGATGGCGACTATTGGCTTGATATGTCTGGGCGTGGGGATCGTATGGATATCGGTCAAACGGTCTCGGCCATGCAGGACGGAGAGTCCTATGAACTCAGTTTCGATGCGGGGAACTATACTGGTCGTCTTGTCGGTGAGCTGGAAGTTTACTTTGGCGGCGCCCTGATTGCGACGATCGATCCTGACACGCCGGACCAAATGGACACCTACACGTTCGATCTGATCGGCGGCTCGGGCGACGGATCAAACACGCTGCGCTTTGTCGAGGTTGGTTCCAGTCATAATGTCGGTGTCGCGCTGGACAACGTGCGTTTGGTGGCTGCGGGGGATGACACGCTGACTGGCGGTGCGGGCAACGACACTGTGTCCGGCGGCGCAGGCGACGATTCAATCGAAGGTGGTGCGGGCAATGATCTGATCGATGGTGGCAGCGGCAACGATACGATCCTTGCAGGCGATGGGAACGATGCGCTGGACGGTGGATCTGATGACGATACGCTTGAGGGCGATACAGGCGATGATCTGGTTGACGGGGGCGCGGGCAATGACACTGCCGTATTCACCGGAGTTTTGGCGGATTACGACGTGTCCTATGACGCCGGAACCGAGACGTTTACGATCACCGACCTAAACGCAGCCGACGGGGATGATGGAACCGACACGGTGACCGGCGTCGAGGAGTTCCTGTTCGAAGGGACAAGATACACGGCAGCCGATCTTGTCACTGTGGCCGGCTCAGGGTCCGGCGACGGCTCCGCAATCTCCGACGGCGACAATGACGATACCCCGGACACCACCACGGCAGGGTCAGACGCAACGCATGTAGGAACGAGCGGGAACGACAGCTTCTGGACGACCGGTCATGACGATGTGGTCTATGGTCTTGATGGCAATGACACGATTGGCGGCGATGCAGGCGACGACCGCGTCGACGGCGGCGCGGGAAATGACGATTTGCATGGCAATGACGGCAACGACACACTGTACGGCGGGTCTGGGAATGATACCGTTTTCGCGCATACAGGCGATGATGAAGTCTACGGGGATGCCGGGAACGATGTTCTATATGGCATCGAAGGCGACGACACCGTCTATGGCGGCAGTGGCAACGATACCGTCTATGGCGGCGGCGAGAACGATTTGCTCTATGGCGATTTGGGCGGCGATTTGGTCTATGGCGAGGACGGCAGCGACACGCTGTCGGGCGGTTCGGGAAGCGATACCTTGCACGGTGGTGATGGCGACGACCACCTCCTTGGCGGCGTAGGTGACGATACGCTGGTGGGTGATGATGGAAACGATACGTTCTACTTCAGCACCATGGACGGACATGATCAGGTCCAAGGCGGATGGGCCGCCGGATGGACCGATGTCATTTCCATCGAAGGCGTAAACGGCGCCGGTGCCACGCAAGACGGCAACACAGTAGAGGGCAACGGTTGGACGCTGGTTCTGGAAAGTGGGTCAACAGTGACATCTTTGTCATTGGATTCAATCGAACTTTCCCCAGACGCGGCCGGTTCGATCACCTTTGATGATGGTGGCATCATCGACTTCACGACGGTCGAACGTATCGAGTTTTAAGGAAAAACTTCGCGGTTCATGGCCCCCGTTTACGTGGCATTTTTCTCTGTCTCCTAGCTGTTTTGCTTAGATAGGCAAAGGCAACACGGATGCGGGCAGATACGATTTTGCGGGCCACACGGTGGGATCCAGCAGTGGTGCTGGCGTCAATCGGCGCCAACATGTTGTCACTTGTCGTACCGATGTCGATGATCCACCTTTATGATCGCATTTTGCCGAACCAAAGTTACGAGACGCTTGCGGTGCTTGCGGCATTGGTGGGGGCGGCCATCCTTGCCGAAGTTATCCTGCGAACAGCACGACGTGTCATTCTGGAACGTGCGGGCGAAGTCTTTGAATTGAAGATGTATCCGGCACTATTCGATTGTCTTGTGAACGCGGACCCGAAAGCGAGCGACAAACTTGGGGCCGGGCGATTGCACTCGTCAGTTGGCGCGGTGGATCGCTTGCGTCGCCTACACACCGGTGAAACCGCGTTTGCGATCCTGGACCTTCCCTTCGCCTGCCTTTTCCTGGCGGTCATTGCCGCAATCTCACCGCTCGCTGGCGCCATCGTTGCGCTTATTCTGTTGGTCACCTTTCTGGTGCTTCGAACGGCGCGACGGCTGAGCCTGCGGCTGCAGGAAGACAAGCGCGCGGGCGAACAGCGGCGCTACAGCTTCCTTATCGAAGTGCTTGGTCGGATTGATGTTATCAAGGCCATGCAGATCGAAAACCCAATGCGCCGACGGTATGAACGCTTGATGGGCGGCGCTGCGGTACTTGAAGCTGAAACCGTGAAGATCAGTCACTTCGCCCAAGGTTTCACAGCCACAGTCGGTGCGTTCTCGCCCGTCATCATCGCTTGTCTTGGAGCTGTATTGGTCATTGAGCAACAGATAACGGTCGGGGCGTTGGCTGCCATCATTCTACTGACCGGTCGGATCATCCAGCCGGCCTTGCGGGTCGAGGCATTTCTGGCCGGCCTGTCAATGACAAAGCTTGAACGTGAGGAAGTCGAAGACCTGCTGTCCTTGCCTTACTTGCGCGAGGGGACCCAGACGTTGTCACGCATTGACGTCATTGAGCTGGAAGGCTTCTCGTCACTGGCAGACGACGGCGGCACGCGTGCCTTTGAGAACGTGAACCTGATACTCCGACGCGGAGATTGCGTTGAAATCACCGGGCCAAGCCGATCGGCCAGTTCCGCGTTCCTGCGCTTGTTTCTTGGTGAAACGGAAACGCATGGCGGGTTTCACATCAACGGCACAGATCACGCTGCTTTTGCAAGCCGCGAACGCCTTCGGCATATCCGTTATCTTGCACGCGATCAGGCATTGCTGAACGGCACACTTCTTGACAACTTCACCAACTTTCAACGCAAAGATTATCAAGATGACGCCATCGCCTTGGCAAACCGACTGGGCTTGGGCCAGTGGCTTGCACAGACCACGGATGGGTTTGACTTGCAGGTTGGTGGAAATCAAGGGGGGGGTCTGTCCCGCTCAATGCTTGACATCGCCTCCAATATTTCTCGCTTGGTTGACCAGCCGGATGTTCTTTTATTTGATCGGGCGAACGCTTCGCTTGATCGAGAAACCGATAGGAGGCTGTTGAATTACATTGCCGAGCAGCGGGCGTCGAGGATCACGTTGATCTGTTCCGATCGCCCATCCTATCAGGCGCTGGCCGACTGGACCCTCGACATCACACCATTTCTGAGGAGAAGCACGCGGCAGGTCGCAGCATGACGGTCACGGCAGAGAAATGGGGTGAAGCGCCCCCCGACGAGCTACAGGCCGAAACAATTCGCGCCTTCGATCTGGACGGGCTCTACGAGGACCTTGTGGCGGGGCGTATCTGCGGCGAAGTTGTCGAAGCGGATGTCGCGCAGCTTATCCTTCTCCTTCTCGAACGGCTGGACTGGCAGCCAAGCGCGCATGAACTCGCCGCCGCGATCCCGCACTTTCCCGACAACTTCGGCCTAGCGGAAATCCGGTCTGCGCTCGCCAACCTTGGTTTCGTCAGTCACGAAAGCGCGGTGCTGGGCGGGCGGCTAAAGTTTTGTGTTCGCGGCACGCTGGTCTGCGACGACACGGGCGATCTGTGGCTCATTCGGACCGAGGCGCGCAATACGCTCCTCTTCCAGCCGGGTGAGATCGAGGTGACGCAAACGATCAACCCTGGCCGAACCTACCGCGCATTCCAATTCGAAGATCGTGCAACGTCCGTCAATAGCCCGCTTGTCAATGGGCTTGATGGTTGGTCCAGCGGCCTGATTTTCCGTTTCCTGCCCGAAATACGGCTGATGCTGTATCTGACGCTGTTCACAAGCGTCTCGGCCATAACCGTCGCATTCGGGGTCTCAAAGGTGTTCGACACGATCATTCCAACCGGAAATCGGCAAACGCTGTATGGGTTGTTGATAGGGCTGGGCATGATCGCTGTCGCCGAACTGGTGCTGCGTCGGATCCGGGCTGGCATTGCCTCGCGCCTTTCTGCACGGGTCGAGTTTCTTTTGGGCACAGCGCTTTTCGCAAAATTGCTGCGCCTTCCTATGAATATGCTGGTGACCGCATCGAGCAGTGATCAATTCTCGCGCCTCAAGCAATTCGAGACCATTCGCGAAGTTGTTGGCGGCCCCGTCGTTATTCTGGCGTTGGAATGTTGCGCCGCCTTGATGCTGTTGGCCGCGGTTGCCCTGATCGCTTGGCCGATCGCGCTGGTCCTTCTTGCGCTGGCTGTTGTCTTCCTTCTTTTCGCGTCGGCCCTGGTTCCAACTATTCGCCGAACGTCGCAAAACATGTCGGCCGCACAATCGCGCTTTTCCGAAGGTACATTCGAAATTGTGAACCTCCGCCGCGACATTCGGCGCGCCAGCAATTTCGATCAGTTGCAAGAACGCCAAGGCCAAAGGTTGCGAAATCTGATCCGCGCGCGCCGCCGTGTCTTGCGTCACACCCAGATGATTGACGCCCTTTCCCTGTCGTGTCTGCCTATTGCGGGCGCATCTTCGATTGGCGCCGGCGCAATTCTTGTCATGCAACAGGCCATGACACCGGGTCAGCTGATCGCGGTGACGATCCTGTCCTGGCGTCTCTTTGCGCCCATCCAGCAAATCGTTCAGCTGTTGCCGAAACTGGCGGAAATCCGTCGGCTTTTTCGTCAGATCGATCTGTTCTTCAAGCTTCCCGAGGATGAAGAAGAGGGGCATGGATCCGCAATCAGGCCGTGCCGTGGCACTCTGGCGATCCGAAATCTTGTCGTCCGGTTTCCGAAGGCGGTGGGGCCATCTCTGGCAATTCCGAAATTGGATATCCCCGCCGGGGCATTCGTGACGGTCACAGGGCCCTCGGGCCATGGCAAGACGACGCTTCTGCGCGTGTTTGCAGGCACACTCAAGCCGCAATCCGGGATGGTTTTGATCGACGAGGCAAACGCCTCGCAAGTGTCGCGAGGCTACCGAAAACGTAACATTGCTTATGTCTCGCAAGACCCACTCTATGTTTACGGTACCGTGGCGCAAAACCTGCGTCTGAGTACGCCCGGCGCAAGTGATCAGCGTATTCTTGAGGTTTTAGATCAGCTTGGTTTGTCTAGATGGGTCAATGAATTACCAGACGGAATTAATTCGCGACTTGACCCGGCGGCGCATCGCGAACTGCTTGGGCCTGCTGTTCGAACTATGCTTGGCATCGCACGTGCGCTGCTGTCACGCCCTGCCATCCTGCTTATGGATGAACCGGTGGGCGGGTTGGACCCCGAGATGGAAAAAAAGCTTGTCGCAGCGCTAGAACTCTTGCGCGGAAAGGTCACCATCCTTCTCGTCACGCACCGGCCCAGTCTGATCCGCAAGTCGGATGGTGTTGTCATCCTTGAAGGGGGAAGCGCGATCTTCCGAAGACTGAACACGGATGAAAGGCAGGCATCATGACCCGAAAGGAACGGCGGGTCCGCCGCGATCGTTTGCGCAAGAATATGAATGACCATCTCAAGGTCGACGCCCACGCAGACCTGCCCGAGGCGCGCGACCTTCGCTTCGCTAAAGCGTCCATCCTTACACTTCTTCTTGCGATCGTTTCACTCCTGATCTGGTCGTCTTTGACGCCCGTAAATGAAATCGCGTCCGGCGAAGGTGTTATTGTGACTGAATTTAAGGTTGAGCGTGTCGAGCATCCGACAGGTGGCCGGGTTCAGGCTGTCGATGTCGCCGTCGGGCAACGTATCCCTGCGGGCGCGCGTCTGATCGCATTCGATATCAGCACCATGGATCGTGAGGTCGAAAAACTCAGCGCGACACTTTTTGTCTTCGAGCTGGAACGGGCGCGGCTGGATTTTGTTCTGCAGGGCCGGCTACCGCAGGACATTTCGCTTGAAACGGTTCCGCAAAGCCGCGAGGGGCTTATGTTTTGGACCGAACAGGCACAGCTTGAGGCGCAACTTGACCTGATCCAGGCCGAAAGCCGCGCAATCACCGCCCAACTGGTCACGCTGACGGAGCAACGCCAAAATCTGAAAGAAGAATACGCGCTGCTATCGGCTCGCCTCGACCGCAGTCTTGAGGCGGTTCAGAAAGGCCTGATTTCACAAAATGAATTGGAGCGGCAGCAGAGAGAAGCACTACAGGGCGAACGCGCCGTTCTTTCGCTTGAGGCGCAGATCGCGCAAGAGCGGAACGCGCTGGAATTGAACCGTTTGCGACGTGTCGAACTGTTGGCGACGCGACGTCATGATGCCGCGTTGCGTATCGCGGATATCGAAAGTCAGATGATTAATGTGAAACTCTCCATTGCCGAACTGGAAGCTCGTAAGAACAGTGCAAACGTGGTCTCGACCGTTGCAGGATCGGTCATGTCGCTGAGCGCACTGCGCGCCAATGAGGTCATTGCTCCGGGCGAACTGATCGCTGAAATCATCCCTGAAGACAGTAAGATTTTGGCCGAAATCGAAATCCCTGCTGGAAAAATTGGCAGTGTCGAGCGTGGGATGGACGTGCGCGTCAAGGTCGAAACTTTTGACTTCACTCGGTTCGGTGATCTGCATGGGACCGTTGGCGACATCTCACCCACCAGTTTTGAGAACGCCGCGGGTGTTGTGGTGTTCAAAGTCACCGTTGTCTTTGACGCCACTGCCCCAAGCTTGGCTGGGCAAGCAATTCGCCCGGGCATGACCGTCATGGCCGACATTGTTCTGGACAGCAAAATGGTGCTGACATATCTGCTGAAGCCGCTTCGACTGTTAAAGGATCGTGCCTTTACTGAAGCCTGACTAGATCACTGAAACCCACAGGTTTCCCAACCGTCTGGTGATGGCACGAGCCGAAGCCAACGTGGTCAAACGCGGCGCAAGACGATGCGTTTTGCGGCAAAACCTGCCGCACATACCCTATTCGCGCAGAAATGCACGAGCCAACCGTCCAGAATTACGCGCCAAGATTGACAAAGCAGCGCGCCGCGGTTCACGATTTCGAGCAAGCTGTTTGGGGGAACAGGGACTGTCGCCAATCATGAACGTTGTGCCACGACACTGTGACAACGACCCGTCTGCGGGCGCACGAAACCTTTTGTTGAACTGTGCGGGCTGCCAACCCGGTGACCGTGTCCTGATCGTTTTCGAAGCTGAGGAACATGGTTATTTCGATCGGGACGTTCTGCACACCGTTCAGCGCGAGGCGCTGCGACTTGGGCTTGAGGTGTCGAGCTTTGATGTTGGGTTCAAGCCAACCCGTAACCGTTTGCCCTCCGCTTTGACCAAACGCCTTGGCTTGTATGATGTGGTGTTGTTCCTTGCCCGGCTTGGCGATCAGTTGCGGTTTTCGAACCTTCCAAAGGGCCCTAAGTTCATCGTGTGCTTTGCAAGCAACCGCTATCTTTTGGGGTCGCGCTTCGGGCGCGCCAATTATGATGCGTTGTGCCGCGTCAAACAGGCCATCGATTCCGCCATCCACTCAGCACAGCATGTTACGTTAAGGTGCCCAAACGGGACGCAGGTGACCGGTCATGTTCGCGACAAGTCGGTTGCGCCACAAGACACGACAGCACTTCGGTTCCCGATGTCGGTCTTTTCGCCGGTCGCGGCGAACGCGTTTTCAGGCCAGGTCGCTTTGGGCGGTTTCCTAACCGGGACCGGCTCAAGCTATTACGATGACTACTCGGTGGAGTTCGAAGGGCCCGTTTTTGCCGAAGTGAAGGCAGGGCGTTTGGTGGCGTTTCATGGGGCACCCAGCGATGTCAGCCGCGCGAATGCACAATATGACAGGGTGTCCGAAACCTTTGGCCTTGATCGCAACTGCGTCCATTCCTGGCATGCCGGTATCCATCCCGGTTGTGGCTTCCCTTGGGACTTGCGGAGAAATTACGAACTCTGGGGGGGCGCGGCGTTCGGCAACCCACGGGTTCTGCATTTTCATACCTGTGGCGCGGACGCGCCAGGTGAGATCTCGTGGAATGTGTTCGACCCCACGATCGAGGTGGATGGCGTATGTGTTTGGGAAAACGGACGCCTGCAGATCGAGCGGCTGACAAATGGCTGCGATATCCTAGACGATTTTCCAGGGCTCAGACCACTTTTTGCCGACCCCGACCGTAATATCGGGCTACGCCACGCACACTAGCCTGCCGCACGCCTCTCATCTGAAAACGTGGTAAAGTCCGCGGCCAACGCGCGTGCCGCAACCTGCAAAAGCCGGGTGCCTGCTTCGGGTGTTGCCAAGGCGGAATGCGAGCCGACGCGTCCATCGGGAAAACGCGCCTTGTGTTCGTTCGGCGGCCCGTGCTTGTCACCGCTATGAGCGCGAATGTAGTCGGCCGAGAGTGGTTCGGGGGGCATTTCGGCATCGGGATGAAACCGGGCACCGTGCAGCGCCTGAGTGATCGCCACCTCGGAGGGCGTGGCGTGCATCCCTTCCCATGCGCCGAACAGATCAGCGCGCAAATCGCTGACCGGTGCCGGGTCCCACCAGCTTTGAATGTGGATCGATCCTGGCGAAAAACGGTCCTTAACATTCTGTGCAGGTTCAAGATTCGCGCCGTGGCCGTTGACGATGAATATGCCCTGAAAGCCCTGTGACAGCAGCCCGCCGCAGACCTGCTCCAACAGCTTGGAAAAAAGGTCAGCCGTCACCGAAACTGTGCCCGGGAAGGCCGTGTTGAACGGGGCCGGGGTGTATCCCAAGGAGGGCGCCACAATTCCATTGCACAAGTCACTGGCGGCAACAGAAATCTGTGTGGCGCAGATCGTATCCGTTCCAATCAAACCGATCGGCCCATGTTGCTCGGTCGAGCCCACGGGCAACATCACACAGACACCGTCCGCTAAACGGGCCTCCAAATCGGGCCACGTCATGAGGTTAAGTTGCACGGGGCCCCCAAAGGAAAACGGACCCCCGAAGGGACCCGCTTGGCAGAGCAGGGATCAAAGACCCCATTTTTCCTTATTGCCCTCGAAAAAGCCCTTGGCTTTCTTTAGTTTAACCCAGTTGTTCACATAGTTGATCCAAACCTGATCGTCCTGTGGCAAAAGCATCGCGATGGGCGAGGGGGCGCGGGGGCCTGTATCAGGAACGCGCGCGACGCCAAACTTTTCGGTCAGGGTCGAGCCTTCGATGTTTGAGGTGATGAACACGTCGGCGCGACCGGCAAGCACTTCCTGATAGCCGCGCGCGGGCGCTTCAACGACGACAATCTCGGCGTTGGGGAACCATTCGCGGGCCAGCCCTTCGAAGGTGGTGCCAAGCGTTGTGGCCACCTTGACGCCGGACTGGTTGATCGAATCGTAGCCGGAAAAACCACCGGCCTTTTCGGGCATGGTGAACGGAAGAATTTCGACTGCGATATAGCTTTCCGAGAAGCCCGCGGCTTTCATTCTTGGCGGTGAAATCGAGGCAGAGCCAGTGATGTGGTATTGACCGGCAACGACACCGTTGACCAGCGTCTTCCAATCCGTGGGCACGAATTCGACTTCGACGCCAAGATCGGCAGCCAGTTCATTCATGATATCGATGTCGAAGCCCTTGTAGCTGTTCGTCGCGGGATCGCGGACGGACATCGGGTTCCAGTCACCGGTCGTGCCGACCTTAAGAACGCCGCTATTCAGAATGTCATTCAGCGCAGACTGCGCGCTGGCTGCCCCGCTCAAAGTCAGGCCAACTGCTGCAACAGCTACCGCCTTCAGAATTCCTCTCATTGTCCTACTCCCGTTGGTGTGTTTTTTCATTCAGACAGACCATAGTTGCTTGATACGTCACGGAAATCAAATAAGCTCTTGCCTTGCGGGCAGGTATTTTGCTGGGATCGGGGAAAGTGATGACGGAAGCAGCAATAGAACTGGTTGCTGTGAATAAATGGTTTGGCGATTTCCATGTTCTGCGGGACATCGACCTGACTGTTGATCCCGGTGAGAAAGTCGTGATCTGCGGCCCGTCCGGATCGGGCAAGTCGACGGTGGTGCGCTGTATCAACAAACTTGAAGAACATCAGGGCGGCACCATCCGGCTTTACGGAGACGAGCTGACGAATGACCCGAAATCCATCGCGTCCATCCAAGGCGAGGTCGGCATGGTTTTTCAGCAGTTCAATCTGTTCCCGCATCTCAGCGTGCTTGACAACCTGACCCTTGGTCCGATGAAGGCGCGGGGGCTTAGCCGCGCCGAAGCGGAAGACCGCGCGCTGCACTATTTGACGCGCGTGCGCATTCCGGATCAGGCCGAAAAGATGCCAAAGCAGCTATCAGGTGGCCAACAGCAACGCGTGGCGATCGCGCGCTCGCTGTGTATGGAGCCGAAGGTGCTTTTGTTCGATGAGCCAACCTCGGCGCTTGATCCCGAAATGATTTCAGAGGTGCTGGACGTGATGGTGACCCTTGCGCAGGACGGCATGACGATGATCGTGGTGACCCATGAAATGGGGTTTGCCCGGAAAGTCGCTGATCAGATGGTCTTTATGGACCAGGGCGAGATCGTCGAGCGAGGCAGCCCGGAAACGTTCTTCGCTAACCCACAAACGCAGCGATGCAAAAAATTCCTTAGCCAGATTTTGCAGCATTGATGCGGGGGTCAACGGCGCGCCTACTCCTCGCTTCGCTGCTTTTGCTGGGCCTGACCGGATGCGGGCAGTCCGGGAACTGGGGCTGGTACGTAATCGACCCGCGGACGCCATCCGGCTGGACGAACATTCAGTTTCTGATTTCGGGTATGGGGGCGACGATCCTGATCTCGGTAATTGCTGCGGCAATCTCGATTGGTCTTGGGTTGATCGTTGCCTTGCCCGGCCAATCGCGCAATCGATGGCTTAGGCTGCTCAACCGCATCTATGTGGAGTTCATTCGGTCGATCCCGCTATTGCCGATGCTGTTCTGGGTGTTCTACGGCCTGCCGATTATCTTCCAATCGATGGGGCTGAACATCCCGATTGATCCGTTCTGGGGCGCCATCATCACGCTAGCGATTTCCGACAGCGCCTTCACTGCCGAGATTTATCGCTCGGGCATCCAGTCGATCGCGCGCGGGCAAAGCGAGGCCGCGCAGACGGTGGGGCTGAACTATGTGCAGACCATGCGCTATGTGATCCTGCCGCAGGCGATCCGCCGCATTTTGCCGCCCCTGGCCAACCAATTCATTTATATCGTCAAGATGAGCGCTTTTGCCTCGGTCATTGGAATGCAGGAACTGACGCGGCGCGCGAACGAGCTTGTGGTCACCGAGTATCGCCCGCTTGAAATCTATTCCCTGTTGATTGTCGAATACTTGATTCTGGTGCTGATCATCAGTGCAGGGGTGCGATGGCTGGAACGCAAGATGGGCGCGGACGAGCGCCTCTAAAGGAGACGCCAATGAACTGGCACGACTTCATGGCCGAAACCGAGGCCAATATCGCAACGCTTAGCAAGGAAATTCCCGATACCGTCAAAGGGTTCGGGGCTATGGGCAAGGCCGCAAAGGCAGATGGTGCGCTTGGCGAAAAAACAAAAGAATTCATGGCGCTGGGGATCGCGATTGCCACGCGCTGCGACAGCTGTATCGGGTTTCACGTGCGCTCGCTGGTCCAGCTTGGCGCCACGCGGGACGAATTTTGCGAGGCGCTGGCCATGGCCACCTATATGGGTGGTGGGCCGTCCTTTGCCTTTAGTGCAAAAGCTTTGAAGGCCTTTGACGTCTATTCGGAACAGGGCGGCACGGGATGAGGCCGGACCTTGCGGGCGCCACGGGATACATCCGCAACTGCTGGTACGTCGCGGGCCGGTCCGAGGACATCGGGCGTACCCTGACACCCGTTCGGATGCTAGGGGATGACATAGTCATCTTTCGCACGGCCGATGGAACACCGGCGGCCCTGGAAGATGCTTGCCCGCATCGAAAACTGCCTTTGTCGCGCGGCACGCTTGAGGGTGACCACGTGGTGTGCGGCTATCACGGGTTGACCTTCGACCGAACGGGCGGTTGCGTCATTGCACCGACGCAGCTTGACAACCCGCCGCGCCGAGCGGCGGTACAATCCTATCCCGCGGAGGATCGTTGGGGGTTTGTTTGGCTTTGGATGGGACCTGCAGATCAGGCCGACCCGCGCCAGATCATCGACATCCCGAACTTTGACAATCCCGCCTGGGGCAAGACGCCGAAGGGCGGGCTGTCGATGGCGTGCCATTATCTGTACATCATCGACAACCTGCTGGACCCAAGCCACGTGGCCTGGGTTCATCTGACATCTTTCGCGGGTGTCGGAACTGATAACAGCCCGATGACGATCGAGGACCTGCAAGACGGCGTCGTTGTCTCGCGCTGGATCCATGATGAACCACCGCCACCTTATTACCGGGACATGCTGCCCTTCGGTCCAACCTGCGATCGCAAGCAACACTATGAATGCCGCTTGCCGGCGACCGCGATCAACATGTCGGTCTATACGCCCGCCGGTGAAGGGGGCGCGGACCGCCCTTTGTCGCCAAATGCGTTCATCAACATTTCCTACAATTTCATCACGCCTGTCGACGAGACAACCACACGCTATTTCTGGTTTCAGCACCGCAACATGCATGCCGAAGATCACGTCCTGTCTCAGGCTATGTTCGAGGGGGCGACAGCCGCTTTCAAGGAAGATCAGGACGTTCTGGAACGCGTCCAGACTGGGATGGCGCAACGCAGATCAGGCTACCTGAACCTGGCGCTTGATGCGGGCGCTATGCGCTTTAGAACCCGCGTGGCCAAAGCAATCGAAGGGGAACAGTCATGAGCGCCTGGATCGAAATGATACCCTATGACACGGCGGGTCCGCGTCTGAAGGAATTGCTGGACCATGCCAAGACACCGCATGGCACGGTTGACACGGTGATGCATGTTCATTCGCTCAGGCCGGAAACAATGAACGGTCATGTCACGCTGTACCGTTCGGTTCTGCACTCGGACGACAATGAACTGCCGTTCTGGTTCCTTGAAGTCGTGGCAAGTTACACCTCGATCCTGAACGACTGTACCTATTCCCTGACGCATCATTTCATTAATGTGCGCAACCTTTTGAAGGACCAACCGCGCAGCGATCGCATTTTCACGGCCCTGAAAGCCCACCGCCCGGAAGATGTGTTCGACGGCAAAGAGCTGGCATTGTTGCGCTATGCGGCCAAGCTAACCAGTGATGTCGGCAAGATGGTGAAATCAGATTTTGACGCACTCAAACTTGCGGGGTGCGACGATGGCGAAATCTTAGAGGTGAATCAGGTCTGCGCTTATTTCAACTATTCGAACCGGCTTCTGAACGGCTTGGGCTGCACGACGGACGGCGACCAGATCGGCTATTATACTGGCGAAGACGACGCGTAATAATCTCACTTTTCGGTCCCAGTTTTTGATCGGTGGGCGAAGAACGGTTTTTCGGGCGTGACTCTTCATTTTTGTCATTTAACAAGGGTGCAGTTCAAAATGGGTGCGGTGCAAAAGTCATGATGGGGGATGTATTCGGGACCACTATTCTCGAACAGATCACGCCCCCCCGTGTTTATGTCCATCTTGCACTTTTGTTTTACGTATCAGGCTTCCTGACACGGGACGAGCTGCTTCTTCGCGCGCAGATACTGATCGGGTCATCGTTTTACATCCTGTACTATCTGTTCGTTGCGGACGCCCCGCTTTGGGAAGCAATCTTGGCCAGCGTTGCGATTGCTTTGGCCAATGTCTATTCCTCGATCATCATCATTCGAGAGCGCTCAACCATTGGCATGAACGCGTCGGAACTTGACCTGTACAGGCGCTTCGACACGCTGCGGCCAGGACATTTCCGCCGTATTATGAAACAGGCCGAGTGGAAGAAGATCACGGCTGAGACCGTTTTGCTGCAGCAAGGTGGGCCAGTGGATAAGCTATATTTCATTCAATCTGGTTCAGTCGAACTGCGCCGTGGCGACAAACGTTCGACGCTGGGGCGCGGGCATTTTCTGGGCGAGTTGGCCTTTCTTCAAGATACGACGGCATCCGCGACCGTGACCGCGCAGGTCGGGTCCGAAGTGATCGTGTGGGATCAGTCCAATCTCAAGGCAATTATGGATCGGTCGCCGACAATCTCGAATGCCATCATCGCACTGTTCAACAAGGACTTGGCGATAAAGTTGGCTGTCAGTTGGCCCGATGCAGACACAGCAACGGACACAGCTGCCGAATAGGTACGGGTACGGATCAGTCAGTAGCTGCGACTTGGCGACGGGTAGACTGTGACGCCTTGCGACCTTCAATCGTGTAAAGCACCGTGTTGCCGATTCCGCTCAGCCTGCGGCGCCCAACTCGTTGCCATTTGAAATCTGAACTGATGCGGTCGATCACGGCTTGCGATGCGGTCACCCGCCCGGGGTCGCTGGCCTCTTCGATGCGCGACGCAATGTTCACCGTGCTGCCCCACACGTCATAAACAAAGCGCAAATCGCCCACGACGCCAGCCACAAGAGGGCCGCTGTGCACACCGACCCTTATGTTGATCTCGCGATTAAGCTTGGTGGCCAGTTGCCGCGTCGCAAAGACCAGATCAAGGGCGGCATCCACGGCGCGTTCGCATTGATCTTCTTTCGCGTCGGGCACGCCCGAGACAAACATGTAGCAATCCCCAATCGTCTTGATCTTCTCAAGCCCGTAGTCCGAGATCACTTCGTCGAACGCCTGAAACAAGTCGGTCAACAAGGCCATGCTTTCGCCGGCATGCGCTTCCATCGAGAATTGGGTGAAGTCACAGATATCGGCAAACACCACGGTCGCGTCCGAGAACTGGTCGACGATCCGACTTTCGCCGTTCTCCATCCGCTCGACAATGGATTTTGGCAATACGCTTTCCAGCAGCTTGCTGCGCTGATCGCTGGCCTTGCGTAGGGCGGATTCCTGATCCACCACACGATTGAACGACCGCTCCAACTCAAACATAACCGAGTTGTAGAACAGCCCGATCTGACCAACTTCGGTAAATGGGGACTGCGGCGCGCGCATCGAAAAATCGCGGTCGCGCGTCTGCCGCTGCATTACGTCGAACAGCTCGTTCAGGTCGGTGTTGGCCGCGTGTTCGCCGACGTTCAGCCCGATATCTTCGATGTGTAGACTGACCCGAAGCGGAACCACAATGTTCAAGACCCGCAACAGAAGATAGGGCAAAACGGCCGCATAGATAAGCACGGTCGCGGCGCCTATCGCCTGTACGCCAAAGGCCGAGACGAAGCTGACCTCAGGCCCAAAGGCTGCGGGCAAAGCAAAGAAGGGCACCGCCAGAATACCCGTCAGACCTCCCATCAAGTGGACCGGCACGGCGCCCACGACATCGTCAATCCGACGCCGCTCAAGCAGGTGGTCGCCCAGATAGACCGCGATCCCGCCAAGTGCGCCCACCGCCACGGCAGCAGAGGCACCATAGACATGGCACCCGGCAGTAACGGCGACCAGGCCGCCAAGTGCGCCGTTCATTCCAAAGAAAACGCTTGGTTTTCCGTCCATTGCAAATGACAGAAGAAGCGCGGCCAAGACACCGCTTGCGCCTGCAGCCAATGTGTTGAACAGGATTGATGGCACATCCTCGGTCCAGGCCATTGCGCTGCCGCCGTTGAAGCCGAACCACCCCAGCCAAAGAAGCAGAACACCCAACATTGACAAAGGCAAGTTCGATCCGTTGAAGCGCCGCGTTTGCCGTGCGCTTAGGAACCGGCCCTGTCGTGGCCCGATCACCAGAATGGCGGCAAGTGCGACCCCGCCGCCGACGCCATGCACCACGGACGACCCGGCGAAATCGACAAAACCCATGGAACCAAGCCATCCGGCCGAATTGCCTTCGGCATCCACCGCCCAAACCCAGTGGCCATAGACCGGATAGATCAGAAGCACAGTGACGAGGGTTACAAGGATATAGCCGTGAAAGGCTCCCCGTTCCGCCACCGCGCCCGACAGGATGGTGGCGGCAGTGCCGCAGAACATGCTTTGAAACAAAAGCGTCGCGGCAAATTGCGGGTCCGACAGGTCGTTGACCGCGAAGCCGTCCGTTCCGAACCAGCCCCCTGCCGACGTGCCGAACATCAGGCCAAACCCGATCATCCAATAGCAGAGCACTGACAAGGACAGGTCGGTGATATTCTTGATGGCGACCGAGATGTTGTTCTTTGACCGGGTGATCCCGGCTTCGACACACATGAAACCGGCTTGCATGACGAATACCAGAAAGGCGCAGGCCAACACCCAGACAAAATCTAGTGGCTGCATTGGACCTCGCGGCGATTTGAAAGAGAACGAAGGTACAAGGGAACCAATGTCAGCCTAATTGTGTCGTTAGAGCAGCTTATGGTGTGGCGGGGTTGCCGTCTACTCTGTTCGTTCCTCTGGGGCCTCGCCGGACCGGGCTGGCCGCAGCCGCAAAAGAAGTGGGACACACCCCAGCACCAAAACCGCGGCCAACAGATACGGCGCGCCGGGCAGGTAAATGATCTCACCCGAAACGAAACGTTCGAAAACACCTGTCAGAACGAGCGGCGCAGCCACGGCGGCAATCGACGACAGCGAAGCGATCACACCTTGAACAAGCCCCTGGTAGTCGTCGCTTACACGATTGGCTGCACTGGCCGTGATCAGAGGAGGAGCCATGTCCGAGGCCGCGGCAATTGGCAACAGGATCACCACCAACCAGACCGACTGCACCAACCCGAAGCCGATCATGGCGACAATTGCGGCCGCAGTGGCAAAAAGCAGGGTCGGAAAGTCGCCAAGTCGCCGCGCCATGACCGGCAAAAGCCCGGCTTGGACGCCCGCCACCAAAATCCCGTAGGCGGCCAACGTCACACCGATCAGGAACGCGTCCCAGCCAAACATCTCGCGCCCCCAAAAGGCCCACAGCGTTGGGTAGACCATGTTTGCGAATTCAAAAACAAAGATACAAATCAGCGGGATCGCCAATCCGGGGTGGCGGAACGCGCGTAGGATAGTGCCGAAAGGGTTCAGATCGCGCCGCCCAAAGGGCCGCCGGTTCTGGGGCTTCAGCGATTCCGGCAGCACGAACAGGCCGAACGCCACGTTCAGCGCGGACATCGCCGCCGCAATCCAGAACGGCGCGGTTATGTGAAGGCCGGCCGCAAGGCCCCCCAAGGCAGGCCCAAGGACGAACCCAAGACCAAACGCCGCCCCGATCATGCCAAATGCGGCGCCACGCTCCTCGGGTTTTGAGATGTCCGAGATATAGGCCGTCGCCGTGATATAGGTTGCCCCCGCCATCCCAGCGACGATCCTGCCTACCAAAAGCAACCAGTAATCCTGTGCAAGCGCCATGATCACATAGTCGATGGTCAAGGTCAGCAGCGCCGCGATCAGAACCGGACGGCGGCCATAGGCATCGGACAAGCTGCCGATGATGGGCCCGAACAAGAACATTGCACCGGCATAGGCCGACATCATGATCCCGCTCCAAAGCGCGCCTTCGGCGGTCGAGGCTGCGCCGACACGGTTCATTAGGTCGGGCATGATCGGAAATACGATGCCAATTCCGATCGCGTCGATCATTAGAGTGACAAGAATGAACAGGAAAGGACCGCTAAGTTTCATGCGTGCCACCAACACGCGAACAAGAAGGGTTGCAAGCTTGCTCCCGCCATTCTGTTGACAAAATGCGGAATTTGCCAAACTTGCCTAGTCCTGTGATGTCACAGGGATCGCAAGCGCCGCAGCCCCGAGGCCACAGCTTTTGCCGCACCGACAGTGCTTGACCTTGCCGCTGGTTTACGCAGGGTAGGGGCACCAAACATTGCGCCCGGAACATACCGGGCCGTGGGAACACTGAAACTGGGAGAATTACATGCTCAATAAGCTGAAAATTGGCGCTGCCTTGACGGCAGGCGCGCTGCTTGCCGCACCCGCGGCAACGGCACAGGAGTTCATCTCGATCGGCACAGGTGGTGTCACCGGCGTCTACTACCCGACCGGTGGTGCAATCTGCCGTCTGGTGAACAAGTCGCGGAAGGAACACGGCATTCGCTGTGCGGTCGAATCCACCGGCGGGTCCGTTTATAACATCAACACGATCAAAGCGGGCGAGCTTGAGTTCGGCGTGGCGCAGTCTGACTGGCAGTACCACGCGTTCAACGGCACCTCGAAGTTTGAAGGCGACGCTGCTTTCCCTGACATCCGCGCTGTGATGTCGGTGCACCCCGAGCCGTTCACGCTGGTTGTCCGCGGCGATAGCGGCATCGACAGCTTCGAAGCCCTTAAGGGCAAGCGCGTCAATGTCGGCAACCCAGGCTCGGGCCAGCGGGCCACGATGGAAGTTGTTATGGCGGCCTTTGGCATGTCCATGGACGACTTCGCCCTTGCAACCGAGTACAAGGGCTCGGAAATGGCCAAACAGATCTGCGACGGCAATATCGATGCCATGATCTATACCATTGGTCATCCGGCAGCGGCCATCAAGGAAGCCTCGACGACCTGTGATGTCAGCCTTGTCAGCGTGACAGGTGAAGCGATCGACACGCTTGTTTCTGAGAACCCGTTCTACCGTGTCGCGACCATTCCGGGCGGCATGTATGCAGGTACGGACGGCGAAACGACGACTTTCGGCGTCGGCGCGACTTTCGTGACATCGGCCAGCGTGCCCGAGGAAACGGTGTATGTCGTTGCAAAATCGGTGATGGAAAACATCGATGACTTCAAAGGTCTGCACCCGGCATTTGCCAATCTCGACCCGGCACAGATGGTGAAAGACGGCTTGTCCGCACCGCTGCACCCTGGCGCCGAGAAGGCGTATAAAGAACTGGGCCTGATGGACTAAACGGCAGGCATCCCGGGTCTGCCCCGGGACCTTTTCGAAACGCGAAAGCCCCGGGTTTATCCCGGGGCTTTCCTTTTGCGGCTTGCCGTCTGGTGGCTGTTCAGTCGGCGGTCAATTGCGCGATTGCGCCGGTCCAGTCTTCCAGATGATAGTTATGCGTGATCAATCCACCCTCCAGGGTGACGATATCAATCGACATAATTTCGAACCTCTTGCCGGTTGCCGGGTCGACCCCGAAGAATGGGCCAACGGGCGTGCCGGTTCCCGTGCCGCGCACCACGAAGCGTCCGTCGTCAAGGGGGATAATCTCTTCTGGCGCCCATACAAGGTCGGGGACAACTTGTCCCAGATAAGCGAACGTATTGAGCATTCCTTCCGCCCCAGGACCGCCCGGCGGTGTCGGGACCGAGACAACCTTGGGTGAGAACAACTCGTAATACCGGTCCGCCGTCGTCTCGGCGAGGGTTGTCAGAATGTCTTTATAAAAGGCGCGGACCGTATCGATGTCGTTTGCATTTGCCGTGCCGACCATTGCAGTGACCGCGATTGCAGCCGAGGTAAGAGCACTTTTCATGTCAATTTCTCTTTGCCCTGAGCCGTTTCGGGGCCTTGCTTGATTTCTAATGTACCAATCAGCACGAATATCAAAAGGCACCGTCAATAATAAAATACCGACTGGTATAAAAATGGATGAACCTCGGAAACCTAAGCGTGGGCGCCCGCGCAGGCTGGATGCGGACAAGACACTGGATGTTGCGATGCGCGCCTATTGGCGGGATGATCCGGCAGATGTCTCGATTAATGCGATCTGCAAGTTGGCGGATGTGTCCAAGCCAGGGCTTTACCGCGAATTCGGGGGCGAGGATGGGCTAATGCGTGCCGTCCTAGACCGCTATGCCGAACAGGTCTTGTCCGAAATCGGTGAGATTCTTGCGCGGGGCGCACCGCTGACAGATTCCTTGCAGGACCTGGCGCATTTCGCGGGCGTGGACCCAAAAATGGAAACCGGCTGCGTGTTCTACAAAATGCGCGCGGGCAAGCATCGGTTAGGTCCAAGGACGCTGGAAGCTGTCACCGCCATTGACGCCGCAGCAGTCGATGCATTCAGCGAGTTTCTTGACGCACGCCGCGCGGCAGGAGATTGGACCGGTTCGCATCCGGCGCCTGTGGTCGCTCGATATCTGGTGGAACAGATCGGGTTGGCCTTGATGCAGCGCGCAAGTGGCGAAGACCCAAAACAGGTCCAAGACACACTCGCGCTGGGCTTTTCAGTAGTCGCGGGGACTGGGCCGTCCGTGTTATGAACGCCCATTCTATGGCCACCTGACTGCATGACGCGCATGGCGTAAAGCCTTGCAAAGCGGTCATTCCTTAGGCTGTGAAATCGCAATCCTCTCTGGCCCGCATTTTTTTCCCTTGCTTCACCCCCCCTTTCCCGCGCAGCGTGACGCAAAGGTGGTAAACGCCTGAGGCTGAGGGGAAAAGATCATGACCGACCAAGCAACCGTCGAACAATCTGCCGACGATCTGGTGGCCGAGGCGGATACCGGCGCGCGCAACCCGTCTGCCGCATGGCAGGCCAATCTGATTGTGGGCACCTGTATCGCGTGGTCGCTGTTTCAGCTTTATATCGCGTCGAAAGTGCCGGGCATTGTCGCCCAGGCCACGGGCATGAGTATCTTTGCCAATATCGTCGCACAGGCGCGCTTCGTGCATCTGGCCTTTGCCATCATGCTGGCCACATTGGCATTCCCTCTGTTCAAAGGGTCGCCACGCGACCGCATTCCGACCTATGACTGGGTCCTTTTGGTCCTTGGCGTCGCGTCATGTCTATACCTTGTCATCTTCCGGTTCCAGATCGCCGACCGACCGGGCCTATGGAGCACATCTGACATTGCCGTGTCGTGTGTGGGCATGGGTGTTTTGATGGTTGCGGTCTATCGCTCGCTGGGTTTGCCGCTTGTCATCATCGCAAGTGCGTTTATCGCTTTCGCCTTCTTCGGCGGCTACTCGGAATGGGCACGAAACATCACAAATTATGGCGGCGCCTCGCTGTCAAAGGCGTTGGGCCATTACTGGATGCAAACCGAGGGGGTCTTTGGCGTAGCCCTTGGGGTGTCCACATCGATGATCTTCCTGTTTGTCTTGTTCGGCGCGCTTCTGGACCGCGCAGGCGGAGGGTCGTGGTTCATCAAGGTCGCTGTGGCCCTTCTTGGCGCGCTGCGCGGTGGGCCTGCCAAAGCCTCGGTCCTGTCATCAATGCTGACCGGCATGATCTCGGGTTCGTCGATCTCGAACACGGTGACTACGGGTACTTTCACAATCCCATTGATGAAGCGCATCGGCTTCCCCGCAGAGAAGGCCGGCGCGGTTGAAGTCGCGTCTTCGACCAATGGCCAACTGACGCCCCCGGTGATGGGGGCTGCCGCCTTCTTGATGGTGGAATATGTCAACATTCCCTATATCGACGTGGTCAAACACGCCTTCCTGCCGGCCGTGATTTCCTACATCGCGCTCCTGTACATCGTGCACCTGGAAGCGCTGAAGATGCAGATGCAGGGTCTGAAAAAGGCCGGACGGCATATCGGACCGGTTCTGATCCTGATCCTTTTCCTGTCCGGTTTCATTTTCCTTGGCGTCTGCACCTTTGCCATGATCGGTCTGCGCATATTGCTGGACGGGTTCATGGCGGAAAGTGTCTATGGCGCGGTCGCCGTTGTGGCCGCGTTGTATCTGGTCCTGCTGTTCGTCGCCGCCCGCTATCCAGATGTGGCAATGGACGACACCGATGACGGAGCACTTGAAGCCCCCCGGCTGACGCCGACGTTGCTGGGTGGTGCCTATTTCGCATTGCCGATCTTCATTCTGGTATGGAACCTGATGGTGCGGACCGAGAACCTCGATCGCCTGTCTCCTTCGCTCTCGGCCTTTTGGGCCACGATCTTTATGATCGTGGTGGCGCTGACGCATCGCCCGTTGAAGGCGATGTTCCGGGGGCAGGGCTTTGGCACTGCGACGGTGCAGGGCTGGAAGGACTTCGTCGACGGGCTGATCCTGGGCGCGCGGAACATGATCGGCATCGGTGTGGCAACCGGCGCGGCAGGCATCATCGTTGGAACGATTAGCCTGACGGGCGCGCATCAGGTCATCGGTCAGGTGGTCGAGGTGATTGCGGGCGGGAACATCTGGATCCTGTTGATCCTTGTCGCCGTCATGTCGTTGATCCTCGGCATGGGGTTGCCCACAACCGCGAACTACATTGTGGTGTCTTCGCTGATGGCGCCTGTCATCATCTCGGTCGGTGCGACTGCGGGCTATATCTTCCCGCTAATCGCCGTCCACCTGTTTGTGTTCTATTTCGGAATTCTTGCAGATGACACACCGCCCGTGGGTCTGGCGGCCTATGCGGCAGCGGCCATCAGTCGAGGCGATCCGATCCAGACCGGTGTTCAGGGCTTTGCCTATGACATCCGCACCGCCCTTTTGCCGTTCCTGTTTATCTTCAACACCGACCTGTTGCTGATCGACGTCGGGCTGGCCAAGGCGGTGCTGGTCTTCTTCATCTCGCTGATCGCGATGCTGTTGTTCGCGGCCGCCACACAAGGCTACTTTATTGCGAAAAGCCGAATGTGGGAAACGGTGGTGCTTTTGTTCATCGCCTTCATGCTGTTCCGACCGGACTTCTTCCTGGATCAGGTCAGTGAGAAGTATCAGACCGCCTCGGGCCCTGCGGCAATCGAGCTGATGAATGCGGCCGCGTCGGATCAGGAACTGCGCGTGGTTATAGAGGGGCCTGATTTCGATACGGGTCAGACCCGCCCCACGACGATCACCTTGCCTGCCATCAACGGCGATGCCGAAGGTGCGCTTGATGCGCAGGGGCTGGCCGTGTTCGTCGATGGCGATGTGGTCACGATGGATGAACCGTTCCCCGGAACGCCGTTCTTTGAAAGCCTTGGCAACGAGTATGACTTTTACGGCGACACGCCCGTCCAGATCACAGCGGTCCAGATCGAGAATGAGCGTTTGCCGAAGGAGCTATTCTTTATCCCGGCACTTCTGTTGCTGGGCGGTATTGTGGCACTGCAAAGCCGGCGCGCCACACAGCCAGCGTTCTGAGGGGGAAGCTCGGCGTTCAAACCTTTCCGCCGCGCTGTGGATTTAGGCGCGCCGGAGGGTTGGGCAGCAGTGTTGATGTGTTGTTTTCCGCGGTCCATTGGCATGCGGCCAGTCTAAACAGGTCAATCCGTATTCGTGGATGCGGTTTGACATTGTTGGTGCTCGCTTTCCCAAACTGGCTGTGTCTAAGTCCAAAGGCCAAAGCCGGGAAATCACTGTCTTCGTCACCCCGTACTTCAACGTTTCGGCGACGACGTCCTTCATTGACCCGTTTCGCGTTGCAAATTACCGGACTAGACCCAGCAGATTCTCTTGGAACTTTGTTTCGGAATACGGTGGAAACGTAGAACCCAGTAGTGGGATAGTCATCGACACCCAGCCGCCGAACGCTGTTCGTCTACATGCATCTTGGATCGTCCTTGCCAGTTCAAGCTGTGCGCCCGAAAGGTTCACATCGCGTCAGCTGGACATAGGATCGCAGGTGTGGGGCCGAACTGGTGCATTCATCGGGGGGATGGATACAAGCGGCCCCATTTCTGTACGATCTGCTTTTTGTATGTCCAGCTGGAATTGCCCAACCTGATCGGCAATTGTAGCGACCAGCTTGTCATAGACACCATTCGCCACTATGTCGCGGCCGGGCTGCGCGCAGCCCAGACCCGCGTTGTAGTAGCTGCCATAAAGGATCGTCTTTGCGACAGCGTCGGGGTCGGCATCGTCAGAAGGATTTACGGGGGCCTTGGCTCCCAGTTCCAGATGGACTTGCCTGACTTTCTGCGATGCAGCCCGCATGGCCGCCATACTTGTTGAGCGTGAGCCGATGACGCTGATCGCCTCGCCCTGGGAGCAACTTATCAGCGCGGCACCAACGGATGAACCGCGCCCGCGAAGGATGTTCAGCAAACATCCCGCAAAAGCTGTGCCAGACGGAGCCTGGACAGGGGCATTATCTCGGATGGTTTCAACATGACTGGACAGCCCGCCGCGATTGGGGCAGCCAATTTCAAAGCCGTCATCATCAGTGCGTCGTTCCAAAGTGCAATCGCGGCGACCGGCCCAATCGGGTCGCGTCGGATCATGAAGGTTTGCTCTGCCGCGTATTCGCCTACAGCCGAACTTGCCATGGTTCGCGCGGCCCCGGCGAAGAACCGAAACACGTCTATCCTCTGCAGTATTCCATCGTGAAAGGCAGAGGACCAGGTTTCAGCCCACATGGTAGTTTTCCAGTTAGGCCAGTTCCTGAAGATGCGCTTCGATCACGTCGGCGATTTGCAGCAAGAGCGCGGCCGATGGGACGCTGGTGACGATGTCAAACGCTTCGGCCGCGTTGCGCGCCGCAGCCTCGATCTGTGCGCCGCCTGCATCTTTGATCGTCGCCACCACTTCACCTGTTGCCGGTTGAGCTCATCCAAGGCGTCGCCCGCACCTCATTTGGTGTTGCGGTCGTAAGACCAGGATCTTCAACGATGGTGCGAATGCGCTTAAACTGCTCTGTATTTGACTTTGCAAGTGCGCCCTTACCGATGAACAAGCTGCCTTCCAGACCAACGCTCAAGTTGCCCCCGCGCATAGCGCTTTGCGTGGCAAACGGCATTTGGTGGTGTCCCGCTGCCAGCACGGACCATTCGTAATTCTCGGCGCCGAAAAGCTTGTCTGTGGTGTTGTGCATATCGACCAGATGGTCGGGGTGTGCCACGCCGCCGCCCAGAATGCCAAACACCAACTGAATGAAAAAAGGGCGGCTGAATGATCCCCTGATCGACGAACCATTTCACGTTGTAGAGATGGCCCAGATCGTGGGATCCGAATTCAAACTTGGTGCCGTGGTCGCCGCCGAGCTTTTCGATTGCGTACCGGATGGTCTTGGAGGTTTTGGGGAAGATGTAGTCTTCGGTCATTTCCAGCACGGCCGTACCCAGGCGTACTGAAAACCTGTGTATCTCCGAAGCATTGGGAAAACACCAAAGTTCATCGATCCCATGTTCAGATTGGCCATCTCTGGTCCTGCGGTCGAGGCCGCTAGCAGACGCCCGCCAATAGACATTCCAAGTCCACTCGCGGCTGAGACTTTGATCACAGCATCGGTCGATTTCTTGATTGCCGGCAGGACCTGCGCGAAGAGCTCCTGCCTATAGCCCGGCTTCCCGGTTTCTGGGTCGCGAGCGTATAGCTGAAGGATCGACGCGCCTGCTTCTGCGGTTTGAATGCTCACCGTTGCAATTCCGGCCGGTGTAGTAGGCACATGCGGCGACATGGACGGGATGTGAATACCGCCGGTTGGTGCGCAGGTGACGATCACTGATGTCGGCATCAGAGTTTCATCTGCTGAACTTGTGCCGACAGACCTCCGTCAAGGGCCCAAAGCTGACCTGAGGCGTAACGCGCTTCATCTGAGGCCAGTCAGTTTACGAGATTGGCGATGTCTGCTGGCCTGCCATAGGGGTGCACGTCGCGAACGGCCTTTTGCAGGGTTTCGATGTTGCCGCCGCGTCCGCCCGAGCCATCCTTGGTGAAGAAACTTTGCAACATCGGCGTATCGACATAGCCGGGGCAAATCCGAATGCCTTCGGGCCCGTAATCACAGGCCATCGCGCGTGTTAGCGCGTGCACGGCACTCTTGGTGGCACAATATGCGGCAAGGCCGGGATCAGGGATAAATCCATCGTATCAGCCAAAGTTGAACAGGCTTGCGCTGTTGCCTGACTTGGCGGCCTCACGCATCCGGGGAAGCGCGTATTTTGACGTCAGGAACGTGCCTGTGGCATTAACTGCAAGGCCCTGGTTCCATTCATCGAGGGAGGTTTTTTAATCGTCTTCTCGATCCTGGCCACGTTTACAAGTATACCCAGCTTGCCATCCGCGCTTCGAACACGGTCCATCGCTGCCATCGCGTCTGCCTCGTGTGTGACGTCGAGCTTCACGAAATGGCTGCAATCATCGTCAATTTGATCAAGCGAACCCTTGGGCGTTAGATCGGCTGCATAAACTTTCGCCCCTTTCTTGCGGAACCAAGCCACGATCGCGCGTCAGATCCCGCCTAGTGCGCCTGTCACCAGCGCAACCTTTGCGTCCAGCATCATAGAACTTTGTTCTTACGTGCCGGATCGCGGTAGCGGTTTGCTGCTACCGAACATTCTATGTGGTTGCGCACATCTAGCGGACTGGCGTCCGACGGCGGGTTGTAATCCCAAGGTTCACTGGCTCTGGCCTCCATTGCGGCATGCGAGGTACAGCAAGACTTCTGCGTGGCGATAATACTGGCAAGCAGTTCTTCGTCATCCCATGGCGCAGCCTCCTTTACTGTGAAGTCTGGCGCTGCGAATGCAAACCGCC
>JBCCCA010000016.1:0-26012 GCA_039033735.1 Pseudomonadota bacterium
CTGCTGCCGCCAGACGGTCCTGCAATTCGTAGGCAAACATCATCTGCGCTAGCTTGCTCTGCGAATAGGCGGTGTTCGCACCGTAGCCCTCATCCCAGTTCATGTCGTCGAACTTGATGGTCTTGAGACCCAAATTGTAGCCGAGGCTGGCGACGACCACGATCCGGCCTTTGCTTTCGGCGATGCGGTCAAAGAGCAGACCATTGAGCAGAAAATGTCCGTAATGGTTGGTGCCAAGCTGGCTTTCGAACCCGTCGACGGTCAGTTTGCGCGTCGGCACCTGCGCGATGGCAGCGTTGTTTATCAGCGCGTCGATCCGAGGCAACGTCTTCAGAACTTCTTCGGCAGCCTCGCGCACGCTTTCCAAAACGGACAGGTCCATACGGATGAAGCTCATGTCGGCTTCCGCACCAAATTCCTGTTTCAGGTGCGCGATTGCCGTCTCGGATTTCTCGGCCGAGCGGTTCAGCATCACGACCTTGGCGTTCTTCTTCAGCAAGATACGCGCTGCTTGATAACCTGCGCCAGCGTTGGCGCCGGTGATGGCATAGGTCTTGCCTAACTGGTCGCCGAGGCGCTCGGGTGTCCAACCTTTGGGTCCGAATGTCGTATCTGCCATTGTCTGTCTCCTGCCAGCCCAAGCTAGCGGCTTGAGGTGCTTTTGCGTAAAGGCACTTTTAGGAGCTGGCTGGGCGCACAAACAGACAATATCCTATCGATTACTTGCCCAATCGTCTCAATCTTATTGCAAAGATGAAGGTCCTCTGCCAGCTAGAGTTCATGAGCAAAGACCAGATCAAAGACCTTATCGAGCGCCATCTGCCAGAGTCAGGCCTTGTCGATATCGCGTTGAAAGGCGTCCAGCTTTTCCGGGTGACCGAGGCTGTGCCCTGCGTGCCGGCTGTCTACGAGCCCACGGTGGTGGCTATTCTCAGTGGCACCAAGGAAGCTGTTCTGGACGGTGAGCACCACGTCTATGGCAGCGACAAATACCTGCTCTGCCCCATGACTTTACCTGTGGAGGCGGGCGCGCCATCGGCGTCCAAGGACGATCCTCTGCTCGGCGTGGTGATTGCGCTGAAGCCACGGATGATGCGCGAGCTCACCATGGAGATCGAGACCGCCGCTGGTGGCAACAAACATTTGCGGGATGTCGCGCCATCGGCTTTGGCATTGGCGTCCTGGGATGTTGGGTTCACGCAGGCACTGCTGCGGCTTCTCGAGCTGCTCAACAATCCGGTTGATCTGGAGGTGCTCGGACCGGGGCGACTGCGCGAGTTGTATTACGCCGTGCTTACGGGCGGGGCCGGAGCCGCGGCAAGACGGGCCTTTGGCATCGGCAATGAAATCGCGCGCACCATTGACTACCTCTCGACCCACCTGAACGAACAGGTCACAATCGACGACATGGCCGACCACGTCGGAATGAGCCGTGCGGTTTTCCATCGACGGTTCAAGGAAGCCACGACAATGTCCCCAATCCAGTTTGTGAAATCCATGCGGCTGAATAACGCCGCCATGAAGATTGCCGAAGGAAAGACCGTGTCGGAGGCAGCTTGGGACGTTGGCTATCAAAGCTCATCGCAATTTAGCCGCGAATTTAAGCGGATGTACGGCCAGTCACCCCGGCAATGGAGCAATGCGGCGCAGGTGCTAGAACGACTGAACTAAGATACATTTGTTACGTGGGAACCGGAGAGAAAGATCGCTAAGCGCGCCAAGACTGCAGCATCTGAACACCTTGTTCAAGATCGGCAATGGGCCATCCGAGAGTTGTCCCTCAGCATTTGGCCAAAGTTTCGCTGCTTATTCAGTGGATGGCTTACACATCAAGATGACGCCGCTAGTGCCCTACGAATGAGCGGGCTCGCGAAGTCCACAAACGTGCGAGCTGTCGGCAGGATCTGGCGGCGCTCAGGCATTACAAAGTAGACCCCGAGCGCAGCGTCGAGTTGGTCCCTGAACAGTCGAACCAAACGCCCCTTTTGAACGTCCCTTTCCACAAAGAACGCGGGGAGCATCGAGACCCCAAGTCCGTCAAGCGTCATCCGACGGATGATTTCCCCATCGTTCGCCTCGAAGGCGAAATTGAGCGTTGAACCTGAGACGGACGGCCAGTGGTATTCGGCCCGAGATGTTGAATCCAGCAGACAGGGAAAGTCTGGCAGGTCCCCAAGCTTCTCCGGTTTTCCATGCGACTGAAGGAAGGCCGGCGATGCTGTCATAGCCAGCGGAACCTCACCGCATTTCTTTGCAACAACTGACAAATCGCGCGGCTCGCCCAAGCGGAAGGCGACGTCAGTTGAGGCGGCGACGAGATCGACATGGTCGTTGCGTAAGTCCAATCGGATGCTTACACCCGGATAGGCTTCGAGGAACGAGGGGATGTGGGGGGCCAATAACTGCCGGACCGAATAGGATGCGCCGGCGATGGTCAGCGTTCCGCCGGGCTCCCTGCCTATCTTTCGGGCGTCGGTTTCGAGATCAGACCATGCAGTCACAATCGATTGGCATTTGCCAAGAAAGTGCTCGCCTGCTTTCGTCAAGGTGACGTGCCGTGTCGACCGCCTGAGTAGCGTCAGATCGAGCCAGGCCTCCAAATCGTTCACCAACCGACTGAGCGACGAGGTCGACATGCCAATATGCGTCGCGGCGGCGGCAAAACTACCCCGCTCAGCAACGGCGACAAACGCCTTGATGGCTCGGACGTTATACATCGCAAATCCCGCTATTCGGCATGACCCATCCCGAAGATGGGCACTTATCCATGCGCAATGCATGAATAGGTTGTGGGGCACCTTCGCCTGTCATGCTGATCATGCGGCAGGCGACGCAGAACTTAGCCTGAGAGGTGACCCAATGATAAAAACATATTCCTTTGCAACTCTTGTCGCGTTGGCCCCAGCCGTCGCCCTGACCGACAGCCATGCTCCTGTTTCGAGCAAAATCGAGTTCGGCCCCTGTACCGAATTTATTGGCGGCTATTTTGTCCCCGAAGATGCGGCACGCCAGCTTGTACCGGCCGAATATGAGCTTGATGTCCAGGAAAATGGAGTTGTTGCACAGGTGCGTGCAATCAACTGCGCATCGATCTCGATCACCGGCGAAGATGGAACTGTGGAAGAAGGCGGGCAGCATGTTCTGTATCAGCTCGGCGCTGCAGTATTGCCTCCAGTATCGCTGGACCCTCATCCCATGCTCGACGGCGTCGCCGAGATAACCGAATACCATGCCTATGCCTTCAACACGGTGACAGATTTTGAACCCTTGGCGGCTGCTCTGACGGCAGCCGGAATTGGCGGGGTCGAATACGCGGCCGACATCAGCTTTGATACAGGTGACGACAACCCGACTGGTTGTGATCTTGTGTCGGTTAGTGGGTCCGTCGGATCGCCTGCCGAACTTGGACTGACCTTCACAGGGTTTGTCCGTGACTTGGGACTGGAACCGGAAGATGGATGCGCTTTCGGAGAGAACGACATCACGGTGTCTGAGCGAGCTGTTTGGTATACGGATGGGCCATTCGGCATAGCGATGTCGGATACGGCCGTCCCGAATTCGCAGCGGTTGTTGTTCAATGCGGATCCTGCGACTTATGCTCCGCTTCCGGTCGAATACGCGCCAACGGGTGAGGTGATGACCACTATTGGCGGCAGTGAGATCACCGAGTTTTCCTTTACGATGTCGGGGCTGTTGGAGCGTGGTGAGGTGTTCACCATCCTTCGCGCCGTGACCGAGGAATAAGAATGTCAAAGCGAGAGGCCGGTCCCGTCCGGCCTCTCTTCCCTTTTTGGGCGGCATCAGAACTTACCGGAATTTGCCCACTCGGCCTTGGGCGGTAAAGGCTCCGAATTGTCCCAGTGTTCGACGATCTTGCCATCTTCAACGCGAAAAAGATCGACCTGGCAGAGGTCTTCCCCTACCCAGGTGGCCCGATTGAGTGTGGCGACAAAATTTCCTTCGGCCACAGCGAGAAAGCACTCATGATAGGCTAGGGCACAATCGTCGGCTCCGTACAGTGTCAAGAAGGCATCCAGCCCGTCGCCCACATCTGGATTGTGCTGGATGTAGGTTTCCGCGCTGATGAACTCAGTTGCCCGGGAAAGGTCTCGGTGAATGAGACAAGTGTTGATGAAGTCGGTGACCAGCGCCTTGTTCGCAACCGTCTTATCAAGATCAACAATCTCGATCGGGCCATCCATTTGCGAACGCCCTGATCGGTTGGTTGGCTTGATCGGCGCAATCACATCCCAATGTTCGACGATCTTACCATTGGCATCGGAGTCGAAGAAATCCGTTGTCAACCATTCGGCTTCACCATCGTTGATGCTCTGATAGCACTGTACAAAGACATGCCGTCCGTCTTGGAGCGCCCGGACGATCGTAAAATCCCGTTTCGGATTGCGGGCGATGAAGGGCTCAAAGAAGGCAATGAACCCCTCGGCACCGTCCGCTACACCTGTCGAATGCTGGGTGTAACGATCGCCTGTGTAGGCCGCCACAGCCTCGCGCGGGCGGCCGTTTTGAATGCCCTCAAGATAAAGGGCGATAGCATTTTCCTTTGCTGTAGCCATGGCGGCATTCCTCCTTCAGTTAGCGGAAGTGTAGCGGGTCATGACGATGCTGCTGGGATCGACACCGCCCATGAACTCTGCCGCTGCGGGAGCAGAGCCAAAGCTGTTCATCGAGGCCTGAGCGGCCTCGTGGCTTTCCCAATGGATGATGGCAATCCACCTGTCGCCTTCAAACCCTGATCGGCGAGAGATGAAGCCCGGTTGTTGCGAGACATGCTCTGCATCGACACGCGCGTCGATTTCGGCGAAGGCCTCTGGAGTCATTCCATCGGCCAAGGTCATTGTCGCCACCTCAATAACGATTGGGTCTGCCTGTGCCATAAGTGTACCTCCGAAGGTGAGTGCAGTTGCGAGAGTGAGTGATTTCAACATCGTTTGTCCTTTCAGGTTGAAGGGTCAGCCCCAGTATTCGGGGATCAGGCCGAGAAGGAATTCGCCGCCATAGCCGGGGAAAGCCGTACGCAGCATCGCTGCTGCATCGTCCGGTGTTGCAGTCTTCATCGCCTCGTCCAAAACGCGGATGTAGGCGATCGCAGTGTCCAACTCGCCCCGCGTTGTGGGGAGGCCATGCCCGACCAAAAGGGTTTCTGCCGACGGATCGTCGCGCAGCGTTTCCAGCGTGGCGATCCAGTTCGCGCGATCGACGCCTGGTGCGAAGAAAACGCCGTTGTAGACAAGGTCCTGGACGATCATCACCTGTTGATCAGGGAAAGCTGTGGCGATGATGTGGGGCGCTTCGGTGTTGGTGTAGTGGCGGAACTCGACTGGCACTCCCGAGATTTCCGTCGCACCGATTTCGAGGTCCGGTCCGGTCAGCACATTGGTCGGCTCTGGAAAGTCTCCGCCCGCGGCTTCGGCTGCGATGGCATCCCGGATTTCGGGTAAGGTGGCGAAGGTGACACCTTCGATCATCGCGGCCCCGCCCCAATGGTCAGGATGTTCATGGCTGATGTAGGCCTGACCCACCGGCTTGCCGGTCGATGCAATCAGCGCGGAAACCTCACCCGCTGTCGGCGGCAGCATTGTTCCGTCCACAACAAGCAGCTGATCGTCGAACTCAACAACATGCGACGTCACGTTGACGGCTTCAGCGGGCGAGACATAGGTGCGAAATGCAACCCCGCCCTTGGTAAAGCTGTACACGGTGCCCGCAGACATGTCCCCCTGCGCTTTGGAAGTTGTGGGTGTCAGCGCGGTCTTGAGTAGCACTGCCGTGCCAAGGGTAAGCGCCGTGCCTTTCAACAGGTCGCGTCGGTTCAGTGTACCGGTCATGCCGATCCTCCTTCTGTCTGTGATGTCCAGGTGATTGTTGGGCTCTCGCGAAACGCGAAGCGAGCAAGATGCTCTGCCACAAACCGCTCAAGGCGAGGCAAATCTTGCAGCGCGCCTTCGACGGAAAGTCGCAGCAAGCGCGAGTCTGCCGCAAAAGTGCCTGTCCCGAGAGGCAGCGTGACTTGGCCTTCAGTCGCAGTGAATTCTACGGGCACCTTATGGCCGAGGTGTTTGCAGAGTTGCTGCAGGTAGCGGCTGGCGTGATTGGTTTCGACCTCAGAAGTACTGATTGGCATTGGGTCAACTCCTTGCTCGTAACCGCAAGGTTAGACAGTTTATTCCTTTTCGATTACCTAGGGGAAAGCGACTTCTGCTTTCGAGAAAATAGAATGATCGACACGTACCGAAATCTGGCAGTCTTCGTTGCCGTAGCAGACGCTGGCAGTTTTAGCGGTGCCGGCCGAAACTTAAAGTTGTCGACCTCTGTCGTCAGCCATCATGTCACCCGCCTCGAAGAACGGCTGGAAACGCCACTCTTTTTCCGTTCCACTCGGTCGCTCACACTCACCAGTGAGGGTCAGCGGGTTTTGCAATCTGCCCGACGCATGGTCGCAGCTGGTGAGGACGCCATCGACACGCTTGCAGATGTCAGTGACCAGCCAGTAGGCGCGCTTAAAGTCAGCCTACCCGCCTTTGGTGATCAAACTCCGGTCCACCGGGCCATATGGGACTTCGCTAAAGCCCATCCGATGGTTGCCATGTCCGTGCACAGCACGGATCGTCAAGTTGATCTGGTCAGGGACGGTTATGACCTGGCAATCCGGTTGGGTGTTTTGGCCGACAGCAACCTCAAGACGCGGCGCATCGGGACATTTGAACGGTTTCTTGTGGCCAGTCCGGAAGCGATCAGTCGGATGGACCCTATCAGGTCCCTGGACGATCTCGCAAAGGCGGAGTTCATCACCTACGCAATGTTGCCGGACAAGCTAACGTTGAGCAATGGTCAGGAAGATATCGCGATCACGCCTGAAAATGTGCGCATCGAAGTCAGCTCCATCAGCGCTGGTCGGGAAGCGGCACTTGCGGGTCTTGGGATCCTGAATCTGCCCGAGAGCGAAGTCAAAGACGATATGGCAAAGGGAACACTTGTTGAGGTCCTTCCGAAATGGAAGCTGCCAACCTTAGGGGTCTATGCGGTATGGCCCGATACAGGCGCGGAGAAACGACTGACAAAACGGTTGATTGAGTTCCTGGTGCACTAACAAAAGCACGTTGAGTTCATACCTTGAAAACCCGAAACCAGACCTCAGCGAGGCGGCAGCGAATTTGCGATTTGTCCCGGTTTGGTGAGTTCGACCATTCTCATAGTTTGCGCCTGCAGCGAATGGCCGCTTCGACGGGCCGCACGGCAGCGTCGACTGGAATCGGCCAACGGCGGCTTTGGGCCGTCAGTGACACCCGTCGTTCGCCCGTGTCGCGGAGATGCTGCACTGCCTCCAAGGTCGGCATTGAGCCCAAACCTACGGAATGCTGCGCGATGCACGAATGTCTGGTCTCGGTGTCCGAACAACAAGTTGCGATCAATGGTGGCTTTGATGAAGTTTTAGGTCGCATGGCGGTCGCGACGGGACTCGAACCCGCAACACCCGGATAGACAATCCGGTGCTCTCCCATTGAGCTACGCGACCGCAATCTGCTTGGTAGGGCGTACGGGATTCGAACCCGTGTTCTCCGTTAGAAAGACGAATGTCCTGACCACTAGACGAACGCCCCGAAGCAGATAAGCGGTTCATACATCAGCTGAGCAAGGCGCGTCAATTTATTATTTAAAAACAATAGTTTAAGACATGTTTCTTCCGTTCATCGCCGAAGGTGGCAATGTCAGTACAGAGCGCTGGCGTCGTATGCGTGAAGATGAAATCAGGGAGACCGCGCAGTTGTGCGGGGTCTCCTCTGTATCGTCAGGTTCTTCCAACAGCTGATTGGACACAGCTTTGATCTCCTTGCGTTTTTGAAACAAAAAAGGCGGCCACCTGATGGTGCCGCCCTGACAGATAGGCTCTCGCGAACCTAACCTAGGATGATGCGCATACCTAGTCCACGCACCCCGCTAGGGCGATGATCAAGATATCTCGTTCTGAGAACCGTACTTTCATCGTGCGCTCCACTTTGCCGGCCATCTATCAGACAAGCGCTTTGACGGACAAGAGTTTCTTGCGAGACCTCACCATTGCAGACCTTCGGTGTAAAGATGTGAAGGCCCGCTTCGTCCGCGCAGCGGACATCCAAGCTTGTGACACGGGGTAGAATGGTTACTCGTCGTTAGAAGGTCGGCTATGCGCCCATAGTGTCTTTCTCTGCAATCGCGTGGTGCGCAAAGCCGAGGTTGGCAGCGAGAGAAGATCGGTCAGCAAAGTTCGCGTTCCAGAACTCAGAAAATCCAAGTTTCTGCATTTCTAGGAACGACAGCTTTGAGAGACGCCGCCCGGGTCTATCTTTCTCCAATGCGTGTCAGCTTTAGGCGACGCTGTCCCCAATCCCCCTATTGAAAAGCCCAATACCTACCTCGGAGACATCATGAAAGGTTTCAGTTTGGACTTTCATATGCCCCTCTTGTCAGCTGTGTGGTTTCAAGATCTAACTTATTGAGGTCGCTACAAGACCCTGGCTCACACGCAAATTCAGTTCTTGTGCCTTTCTCAAGCCTGCAAATACGTGTTGAACAAGGAATATTATCGGTACGTTTTTTGGTAGGTAAGGCAATGACAAAAAAGAATATTTGCTTTAAAACAATACCTTGAATGGAGTAGTGGCGGAGAGACAGGGATTCGAACCCTGGAGACGGTTTCCCGCCTACACACTTTCCAGGCGTGCGCCTTCGACCACTCGGCCACCTCTCCGGCTGGCGCTTCTTAGCGAATTCCAGTGGTCTGGTGCAAGGCCAGATCGTTGGCTTGCTAGTCGAGATCATCTGTATCGATCAACGACATGTCTGTCGGAGGTGACGGGGGTGCTTGTTTCGAGGGTGTGGCACGTTTGGCGCCCAGTGTTTCGGGGTTGCGCAACCACACATCGCGCTGTGCGAAGGGGATTTCGATCCCTTCTTCGGTAAAGCGCCGGACAATCTCGTGATTGATGTCAGTCCTGACGGCCAAACCGAAGCCGATATCATTCAGGATGACCCTGATCTCGAAGTCCAGACTGTCGGCGCCGAACCCCTGAAACACAATCGTGGGTGCCGGGGTTACAGCGACCAAAGGATGGTTTTCGGCAATCTCGCGCAGTATTTCCTCGACCCGCCTGGTATCTGTTCCATAGGCCACGCCCACGGTTAAAATCACGCGTCCCGAAGAATTTCCGTGGGTCCAGTTGGTTACCGTGCCCGAGATCAGGTCGCCGTTCGGCACAATGACGTCCGTGCGGTCGAACATCTCGATCCGGGTAGACCGAACGGAAATGGATTTGACGACGCCCAGCTTGCCGCCAACCTCGACCCAATCGCCTTCGCTGATCGGACGTTCGATCAACAGGATGATCCCGCTGACAAAGTTGTTGACGATGTTCTGAAGTCCGAACCCGATACCGACGCTGAGCGCCCCGATGATGATCGCGAAACTGGATAGATCGATCCCAGCAGAGGTTATGCCGAAAATGGCGGCAAGTGTTACGCCCACATAGCCAAGACCCGAGACAATTGCGTTTTGCCCGCCCTTGTCGATCTTGGTCCGCGGCAGAACGGATGATCGCAAGGTTCCCTGAACCAGACGTGTCAGCCCGAACCCAATTGCGAAGATGATGGCAAAGGTCAGAAGGGCGCCGGGCGAAATCACGGTCTGGCCCAACCGAATGCCAGTTCGGAAGGCTGTCCAAATCTCACCCAGGTCCGAGCCGCGGGCCCCCCAGATCAGCGCGAAAATCGGTAGCGAGCACAAGCTGACCGCAAGGCTTAACAGGACCGGGGCCAACGCCTGTTCCGCATCTTCGCTTTGAAAGCCCCGGATCATCGCGTATCCGGCGCGCAGGACGTAGTGCAGCGCCAGAAGAAATGCGATTAACCCGAGGCTAAGCGCGAGCGGCATCAAGGCGCCGCGGGCCAAATTGACAAATCCAATAGCGGCAAGGACCGGGGCGGCCACGGCGATCAGTTGAACCACACGACCGAGAAGACGTGTGACGCGACCTGAAAAATTCGGCCCGCCGTCTTCTTCGATGCGAGAACCGCGCCAGACAAGTTGGCCCATGCGAAACAGGATAAGCCCCATAAGGAACAGCAGCGGCAGAGCAATTACACCAAGCGTGATCTTCTCGAGTTGTACCTGTTGTTGGACCACCTCAAGTAGGGCAGCAAGACCCACGAGTATACCCAGAAAGTTGGCCGTTCGGCGACCGCTTGCACGCATGGATTCGGGCAGTTTCAGGGGTGTCGGAATACTTGCACGTTCAGGAAATATTCGCCCACCAAGCCACCTTGCGACAGCATAAGCCAGGATCGCCGTATTCGCGCCGATGGCCAAAGCACGCCCGGTGTCGCCCAAAAGCCCGGTTGAAATCAGAGCGGCATTGATCAGCGAAATGCCGACCATGGCCACAAGGACACCCGCGAAGGACACCAGAAAGCCATAGACCACAGGGGCATATTCCCCACCCCGGCTTTCGATCCGCGTCAGCACACGTTCAATCCAGCGCGGCCCCCTGATTAGCAGGACAATGGCCGCGATCAGAAGAAGTGAGGCGAAGGCCAGACGTTGCAGAACCGACGTGCGGTCCATCTGTCCCAGGGTGTCTGCAAACTCGCTTTCGACCGCCTCGAAGACACCGAGTACGCTTGTCAGAGCGGCGGGCCACGAGAGCGGGTCAAGCGGCGTTCGCTGCAGTTCCAACAGCGTGTCGGTCTGGCGGTCGCGCACGATGGCATCGATGCGACCGATCAGTGTGTCCGCCCTGGCAAAGGCTTCGAGCGCTTCAAGCTGCGGGGTCCGCGCGACGCGAAGTGCATCAATAAGCTGGGCCCGCCTGTCCGCAACATCGGCGGCTTCGGCTTCTCCATCCACGGGTGCTGGTCCCAGCGCCTCGAGCTGCGCCTCAAGCGCCTCGACCTGGACAGAATTTACGTTCTGCGCCTCGAGGAAGGTTTGGCGCCACTCGACCAGTGATCCCCGCAGGACTTCAAAGGCGTCGGTTGGCAAGTCCTCGTTGGCAAGATTGGTTTCGACAGATGTAGCGAACCTTGCGAAATCCGCGAAATCAACATCCTGTGCCACTGCGCTTTGCGCGCAGACAAGCCAACAAAACGTGACAAGCGGGACGAGCTTTCGCAGGACTGTCACCATGGTCTAATGCTCGAAAACACTGGGGAGTATCCGGTCGGCACCCGACATCCACGGTGGCAGTGGCAGCCCTTTTTCGCGCAGGAACGCGGGGTTGAACATCTTGGATTGATACCTGTTTCCATAGTCACACAGGATGGTGACAATCGTGTGGCCAGGACCAAGCTCGCGGGCAAGGCGCATTGCACCAGCCACGTTGATCCCGCTTGAACCGCCAAGGCACAGCCCTTCCTGCATCAACAGGTCATAGACAATCGGCAGCGCCTCGCTGTCAGGTATTTTATAGGTGAAGTCTGGCGTGAACCCTTCGAGGTTGGCGGTTATGCGGCCTTGCCCGATGCCTTCGGTGATCGAATCCCCGCTGGGCGGATCCTGATCAGTGTAGATCTTGAACAGCCCGGACCCGTCAGGGTCCGACAAGCCAACCTTCACGCCCTTTGGCTGCAGCACCTGCGCGACGCCCGCCAAGGTGCCGCCCGAGCCGACGGCACAGGTGAACCCGTCAACGCGCCCCTCGGTCTGGTCCCAAATCTCGGGCCCTGTCATTTCGACATGGGCCTGCCGGTTGGCGGTATTGTCGAACTGGTTTGCCCAAACGGCGCCGTTTGGTTCCAACGTGTTCAAGCGTTCGGCCAGACGGGCAGAATACTTCACGTAGTTGTTCGGGTTTTTGTAAGGCACCGCTGGCACTTGCACCAGTTCCGCGCCACACAGCCGGATCATGTCTTTCTTTTCCTGGCTTTGCGTTTCCGGGATCACGATCACGGTCCGGAACCCCATTGACGCGCCGACAAGCGCCAAGCCAATGCCCGTGTTGCCCGCCGTCCCTTCAACGATTGTGCCGCCCGGTCTGAGTTTGCCTTTTGCCACGGCATCGCGAATGATAAAAAGCGCGGCGCGGTCCTTGACGGACTGACCAGGGTTGAGGAACTCGGCCTTGCCCAGAATGTCACATCCTGTCGCCGCCGAGGGACCCTTGAGACGAATAAGGGGCGTGTTTCCGACGGCGTCAGCCAAGTCTTGGCGAATGGTCATGGTTATTCCTTGGTTTGCCCGAATGTCCTATGCGTCCATCCCGTAGGTTTCAATGGCGACGAGTGGGATCCTCTTTAGTGTGCATACTGCCCCGCATAAAGACCGCGTTCCTTGCCCTGCCTCTGCTCGCGCCCATCACTTCTGGCGCGGGAAGCAAAAACTTTCAGACACGCGTGGCGTTGCGGCTTTGACAAGACGCAAGTCGGTGAACACAGTGGCGTGGCAAGATCAGCGCAGGAAATCGGCACATGCCTTTGACGATGAACCAGAACGTTTTCATTACCTGTGCCGTGACAGGCTCGGGTGGGACGCAAGACGCAAGCCCCCATGTGCCCCGTTCGCCGAAAGACATTGCCGATAGTGCGATTGAAGCCGCGAAAGCCGGTGCCGCCATCGTTCATTGCCATGTGCGCGACCCCGAGGATGGCACGCCGTCGCGCAGGCTGGATCTTTACCGCGAAGTGACGGAACGCATTCGCGCTTCGGACACCGACGTGGTCTTGAATTTAACCTCTGGCATGGGCGGCGATATTGTCTTTGGCTCATCCGAAGCACCGCTTCCGGTGAATGAAACGGCAACTGACATGATCGGGGCAAGCGAGCGTGTGGCCCATATCCTTGAGTGCCGGCCCGAGCTTTGCACTCTTGACTGCGGCACGATGAACTTCGCGGAAGCGGATTACGTTATGACCAACACCCCCGGCATGCTGCGAGCGATGGGTGAGATGCTGACCAAGTCCGGCACTTGTGTGGAAATCGAGGCCTTCGATACCGGGCATCTATGGTTGGCAAAGCAGTTGGTGAAAGAGGGTGTCTTGAAGGACCCGGCGCTTGTACAACTGTGCATGGGCGTGCCCTGGGGCGCACCGAACGATTTGAACACGTTTATGGCGATGGTTAACGCCGTACCGGAACGCTGGACCTTTTCGGCTTTTTCCTTGGGGCGCGATCAAATGCCCTATGTCGCGGCGGCCGTACTGGCCGGGGGGCATGTCCGGGTCGGACTGGAGGACAACCTGTATTTGAAGCGCGGCACGCTTGCGACCAATGCACAGTTAGTCGAAAAGGCTGTGGGTCTGATAGCAGGGCTTGGCGCCAGTCTTATGGGTCCGGACGAGGTCCGTGCGCACCTTAGCCTGACGCGGCGTGATCCCGTTTAGCGAAGGCGCAGGTCTGCCGTGTCGCCGGTGCCCTTGTCGGATGTGAACCGAAGCGTATCACCGCGCACTTCGACCTTCTGACAGTTATCGCCGTCAAGCATGTTGCCGTTCACATAGAGGTCCCGGCAAAAGTAGCCGCTGGACCAGCTCCAGGCGCCGCTGACCTTACGGCCGAAGGCGCGGCCACTGATCTGACCGTTGTCCGAAACGTTCAGGCGAATTCCAAGGCGTGTCAGGCTGCGGTCTTTCACAAGCGATACAAAGTTATCGCGATCGTTTACGCGTTTGAATTCAGCCATCGCAGGACCAGCGATCAATACAGCTATAATAGCGTATACGCCCACACGCATACCAATTCTCCCTTGTCTTGCATCGCTTTTACGACGGATATTCGTACTTGGATCACTTCAGACCCAGAACATCGCGCATATCATAGCAGCCACAGCCCTTTCCGATGCCCCATACCGCCGCTTTGAGTGCACCGCGGGCAAAAAGTCGCCGATCAGTCGCAATATGACGCAGGACAATGCGTTCGCCTTGAGCGGCGAAAATCACGTCATGTTCACCAACAACGTCGCCACCACGAATGGCCGAAAAGCCGATATCACCTGTCACCCGTGCCCCGGTGATCCCGTCCCGACCACGGTCCGAAACGTCGGTCAGCAGAACGCCGCGCCCGTCAGCGGCCGCCTGACCCAACATCAGCGCGGTCCCTGACGGGGCGTCGACCTTGTGCCGGTGGTGCGTCTCGACGACCTCGATGTCGAATTCGGCGTCAAGTGCCGTGGCGACCTGACGGGTCAACTCCACAAGCAGATTAACGCCAAGGCTCATGTTGCCTGCGCGGATAATCGTGGCATGTCGCCCGGCCGCGTCCAGTTTGTCGATGTGCGTATCTTCGAAACCGGTGGTGCCAATCACATGCACGGCGCGTGCCTGAGCTGTCAGTTCGGCGAAGGCGACGGTCGCGTCTGGCGAGGTGAAATCGATCACGATCTGGGCCGGTGCGATGGCCTCAAGCGCATCATCTGTTACGGGCACACCAATTTCAGTGCCCCCCATAGCCACCCCAAGGTCTTGGCCCACCCAATCGTGGCCCTCACGTTCGACCGCTGCGACAAGGGCCAAATTGTCCGACGCGCGGACCTCCTGCACCAGCATCTGACCCATGCGGCCGGATGCCCCTGTGATGACAACGCCTGGCAGATCCACCATGATAGCTCTCCGTCTTTTGGTGCGTCGATACATCAGCAGTTGCCGAAGTGTTAGCCGAAAACGCCTCCTTGCCGGTGCAGCGCGCAACGCTTAAGTGCTTGGGTATGGCAAAACGGTTTCATGACGGGCCCGGCCCCTCCCAGCGACAATTGCGCGTGGCGGAATTGATCCGTCGCCGGCTGTCCGATGTGCTGCATCACGGCGACGTTCACGACCCGGACCTGAACCGGATGTCGATCACCGTCGGTGAAGTCACCTGTTCCCCGGACCTAAAGGTGGCGACCGCCTATGTGCTGCCACTTGGCGGCCAACACCGGGAAGAAGCGCTGGATGCCCTCAGACGGAACCGGTCAGATATCCGGCGCGTGGTCGGCAAGGGACTTGCCCTGAAATTTTCCCCCGAGATCAGGTTCCAGATCGATGAGACCTTTGATCGCCTTGATACCACCCGAGCGATGTTTGCAGATGAAAATGTACGCCGCGATCTGGACGACGATTAGTCTTCTGGCCACGTCCGCGTTTGCGGCCGACTGTCGAGACCTGGAATTTGATGGCGCTTCGTTCACCGTTTGCGAGGCACAGCCCGCCGCCGATGACATCCGCCTGTTCCTAAACGACGCGGAAGGCGACCCGCTTGGCACCTTTGATAATGTTGAAACGACCATTGCGCCGTCGCTTCTTTCATGGGCCATGAATGGCGGCATGTACCACTCGGACCGCCGCCCGGTCGGGTACTTTGTCGAAGACGGTGTGGAAAAGGCGCCACTGGTCACACGGGATGGGCCCGGAAATTTTGGCCTGCTGCCGAACGGTGTTCTGTGTCTGACGGCAACCTCGGCGGCCGTGATCGAAAGTCGGCGCTTTGACCGTGCCCGACCAACTTGCAGTTACGCAACGCAATCCGGCCCGATGCTTGTCATCGAGGGCGACTTGCACCCCCGGTTCCTTGAAGCATCAGATTCTTTGAATGTTCGGAACGGTGTCGGGGTGACCGCAGACGGTACTCTGGTCGCCGCGATCTCGAACGAGCGGGTCAACTTTCACCATTTCGGGCGCCTGTTTCGAGATGCTCTGGGCTCGCCCAACGCGCTGTTTCTCGACGGGACCATTTCGCGGCTTTATGCCCCTGGTCTTGAACGGCGGGATATCGGGTTTCCGATGGGGCCGATACTGGGTGTCGCGCGCGCGGCTGATTGACAACAGATGCAAGGCTTGGCACGCACACGCTTCGCATTTGAAGGACGTCACACATGGCACGGCGGAAAAAGGGACGCGATATCTCGGGCTGGGTCGTTGTCGACAAGCCAGCGGGACCGACATCGACCCATATCGTAAACAAGGTTCGCTGGGCCTTCCAGGCGCAGAAGGCTGGGCACGCGGGCACGTTGGACCCGGACGCCACTGGCATCCTCGCCATTGCCTTAGGTGAAGCCACGAAAACGGTGCCTTATGTAACGGACGCGATGAAGGCCTATCGTTTTACCGTCAGCTTTGGGATAGCGACAAACACCGACGATGCTGATGGCACTGTCATCGCCACGTCAGCGCTGCGCCCAAGCGACGAAGACCTGCAAGCGGTTTTGCCCACCTTCCTGGGTGACATCATGCAGGTGCCGCCTGCTTTTTCTGCCGTCAAGATCGATGGGGAACGCGCTTATGCCAAGGCCCGCGCGGGCGAGGATGTTGAACTGGCAGCCCGTCCCCTTTTCGTTGAAAGCCTGGACCTGGTCGAGCGACCCAACCCCGACACAGCCATTCTGGACATGGTATGCGGCAAGGGCGGTTACGTTCGCGCGATCGCACGCGATCTTGGGCAACGGCTTGGCTGTCTTGGGCATGTCGCCACGCTGCGACGCATCTGGTCGGGCCCGTTCGAGCTGGAAGACGCCATCACATTGGACGATATCGAACGCTTGGCGCGAACCCCCGAACTTGACGCGACGCTATTGCCACTATCGGCTGGCCTGACCGACCTTCCGCAGCTGCCGACCACCGTCGAAGGGGCCACACGGCTTCGCAACGGGAACCCCGGCATGGTCATTTCGTCGGACGCAACCTATGGCGATCTGGCCTGGGCCTCGTTCGAAGGCGAACCGGTGGCCGTGGGTATCTACAAGGCGGGCGAACTGCACCCAACACGCGTCTTTCGGATGTGAGCCTGATCCGCCGGCATGACACGGCCGAAGGTTGGCGGCAGGCCGTCTATTCGGATTGCGAGCGATATCGTTATAGCCTGACCGTGCTTTGGGCGGACGGCGGGCGCAGGCTGCTTTATGTCATGCTGAACCCGTCAAAGGCCACGGAATTGGCAAATGACCCAACAATTGAGCGATGCGAGCGTCGCGCGCGCCAATTGGGCTACGGTGCCTTTCAGGTGGTCAACCTTTTTGCGCTGCGCGAGACCTCGCCTCAACGACTAAAGAAAGCGCGCAAACCCGAAGGGCCGGAAAACGCCACCGCCGTTTCTGAAGGCGCTGCATGGTGCGATGATATTCTGGCGGCTTGGGGCGTTCATGGTGTGCATCGGAATCAGGATGAAATCGTTTTGAAAACGCTGAAGTTTTCAAGAAAGCCTTTGCTGACCCTCGGGCTTACCAAAGACGGCCACCCGCGCCATCCCCTTTATATTCCTTACAAAAAGTCGCCTGACATCTGGGTGTAGCGGATCTCTTGATTAATTCGATGTCGCACTATATTAGTTCGATATCGAACATTATGGAGTGATCTCATGAACCGCAGAAACTTTCTTCGCATCGCCGGTGGGGGCGTCATTCTAGCGGCTGGCGGCGCCAGCGCCTGGATCGCCAACAGCACACCGGCAAAAGCACTTGCCCCTTGGGCGATGGCGGGTGGCGCGAACTACGCCGATCCAAGAATGAATGCGCTGTCCTATGCCATTCTGGCCCCAAACCCGCACAATCGGCAGCCCTGGATCATTGATCTTGTCGGCAGTGACCAGATCACACTGCGCTTTGATATCGACCGGCAACTGCCGCACACCGACCCGATGGACCGGCAACTGACGATTGGTTTGGGATGCTTTCTTGAGTTGATGACGATGGCAGCGACGGCAAATGGCTATGCGGTCGACATGGACCTGTTTCCCGAAGGCGAGGATGACGCGGCGCTGGACACACGCCCCATTGCACATGCACGTTTTCGTCCCGCAGAGGTCAAACCCGACCCGCTTTGGGCTTATGTGCCTGATCGACGTTCGAACAAGGAACCCTACGACACGACGCGCGCCGTGCTGCCCGATCAGTTGGACCGTATCCTTGATGTGGCGAAGAACCCCGGATGGGTCGGTGGCTCGGTCACGCCCGAAGACGTGACCTTTTGGCGGAAGCTGACAACCGATGCGCTGATGCTCGAGATTGAGACGCCCCGCACCTATAAGGAAAGCGTCGATCTTTTTCGGATTGGCAAGCGCGAGGTTACGGCAAACCCAGACGGCATCGACTTCAGCGGACCGCTGTTCGAGACACTGCACCTGACGGGCATGATGACGCGGGACGCGACGCTGGACCGAACCTCGATGGCCTATAACAGTGGGCTTGATGCGGTACTTTCGAACACGGAAAGCGCGATGGGCCACGTATGGATGGTGACACCAGGCAATACGCGGCGCGATCAGATTGCGGCAGGTGGCGAGTGGTTGCGGCTTAACCTTGGCTGCACGCGAGAAGGCTTGGGCTTTCAACCCTTAAGCCAGGCTTTGCAGGAATATCCCGAGATGGACGCGCACTATGCCGAGGTCCATACTAGGCTTGCGCCGAACGGGGGCACGGTGCAAATGCTGGCGCGCATCGGATATGGCCCTGATGTTGCGGTCAGCCCCCGCTGGCCACTGGAGGCGAAGCTAGGACGCACATGAAGGATGGCACCGACAGCAAAACGATGGAGGTGTTCGGCTTCTTCAACGAGGTCGGCATCATCAATCAGCTGTCGTCGGCAATCCTTGCCAAATGCCTTCCTGACGGTGTCCACCCATCGCATTTTTCGATCGTGAACCATCTTGTCCGAATGGGGGACGGCAAAGCCCCTGTTCGGATTGCCGCCGCGATGCAGGTTACAAAAAACACGATGACGCATTCGCTTAAAGTTCTGGAAGATAAGGGCTTTATAACCGTTGAGCCCGATCCGGCGGATGGACGCGGCAAGCTGGTGCGCCTGACCGACGCCGGACGGACCTTTCGTGAAACCGCCATCCAAAGCGTCATGGCGCGGTTTGAGGACATGATTGAACCCGCACACCGGGATGCGATGAAGCGGGTCATGAGTGATCTGATCTTGTTGCGCAAGCACCTCGACGAGAATCGCTAGACGCGACGCGATTTGGTGCCGCGGGCTGTAGCCCTTATGTTGTTGGCAGCCAAAGGTGTCGCAATGCTTACACGTCGCACATTCAATGCCAGCGTTGGCGCAGGATTAGCAGCGTCCGCCCTGCCCGGCCCAGTGTACTCTGCTTCATATCGCGGACCGAATGTCGTGTTGATCCGTTTCGGCGGCGGGGTTCGGCGGTTTGAGACAATTGATCTGCAGGGCACCTTTGCGCCCTATACGCGCAAAGTCCTGGCCGCCCGCGGTGTTTTGATCCCCGATCTGCGCATCGATACGCTGGCAGGCGGGGATACCAGCCATGCCGAGGGGACACTGAACCTGCTGACGGGGCGGTACAAAGCGTATCGCGATGCGGGCTCGCAATTCCTTATGGATCGTCTGGAACCGACAGAACCCACGCTTTTCGAATATCTTCGCCGCGGCTATGCCATTCCCAGCCACGAAGCGATTTTGATCAATGGCGAGGACCGGCCGCAGGAAGAGTTCTTCACGTACGGCATTCACGGCCATTACGGGATCGACTTTCGGTCCGAGATGCTCTCGCTTCACCGGTTCAAGCTTTACAAATATGCACGGCTTCTTAAGGACGGCGGCTTGGCCGAAGACGAACGGCTGAACGCGGAACAGTCGCTGAATACGCTTCTGGCCAAAGACGGGCGCGCCATTGCGCCCGAGCAATCGGCGCCGATCGAAGACTTCTGGGCGAAGTGGCGGGACCACTACGGCGACGATGGCTTGAGGAACCCGCGCGGCGACCGGTTGTTGACCGAACTTGCCCTATGGGCGATCCGTGATCTGAAACCGCGCCTGATGATGGTGAATTACCAGGACCCGGATTACGTCCATTGGGGCAATGCCAGCCACTATACGCGCGCCATTTCGGTGATCGATGATGGAATCCGCCAGCTGGTCGAGGCGCTGGATATGGACGAACACTATCGCAACAACACGGTCATTGTCGTGACGCCGGACTGCGGGCGGGACGCCAACCCGTTGATGTCGGTCCCGTTCCAGCATCACTTTAACTCGGGCGAAAGCCGCGCGGTTTGGGCGCTGGTCACGGGTGCGGGTATTCGGAAAGACCGCATCATGGATCGCGAGGTCGACCAGACCGCGATTGCTTCCACGCTGGCCGAGGTTATGGGGATCAGGGCCGAACGCGCCGAGGGCGACGTGCTGTCCGGTCTTTTCGTATGAGCACCACGGCGGATCCCCTGCGCCGCGCTGGCGCGTTCGGGCGACTGCTTCGGGTGCTGACGAATGTGGTGATCGGCGGCGTGCTTTGTCTTTGGGCCGCAACCTCGATCCTCGTCCTGGGCTGGCTGATGCGTCGAATGCGGTTTGTCGCGTTGCGCCGGGCTGGCGTTGAGGCCGAGCCGCCCGGCTGGCTTTTCGGGTCAGGTCGGTCGCTGACCCGGCTTCTTGGCGGGCTGGCCGCGAATATCCGTGAAGGGTTGCTGGCAATGGTCGGCATGGCGCTCTTTTCGGCGCCATTCGCTGTGATCTGGTTGCTGTCCTGGTGGGCGGGTTGGGAAAACAGCTTTTCCAAAGGGTACGAACAGGCTTTTGTCGGCCCGCTTCTGGGCCTTGCGGGCGTCGCCGTCTTTTGCGTCCTGATGATCTGGTTTCCCTTCGCCGTCGCGCATCAGGCAATTGAGAACCGCGCATTTGCCCTGTTCGAGTGGCGCCGGGTGCAAAGCGCGGTGCGGCACTCGGGGTGGGGGTATGTCCTGCTGGCCGCCACAACCGTTGTTTTTGCACTGCCGTTGTTCGCAGGTCGTGGGCTTGTGGCCTTTGCCAGTAACATCGTGCCGGGGTTCGATACGATGACAAGCGACGACATTGCCCGACTTGCGGGCGGCATCGATCTGTCGCTTGCCGTTTATATCTTCGTGGCCCTGATGATCCTGCGGAGCTGGGCCGCGTCGCTTTACGCCCGCGCCGCCTTGCGGGCAATGAGCGGCTCGGACGCCGCACTTTGGGAGACCTCACCACTGGTCGGCCAGACGGGGGCTCAAGAGCGCCCCTGGCTGCTGACCCATTGGAGCCGATGTATGCTGTTGTGCCTGATATGGTTTGGCCTTGCGGCACAGATATTCATTGCACAGTTTCTGAACCATGACTGGCACCTTTGGGTCACGCATCCTTTTGTAATGCTGCCATGGGCCGGATGATTGCAGCGCTGATGACAAACTGCAAAAATGTTAGGGCAAGACGAGGGTAGAGAGGACCATGGAACAGGACGACGCCAAGGTTGATGGCCGCATTCACGGCGAACAATTTGAACCGGCCACACCGGACAATATGCTTCAGCGCTTGATCTATATGATACTGATCGCGATCATGATCTCGCTGGCTCAAACAGTTTTGGGCGTGGTCACGGTCATCCAGTTCATCATCATGTTGATCAACAACAAGGAACCGAACGAACGTTTGGCCGAGTTCGGAACGGATCTGGGTATCTGGGTGGCCAAGGCTGCGCGTTATCAGACAGCTGCCAGCAATGTGAAGCCATGGCCCTGGTCCGAGCTTGATTAGCACCATTCAGGCCCCTTTTTGCTGCCATATTGACGCCTGATTGACCTGCCATCTGTGAAAAAACTCAGGCCGAAACGTTGTTTCGGCGATGACAAGAGCATGCGTCATGGAAACAATTTTCAGCATATTTGACAGCCTGCGGTACCAGTTGTTCGATTTTGGATCGCGGCTTGCGCTTGTGTATCTGGGCCTTAGCATCGTGTTGGCAGCCGCAATTTGGGTGTTCCGCGGACAACCTGGATCACTTCTTTCGTGGCTGTTCCCTGCAAAAGTCTACCGGCACAAGTCCAACCTTCTGGATATTAAGCTTTTTCTGACCTTTCGCGTCTTAACTGGCATCGGGCTTATGGGCGCAGTGGTGTTTACGCCCTTGGCAACATTCGTTGTGTTGGGCTGGCTTGTCGCCCTGTTCCCGGATACGCCCACCCAGCCCATCACGTTTTGGCGAAGCGCCTTTGCAACGCTGGTGATTGTCCTGGCCGCAGACTTTGTAAAATACTGGGCGCATCGTATGCACCACGAGTACAAGCCACTTTGGTCATTCCATGCCGTGCATCACTCGGCAGATGTGCTTACGCCATTGACACTGTCTCGGGCGCATCCGGTCGAAAGCATCATTCGCAATATTGGTGTTTCGATGATTGTCGGTCTGACCCAGGCGGTCGCCCTTTTCACCTTCATCGGGGACATTGACCTTCTGACAATCGGTGGCGCCAACGCGCTTTATGTCGCCTTCAATGCTGTGGGCGCAAACCTTCGCCATAGCCATGTTTGGCTCAGCTATGGGCCGGTTCTCGAGCACATCCTGATCTCCCCAGCGCAGCACCAGGTGCACCATTCGATGGATTTGCAGCACCACAACAAGAATTACGGGTCCATGTTCGCCATCTGGGACTGGATGTTCGGGACACTGTATGTCCCGAAGAATGGGCCAGAGGACCTTCGGTTCGGCGTCGCCGATGAAAACGGAGTACCGCTGCCTCAGATGTACCCTACCCTAAAAGCCGCACTCATCAATCCGTTTATCGAAAGTGCCGCAGTGTTTCGCGAGCGGCGTGAAGACGGGACGGATAGGAGCAGCGGCGAGGAGCGAGACATGTCTGGCAACTTGGGGGATGGCTCAAGGATTGTGTCTCGGGAACTGAATTCGTGAGTCACACTAAGTGTCCAAAGGTGCCGTCTTTGGACGATCCAGCCACGGCCGAACGGTGAAATCGCTTCGATGTCGACTAATGTCGCCCAGCTAGAAGACACGACACCGGCTGCGGCCAGCCTGCGCAGCTGGTCTGTTCTGGCGATCATCTGGCTGGCGTTTTCAACGCTTATTCTCGCACCCGGCCATCTGGTCATCACGTCGCATTGGGGCGACGCTATGCATTTGGTCGACATTCTGGACCGAATGTCACACGGTCAGAAACCGCACATTGATTTCGTAACACCCCTTGGCGAACTGGCATTCTGGCCCGTCGCGGCGCTGATGGATGCAGGGCTGCCGACAGGTCGCGCCTTTCTGATTGTGCAGATCATACTCGCCGGTGGCCTGGCCGCCGCCGCGTTGGCCGTCGCAAGCCTTCGCATGCCCAAAACCTGGGCCCTTGTCTTCGCCTGCGCGATCATGGTCACGACGCTTGCCGTAACCCACGGCCGTCCGGAGCTTAGCCTGTCAATCAATGTGCACTACAATCGCTGGTGCTGGGCGCTTGCATTTGTTGCTCTTGTCATAACGCTGATCCCCTCTGCGCGCGCTGATCAATGGGAAGGTGTTTTGGTCGGCGGCCTATTCGCCTTGCTTGCCTTGATCAAGGTCACCTATTTCGTCGCATTCCTGCCATTGGCAATCCTGGGTTTGGTTCTGACACGCCAAACGCGTCTGTTGATACCAGCCTGCGCGACCGGGATCGGCATCGCGTTGATTCTGACACTTTTTTGGGGTTTCGACTATTGGTTAGCCTATGCGTCAGACGTGCTTTATGTCGCCAGTGCAGCCCCACGGCCGAATGCCGGGCATGGTTTGGTTACGGTGCTAAGCGGACCATACATGCTATCCTCGACAGTGCTGGCCGGGTTTGCTGTTTTCCTATTGTACCGAGAAGGATTGGCGCGGCATGCGCTGCTATTTGTCTGCACGTTTCTGACGTCGGCCTATGTCAGCGATCAAAATGCGGGCCATGACCCCTTGTTCCTGGGCTTTGCCGCCCTGTTGCTATTGGTTTGGGCGAAAGACCTGCGTGGTCCACCGCACCTTGGCCTGATCGCGGCCGCGTTTGGCTTTGTCATTGCTTTGGCGCCGAATGTGATCAACCTTGCCTCAAGTCCCCTTCGCGCGGTTTTGGCTGATCCGGCAAGCTTTGTGCCGCTGGTGATTGGAAGCGACCGCCATCAGGACATCCTAATTGACAGAAGGGCCGTGCTGTTCGGTGGTCAGACCCATTTCGCCACGGACGGGCAGCGCACGTATTTTGGTCAAGCGGCAAGCACGCCATTCACGTTTCTGAATGAACCGCTTCCAACATGCGAAAGTCAGCTGAGCCCGTCTTACTTTGCGTCGATTGCTGACGATCTGAAAGAGCGCAATCTGGCGCAAGGGCAGACCATTTTTGTCGCGGATTTTCTAAGCCCGCTTTGGCTGTTTGGAAATCACCCGCCTTTGGAGGGGGCCGCGCCCTGGAGCTATGGTGGATTGCATGGTGCAAGGAATGCGGACTTTGTGCTTGTTCCGGTTTGCCCGAACAGAGCTTCGGTTTACCGGCGAATCCTAAGCGCTTTGGACGAGGCGCCAATGACAGAGCTGGTGCGGACGCCGCTTTACCGGCTGTTTGTGTGGTAACGTACAAGCCTCCGACACAAACAAGAATGCCCCCGGAATGACCGGGGGCACCTAACTGAAACGCAAGAAAACAGCTTAGTCTGCCGCTTCTTCCTTATTCTCTTCTTTGGCGACTTCTTCGCCTGTTTCCTGATCAACCATCTTCATAGCGAGGCGAACCTTGCCGCGATCATCGAAACCGAGGAGTTTGACGAAAACCTCCTGGCCTTCCTTCAGGACATCCGACGGATGGTTCAGGCGGCGGTTTTCGATCTGAGACACATGGACCAGACCATCGCGCTTGCCGAAGAAGTTCACGAAGGCGCCGAAATACCAGGACATGGATCGCAGGATGAAAGAGCTGCGCCAACAGTTGGACCTGGACCTTGATGAACTACGCAGGGGAGCCGGGCCCGGGGCTGTTCGAAATGTCCAGTCCTCGGTGATGACCAGTGACGGCGAGCACACGCTCCAGCTCAAGACCAAACCCAACTCAAAGCACTTGACGATCAAGACCGCCGGCGGGGAGGTGCTCTTTGACGGCGAACTACCCGAAGGTGGCCAGATCAAGGGCCTGCCGGAAGATGTTCAAGAGAAAGTCAACCGGATGCTCAACAACGCACGCATCGAGTTCCGCGGGCTGCCTGAGTTGGAGGAACAACCCGAGGCCGCACCCGATCGACGCAACCAAGTTTCGTAAGAGCAAGAAAATGAATCATTCGAAACCCCGCCTTGTGCGGGGTTTTTATTTGAGCAGCGTCAACACGCGCAGCACCTCCGCGACCGACCACGCCTGGGCCGGGCAGCCGCGCGGGGCGTAAGGGCTGATCGGCTCGTGGATCTCGTGCAGCGTGCCGAGCGCGCCCGCCAGGTCCGTGCCGGTCAAGCGATCGATCAGCGGGGCAAGCGTTGTTTGGACCTCTTGTTTTGCCTCATCACTGAAACCGTCGGCCCGGAGCACGCTCTCGCAGTACGGGCCGATCAGCCAGGGCCAAACGGTGCCGCGGTGGTACGCGCCGTCGCGCTCGAACGGCCCGCCAAGGTAGCGGTCATGGAACGCATCATCATCGACCGGCAGCGTACGCGGGCCGACCGGTGTCAGTAAGCGTTCCCGGCAGGCCTCGACGGCCTTACGCCGATCATCGTCATGAACCGGACCATGCTCCAGCGCACAGGCGACCAGCTGGTTCGGCCGAAGCGATTGATCCGCGACCCAACCCTCCGCGGTCGGCGCCAGGTGGTCGATGAAGTAGCCGAGCTGGTCGGACCAGAACGCGCCCCGAAAACTGCTACAAACCTGATCGGCGAGCGCGTGGTAACGCTCACGCTCCTCGTTGAACGCATCGGGCAGCATCATGCTCAGACGCTTGAGCGCGCTGTGCCACAGCCCGTTGATTTCGACACACTTGCCCGGCCGGGGCGTGAAGACGTGGAACTTGCCGCCCGGCCCCCAGCACGCCGCGTCCATCCAGGTCAGCTGGCTCTGCAGATCACCCGCCGCGATCAGCCCATCGGTGTCCATCGCGATAGGGATCTGCGTCTCGCCATCATGCGCCAGCGCGCGCGTGCCGGTGCGGTAGGCCTCGGCGATCTTTACACACGCCTCGGCGAGCCAGCGCTGCCAGGCATCATCATCACCGCTGGCCTCGACGTACTGCAACGCGCTGTGGATGAACCACAGCGAGCCGTCGACGGTGTTGTAGTGCGCGAGGGTCGGGTCGTTGTCGTCGAAGCGGTTGGGGAC
>JBCCCA010000017.1:0-25197 GCA_039033735.1 Pseudomonadota bacterium
CACCCGAGATCGCCTTGATCAGCGTGGACTTTCCAGCACCGTTATCCCCGATCAGGCCCAGAATCTCGCCAGGCATCAATTCGAAGTCGCAATCGTCTAGCGCTGTGACACGACCATAGCGCTTGGTCAGGCCACGTGCTTCCAAAACCGGCTGTGTCATGTTGCTACCTTTCTGATCCACTGATCCACAGTGGTCGCCGCGATGATCAGCACGCCGATGAACATGAATGTCCATTGCGGGTCAGCACCGTACATCCGCAAACCCAGCTCAAAGACGCCGACGATCAGCGCGCCAAACAGGGCTCCCACAATCGACCCGCGTCCGCCAAAAAGAGATATGCCCCCGATCACCACAGCGGTGATCGCTTGAATATTGCCGATCACACCGGTCGTGGCCGAAGGCGACACCGAGCCAAATCGCCCGATCATGACCCAAGCGGCGAAAGCGCAGATCAATCCGACAAGCGCGTACACCTGAATAAGCGTCCTGTTCACATTCACACCTGCCAGCTTCGCTGCCTCGGGATCATCCCCGATGGCATAGACATGCCGACCCCACGCCGTGTGCCGAAGCACATAGGCCAGCGCAAAGACCAGAAGGATCATGAAGATCACGCCATAGGTAAACGTCGCACCCGCGAATTTCAGCTGCGTTCCGAACAGTTGAAGCGCCGGTGCTTCTGCGGAAATGTCCTGACTTCGGATTGTCTCGTTTGCCGAGAAAATGTAGTTCGCTGCAAGCACAATCTGCCACATGCCCAATGTGACAATGAAAGGCGGCAGTTTGATCCGGGCCACAAGCCAGCCGTTGATCGCCCCGATAACAGTCCCCGCCAGCAGCCCGATCGCAATCGATAGCTCGACCGGAATGCCGTACCGAAACGTCGCTTGCCCCATGATAACCGAGCAAAGCACCGCGATTGCGCCCACGCTAAGATCGATCCCTGCAGTCAGAATGATCAGACTTTGCGCCGCGGCCAAGACACCGACGATCTGAACCTGCTGCAGGATCAGGGTCAGAGCAAAAGGCGAAAAGAAACGCGACCCCAACAACAGTCCGAACACAATGATCGACGCCACCAGCACGATCAGCGGCACCAGGGCCGGTGTCGTATGCAAAGCATGATGAAACTTGCCGATCAGCCCTTTGTTATGGGTGTCGAACTGCGCAACGCTGGTATCAGCGGCTGTCGCGGCGGCCTCGTAATCGTTGGACATCTGTGTTCCCCCTGCCCTCCCCACGCCTCCCCGCGCGGGTGGAAAAGGGCGGACCGAGGCCCGCCCTCCTGCTTACTGTGCTGTGACGTGAGGGGCAGATCAACCCCAGCAGAGGTCTGTGCCTTTTGCGGTGTCGATCGACTCGACGCCGTCAACAGGCTGATCGGTCACAAGCGACACGCCGGTATCAAAGAAGTCTTTGCCGTCCGTGGCCGCTGGCTTGGTACCGTCCTTGGCCCAAGCTGCAATGGCCTCGATGCCAAGGGCTGCCATCAACAGCGGATATTGCTGCGATGTCGCGCCAATCACGCCGTCCTTTACATTGGCAATGCCCGGGCACCCGCCATCGACCGAAACGATCAGCACATCGTTTTCCCGTCCGATCGCTTTCAGCGCCTCATAAGCGCCCGCAGCCGCAGGTTCGTTGATCGTGTGGACCACGTTGATCGAGGGGTCCTTCGCCAGAAGGTTCTCCATCGCACGACGTCCGCCTTCTTCATTGCCGTCCGTTACGTCGCTGCCAACGATCCGCGGATCGCTTTCGTCGCCAATCACGTTCGGGTCGCCCAGATCAATGCCAAAGCCTTCCAAGAAACCTTGGTTCCGCAGAACGTCCACGGTCGGTTGGCTGACGTTCAGATCAAGCGTTGCGATCTTTGCGCTTTCGGCATCATCCCCAAGGGCGGCCCGCGCCCATTGACCGATTAGCTTGCCCGCCAGGAAGTTGTCAGTGGCAAAGGTCATGTCGGCCGCGCTGAGCGGCTCAAGCGGCGTGTCGAGCGCGATCACAAGAAGTCCTGCGTCGCGCGCTTGCTGAACGACCGGCACAATCGACGCCGTATCCGAGGCCGTCAAAAGGATGCCCTTTGCCCCGTTTGCGATGCAGGTCTCGATCGCGGCCACTTGCGTTTCATGGTCACCATCCACCTTGCCCGCATAGGTGTTCAGATCGACCCCAAGTTCTTCGGCTTTCGCAAGCGCGCCCTCGCGCATCTTCACGAAAAACGGATTGGTGTCGGTTTTGGTAATAAGACATGCGCTGACAGAATGGCTGCCTGCAAAGGCGGCGCCAGACATGGCGACGCCTGCCAAGACGGTGCCGAGAAGCAGTTGTTTCATGTTTTCCTCCCAAGGATAATCTGCGGTTGCAATCCGCATGCCCCCTACGCTTGCCGATTCCCAGCGCCCCGTCAATCAATACGTAAACTTTATTTATAAATTGACAGTGCAACCTCTGCCATGCACCCTTCACTTGCAAAGCAAGCGTGAACCATTGGAAATAAAAGAGAAAATACAAACCGTTACTCTTGGCGGAACCCAATCCGGTCTGCGGGATCAGAATGCGCGATTGGTTCTGTCCATGATCCGGCGGCACGGCGCGCTCTCTGGGGCCGAGATTGCGCGACGGTCCTCGCTGACAGCTCAGACCGTCTCGAACATTGTGCGCGCGCTCGAAAGCGACGGCGTTCTGAAGCGGGAGGCGGCGATCAAGGGCAAGGTTGGGAAACCGTCGACCCCTGTGTCGCTGAACCCGAAGGGCGTGCATTCACTTGGCCTAAGCATAGGACGTCGCTCGGCGGAACTGGTTCTGGTCGACTTCACAGGACGATCGCTGGCGCAACGTGCCATTGCCTATTCCTATCCGGTGATTGAAACGGTGTTCGCCTTTCTCAAGGAAAGCACGAAAGACATTCTTGCGGCACATCCCCAAGCCCGATCAACGCTGGCCGGCATTGGCGTCGGGCGCCCCTTCGAGATTTGGAGCTGGCTTGAAGTCGTGGATGCCCCGGAAAGGCTGATGCGCGCCTGGCAGGACATCGACCTTGGTGCAAGCATTGAGCAGGCTGTGGGGTTGAGTGCCACGCTCCAGAATGATGCGACCAGCGCTTGCGTGGCTGAGCACCTGTTGGGGCGCGGGCATGCGCTGTCGAATTTCGCCTATATCTTCGTGGGCGCATTCGTTGGCGGCGGGCTTGTGCTTGACAACAAGGTCGTGACCGGTCCGAACGGCAACGCCGCTGCATTTGGCGCGATGCGCATGCCCGACGGCAGGGGCGGCACGACGCAATTGCTTCAGGTTGCCTCGCTTCATGTGTTGGAACGCGCCCTGCGTGACGCCAATGTCGACATCGGGCGCCTGCGCGACGCCCGTGACGACTGGTCCACCTATGCGCAATGGGTCGAGCCGTGGCTGGTTCAAACGTCGCATCAGCTTGCGATCGCATCGATCAATGCGGCTACGGTCGTTGAGGTCGAGGCCATCCTGATCGACGGTGCCATGCCCGCCACCGTCCGCGCAGACCTTGTGAACCGAACACGTGAACATATCCGGCAGTATACGCTGACCGGTATAGCAATGCCGGACATTCAGGAAGCCGTGGTCGGGCGAAACGCGCGATCCATCGGCGCGGCGCTTCTCCCCATTCATTCGAAGTATTTTCTTGCCTAAGTCCCCTGCTCAAAAAACTTCGGGATTGATCACATGGATCGGAGCGCCACTTGCATAGGCGTTGATTTGCTCGAAGATATCCGTGAATTGCAGGTCGAATTCATCCTCTGTGACATAACCAATGTGGGGCGTCGGCAGCACATTCGGATGGGACAGCAATGGGTGATCCGCGTCGCGCAACGGTTCGACATCCCAAACATCAACAGCGGCGCAAATGCGCCCGCGCGCGATTTCGGCTTCAAGCGCGCCATTGGCGATGAGCCCCGCGCGCGACGTATTCACCAGAAGGGAGCGAGGCGCCATGGCGCCAAGGTCTGCCGCCGTGACACACCCGCGGGTCTCCGGCTTCAGGCGCACATGCAAACTCACAATGTCCGAGGTGGCAAAAAAGGCCTCGCGGCTGTCCGCCAAATGCGCGCCGTCGGCCTTGGCGCGCGCGCGGCCTGCCTCGGACGCCCACCACTGCACGTCCATCCCCAGCGCAGTCGCATAGCCCGCAACAGCGCCCGCGATGCGCCCATAGCCGTAAAGCCCCAATGTCCGTCCCCGCAATGTGCGCCCGACCCCCATCATCCAGCACCCGGCACGGATCGAGGCCACCTGTTCTGGAATTTGCCGGAAGCTTGCCAGCATCAAGGCCAAGGTCAGTTCAGCCGCAGCGTAAGACGGTGTGCCGCCGTGCATGTTTGAGCTCAGCACGACGCCGTTTGCGGTACAAGCCCCAACATCAATATGCGGATAGACCGACCGCTGCGAAATCAGTTTGAGATTGGGAAGGCGCGCCAGAAGGTCCGCGCCGATTTTCGTCCGTTCGCGAAACAGAACCAAACAGTCGGCGTCCTCAACACGCGCGGCCAGCTTTTCCGGATCGGGTTCATGATCGGTCCAAACAGTGACGTCGTGGCCGTCGAGCAGGCTGAAACACGACAGACTGCGAAGCGTGTCAAACCAGTCGTCAAGAATATGAACCTTCACCGGCTCTCTACTCCAGCCGCTGGCTCTGGCGTGCGCGGCGTCGCCACGAATGCGGGCGCGCTCAACGCGTCAAGGGCCGCCCCGATCGCGCCACGCTGTCCGATCAGATAATTGTATTGCGCATCACAACCCGACACCGGCGTCGGATAGGCTCGCAGCTCGGATTGTATTTCGCGTTTGGCGGCATCCAATGCCCGTCGTGCCGTAGTAAGATGCTGATCGTAGGTCATGGCAGTCTCCTTTTGTATACTATAGTATACAAATAGTCAGGAAGCAACCTTTCCGCCGTACACTGAACGTGTCGCGTGTCGCAATCAGCCCTCGCCTCCTAACCAAGCGCGCGCGGAACGAAAACCTGGCCCGCCGCCAGCTTCCGCGCCGTCCGGGTCAGCCCAGCCGAGACGACTTCGAATGCGTCGCCGTTTCGCTTGAAATCCAAGACCACGTCCAACGACCCCATGGGATGTTCAATCCGCAGTGGCAAAGGCCCATGATCGGGCAAATCCGCCAAGCCCTCGCCCACAGTGCCCGGGCACAACAAACAAGCCGCCAGGCACTGCGATCCGGTCACCGCCAAACTCGGGTGCGTGCTCCATGGCATGAAGTATCGCGTCGCCACCGTGCCGCCATTGGCCGAAGGCGCAAGCAACCCGAACTTTGGGGTCACGGACTTTGACACATCGCCCATCCCCATGCGGCGCCCCGCCTCAATCCGAACTTGCTCCATACGGTCGAAGAAGGCTCGGTCTTCGTCCAACGCCACGGCGCTTTCATGACCGGTCAAGCCAAACGCCTCCGCCCGCGCAATCACCATGGGCATAGCAACGTCCAGGCAACTGACCGCTATGCTGTCGATGTCGTCAATCCGACGCCCCGTCGGAAACATCTGCCCCGTCGCCCCCCCGACCACATCCATGAACATCAAATCAATCGGCGCGGCTGTCCCCGGAACCCCATCAATCGCCGCGTCCCCAGCATATTCGACGATACCGCCGGGCGTTTGCACCTTGGCCACAACGCGTGCACCTGTGTTCACCGCCCGGATTTTGACCTCTGTCACACCGTCCACCGCCGCAACCAATCCCATCTCGACCGCAGCAGGACCGATGCCGACCAGGATGTTCCCGCACGTGGGTTTGGTATCCACCAGCCGCGTCTCAACGCTGACCTGCGCAAAGAAATAGTCCACATCCGCCCAGTCATCGTCGGAAGCAGACAACATGGCGGTTTTCGTCGCAACCGCATTGCCACCACCGATGCCGTCTATGTTCAGCGGATGCCCCGAACCGACAATCGCGATCAGGGTGTTCGCCAAAGCTTGCGGGTCGGCCGGTAAATCGCTCCGCCGCATGTAAGGCCCGCGCGAGGTGCCACCACGCATGAAGAGGAACGGAATTGCAGTCTGTGTCATTGTGCCCTCAGCTGAGCGGCCAGGGCAGGCTGACATAGCTTTGCAGCAGCCCCGGCGGAAAATCGCGGTTCAACAGGCCGGCCATTGCACACATGAACGCGATCCCGGCAATTGTGTAAAGCGTCGCGAACTGTACGCTCTGACCAGACCGGAAGCGGATAAAGGCAAACAGGAACAGGCCAAGTGCCAGGATGAAACCAAGCAGGCTTGTCAGGATCAGAAGCGCGGCAAACCACGCCAGCGTGGGCCAAAGGCCGTAGGCGTTTTCCTCGGCGTCGCTCGCCTCGCGATCTGCGAAAAGCGCATGTGTCTCGTCGCGCAGCATCATCTGCACCAGCAAGATCACCGCCCCAATGATCGCAATGCCACTTACGAAGCGTGGGAACACCCGATCCCGCCACGCGAAATCGGGAATCGCGCTGACATTCAGAAACGCCGCAACCAGGAATGCCAACACCAGCAGAAGGAAGATCAACGGCGCGCGCTTTCGTCCCGATGCCACCGCCCCCTCGGCCATGATCTGTTTGGCCTGCCGCAGCCCAAGAACCACCGAGATCACGGTGATGATGATCAACACGATGACAATGGGCGAGAAGATATATTCAAGCCCTTCATCAAACCCACGGCGGAAGCGCGACTGCGCAATCTGCACAGCTTGATTGGCGTAGTTTTCCGCCGGTGTCGACAACACGAACCCGATCAGAAAGGCCGGGCGCGACCAGTCGAAACGTCGCATCATGATCCCAAGCAGACCGATGCCAAACAGCGCCACAAGGTCCAACAAGTTCTGCCCCGACTGGAACGCAGCAAAGCTGATGATCATGAAAAGAAATGGGGCAAGCAGTGCAAACGGAATGGTCGTCAGCCGCGCAATACCACCGGACGCGGCAATACAAATCAACGTACCAACCACATTGGCCAGCGCCAACAGCCAGACAATCGCATAGGTGATATCAAGGTTGTTCTGCAACATCGAGGGACCGACTTCGATGTTGCCCGAGCCCAAAAGCGCGATGGCGCCGATGAAGATCGCCATGGACCCGGAACCGGGAATGCCGAACAACAACGTGGGCACGAGACCGCCCCCTTCCTTGGCGTTGTTCGAGCTCTCGGGCCCAATCACGCCGCGGATTTCTCCCGACCCGAACTTGGACTTGTCCTTCGAGGTCTGAACCGAATGGCCATAGGCAATCCAGTCAACTACAGAGCCGCCAAGGCCGGGGATCACGCCAACAACCACACCGATGATCGAACAGCGGATGGAGAGGAAAATATTGGCAAACCAATCCCCTACCCCTTTTGACCAGCCGCCGCCCAACGGCGATCGGTCCGAGATACTCCGGTCCTGGCGCAGCAGAGCAACGATCTCGGGGATCGCGAAAATGCCAAGGCCCACGATCACCAGTTTCAGGCCGTCGCCGAAATAGAGGTTCAACGTGTACGGGATCGACCCGGTATCGGCAAAAACCCATTCGGACGGGATAAGCCGCATTTCCCCTTCAAAGGCGCCCTCGCCGATGACACCAACCATCAGGCCAAGACCCGCCGCGACCAGCCCCTTCAGCGCCACACGGCCGGCCAAAATGCCGACCATCGACAGGCCAAAGATTGTAATCATCAAAAGCTCGGGCGTTCGGAATTCCAGCACGATCGGGCGTGCGATCAAGATGAATATTGTCAGAAACGCAGCGCCCACCAGCCCACCAAAAAGGGACGATGCAAAGGCCGCGGACAGCGCCCTTGCAGCCTCACCCTTCTTGGCCATGGGAAACCCGTCGAGAACCGTCGCCTGACTGGCGGAAGACCCCGGGATGCCCATCAGGACCGAGGCGAACGTGTCCGAAGTCGGCACGACGGCAACCATGCCAATCATCAAGGCCAAACCCAGAACAGGCTCCATGCCGAACATGAACGGAAGCAACAGCGACAGCCCCGCAATTCCGCCCAATCCTGGAAACACGCCGACGCACAGGCCCATGACGACCCCAAGAACGAGATAGCCGAGCACGGTCGGTTGAAAGATCAAGGTGGCGGCATCGGAAAGCGCTGGCAGGGCGAGTGTAAAGAATTCCATGGAGCAATGCTTTCGAGACGAGGCGCAGGAGCCAATCAACGGGACCAGAGGAACGCGCGCCGTGACCGTCCTTCGTGAAGGATTTTGACGTCTCTTCACACATCCTCAACCGACTCTCCTAGGAATAAAGGGAGGTTGGGAGGGGGCAACTCGGGCTACGTTTTAACTTGTAGTAACTCTGGCAAGGGAAAAGGGGCGAACCGAAGTCGGCCCGCCCCATCATTGTGTTACCCGTTCAGGTCAACGCCGTAGCGATCTTTGAGCCAGCCGGTCACGAACGCCTTGGCCGCCTCCGGAACGTTCGTTGCACTTTGCAGCGCGCCGGTTGCAGCATCACCCGTCATTTGCGGGTAGACGCCCAGACGACCGGCGGAGATCTCGGCAAAATCGCCCCGCGCTTTGATGTCGTCAAACGCTTTGGTGTACGTCACCATCGCATCGGCCGAAGCACCTGCGGGCAAAAAGACCATCTTTTGAGCCGGGAAACCCGCGATGAAAAACGCCTTCCAGGCGTCCCACTTCTCGCCGCTTGTTTCGCAGCTTGGGGTCGCTTCACAGAGCTCCTTGAACGTCGGCATATCCGGGAACGTCGGATCACGCACGATATTGCCCGCATCATCCAACGCGCCCCAGCTCATCATCGGCACGGCGGAACCCGCTTCAACCAGGGGTGTCACACCAGACAGGTATGACGACGAGGTCTGATAGTCGATATTTGCCTCGCCCCGCTCGAACATCAGGCGACCATCGCCGCGGCCTTTGATGCCGAAGACTGGCTCGACACTCAGACCCAGCATTTCCCAGGCGAGCAATGGCACGAGGTCAAGACGCGTGGCGCCCTGGCTGCCATAGATAAAGTCCTCACCCTGAAGCGCCGTCGCGTCCATGCCATCCATCTTGGCTGCCAGATCAGGTGGCAGATAAGCGACCCCACCTGTTCCCGAGGCAAGCACGACATTCCAGTCGTTATACTCATACCGCACGCGCGGATCGCTTAGAAGATAGGGAAACTGGGTCGATCCCGACGAACCAAAGATCAGTGTGCCATCTTCATAAGACTGCTCCTGGAACCAGTTTGCGCCCTTGGTCGAGCCGGCACCCGGCATGAATTTTACGACAACCGTCGGACTGCCCGGCAGGGCTTCGGACAGAAGCGGTGCATAGAAATTAGCCCATTTGGCCGAGCCGCCTGTTTCGGAGAACGGAATAATCCATTCAACGGTTTTGCCCTCAAGATCAATGCCGTGACCGTCGGCTGCGGCCTCGGTGGCGAAAGTTGCAGCAGCTGCTGCAACAAGCCCGAGCGCCACGCGGCGCGTGGTGTTTGTAAGTGTCATAATGTTCCTCCCTAAGCCAGCCGTTCCTGGCCAAGCTTTCGTTCTTCAGGATGTCCAAGAACACCCCTCAATAAAGAGTGATACCGCTCGAACCTTGCATCAAGCCTTCATTGCCGCGATGTTTTCGCCCATGCGGATCGTGGTCGTCGAAGACAATGAAAGCCTGCGGAAGGGGATCACCTATCGTCTCGAGGACGAAGGCCATAGCGTTGATGCCCTTGAAGATGGGATGCACGCCGCCGACCATATTGCTCAGGAAGCGGCAGATATTGTTGTGCTTGATATCAATTTGCCGGGCCAAAGCGGGCTTGACGTGTTGACCGCGATGCGCGCCCGTGGCGATCCGCGCCCGGTGATCCTTTTGACCGCGCGCGGCGCCACCCAGGACCGGGTCCACGGCCTTGATGCAGGCGCAGATGATTACCTGGTCAAGCCCTTCTCGATGGACGAACTTGTGGCCCGCATCCGCGCGCTTGGGCGGCGCAAGACCGTGGCCCCACGCCGAAGCTTTGCCATCGGGCCCCTGACGCTTGAACTTGAACCCTTGCAGCTGACAAGCGCCGACACGCCGCTTGATGTGCCAAGGCGCGAACTGACGGTGCTTGCAGGTCTTGCCGAAGCAAACGGAGCACCGGTCAGCAAGGATCATCTGCTTGATCGTGTTTATGGCGTGGGCAGTGAAACCGATGAGAAGGTGATCGAGGTCTATGTCTCACGTCTTCGCAAACGGCTGTCCCCCCACGGGGTCAATATCCGCGTCATCCGCGGTATCGGATATGCGCTGTTGACCACTGCCACATGACAAACGCGGTGTCCCTTCGGCTTCGGCTGACTGCTATCATTTTGCTTCCCATCATGACTGTAGCGGGGTTGGCCGGCCTCTGGCAGCTCGACAACGCACGCAAGACAGCGACTGATGTGTTTGACCGATCCCTTCGGTCGGCCGCTCATGCCGTGGCCAATGAAGTGGCCATTTCGGGTGGCGATGCACTTTCGCCCGAAACGCGCGACATTCTGGCCGGCACATCGGGCGGCGAGGTGTTTTACCATGTCTATGCCCCGGATGGCGTCATCGTGGCAGGTTATGCAACGCCACCCGTTGGCATTCCACGGCCCACCACCGAAGCCGCTGTGCCCACCTATTTCGAGGCGACTTATCTGGGGCGCCAGGTCAGCGGGGTCCGGCTTCAAACCAGAACCGACATCGACGGCTTCACCGGTATTTTCACCACAACAGTCTGGCAGGACCGCGCGGTACGCCTTGCTTTCGTGCGGGATCTTGTCCTGCGATCCTTCATCGTTATTGCCGGGCTGATCGCCGCGCTTGCACTTATCGTCTGGTTCGGCATCCGATATGGCTTGCGTCCGTTGACCGATCTTGAGGGGGCGATCGAAGCCCGTTCCAGTGACGAGCTTTCGCCGATCCGTCGATCTGTTCCCGTTGAGGTTGAGGGCATCGTGTCCACACTGAACCGCTTGTTCGCGCAAGTCTCAAAATCGATGACCGCCCAGTCCCAATTCATTGCCAACGCGGCCCATCAGCTTAGAAATCCGATCGCGGGTGTCCTGTCGCTGGCCGAGGCTGTGGCCCATGCGCCCAACGAAGCCGCGATGCGCGAACGCTCGGCCGATTTGTTGAAAGCCGCCCGACAGACGGCCGAACTGGGGCATCAACTGTTGCTGCTGGAGCGCGCCGAGGCGATCAGCCCACAGTCCGAACAGGCGCCCTTCGATCTGTCCAAAACGTTGCCCGAATGGGTCGAGGACTGGAACCGCGAAGCGCCCTCCGAGCCGCCCGTTCACCTGGACATTCACGGAACACTGCCCGACCTGACCGGGGATCAGACCATGCTGCGCGAAGCCCTGGCAAACCTGATCCGCAATGCAAGACGCCACGGGGGGCGGGATTTGACGACCATTAATGTCGATGCACGATCGACGCCTGACGAAATCGTTCTGTCCGTCATCGATGACGGAAAGGGTATTCGCGACGCTGATCTGCCCCGCGCGCTTGAGCGGTTCGAGCGGTTGGCCGAAACCTCGTCCAGCGGGCTTGGCCTTTCGATTGTTCAAGCGGTGGTCGCCCTGCACGAAGGGCAATTCGTGCTGGAACCCGGCACACGTGGCTTGGTTGCGCGGATGACGCTACCCCTCAAGTCGGCGCATATCCAAGGCGCATAGTGCCGAGAATTCGGCAAACGCCATCACCACGCCTGGGCCAATGCGCAAAGGGATCAAAGGCATATGAGCGGGAACCCCCGGCAAATCGCATCTGGTCAATGCCGAATAAAACCCATTAAGCTTCCGAAAACGGACGTGGAGACATACCGCGCCGCTGTCCATTCTGGGAGGAAACCAATGCAAAGAAGACACCTTTTCAAAGGCGCCGCCATCAGCGCCATCGCTGCAACTTTTCTGGCCGGTGCCGCTGCAGCACAAGATGTGACGCTTCGCATGCACCAGTTCCTGCCACCGCAGGCGACGTTGCCGGGGCTGATCCTCGATCCTTGGGCCAGAAGCGTAGAAGAAGCCTCGGGCGGCCGGATCAAGATCGAACATTTCTATGCCATGTCGCTGGGCGGGCGCCCGCCCGAGTTGATGGACCAGGCGCGCGACGGTGTGGTCGACATCGTCATGACACTGCCGGGCTACACGCCGGGTCGCTTCCCCTCGACCGAAGTGTTCGAGCTACCGTTCATGATGACCGACCCCGTTGCCACCTCGAAAGCCTATTGGGAAATGGTCGAAACGGAATGGCAGGATGGCGAATTCGCCGATGTGCATGTCCTTGGCGCCTGGGTTCATGGCCCCGGCATGTTGCACACGAAGGACACGATCAGCACGCTTGAGGATATGAACGGCAAGACGCTGCGCGGTCCGACGCGGGTCATCAATGATTTGCTGTCCGAACTGGGGGCTGAACCGGTTGGCATGCCAGTACCGGCGATCCCGGAAGCCCTGTCCAAGGGTGTGATCGGCGGCACTGTGATCCCTTGGGAAGTAACCCCCGCCCTTCGCCTTACAGAACTGGTTGGCAGTCACACCGAGTTCTCGGGCGATGAAGCGCTGTACACGGCGACCTTCGTTCTTGCGATGAACAAGGCCAAGTATGACGCGATGCCGGACGACCTGAAAGCAATCCTCGACGCGGAGTCAGGCGAGAAACTGTCGTCCTTTGCCAGCGGGATCATGCTTGAGATGGACGCGCCCGCCCGCGCGAAAGCCGTGGATGCCGGAAACACGATTGTTACGCTGGATGCAGACGAAGTCGCCCGCTGGAAGGACGCCGCACAACCGGTCATTGACCGGTGGGTCAGCGAGGTCGACGGCAAAGGGGGCGATGGTGCTGCGATGATCGAGCAAGCGCGCACGCTGATCGAAAAGCACGGCGGCTGATCCCCAGAGAGGACGCTGCATATGAGAGAGGGCTTCGGGCCCTCTCTCCTTCTTTATTGGGACAGATGATGTACCGCATCCTCGAAAAAACCGCAGAGACAATTGCCGGCACCCTGGCCCTTGCAGGTGGCGCGGCACTGTTGGTTTTGACAACGCTGACCTGCGTTTCGATCATTGGCCGAGCTGCCGTGCCCCTGGATATCGGGCTTGGGCCCATCCGTGGCATCTATGACATGACCGAGGTTGGCATGGCCGCCGCGATTTTCGCTTTCCTGCCCTATGCGCAATTCACCGAAGCCCATGCGCGCGTTGATCTGTTTCGCTGGGCCATCCAGGATGTGCTGGATCAGCTTTTGGACCTGCTGTTCAACATTGCCATGGCCATCGTCGCGTTTGTCGGCACCTGGCGCCTTTACCTTGGCATGCAGGACAAGATGTCGTTCGGAGAAACCACACTGATCGCACAAATACCTGTCTGGCAGGGCTATGCTGCGGGGTTGGTCGGCGCGGTCGGTTTTGTCGTGGTGGCGTGCTTCTGCGTGCTGCGGTCCGGGCGGCGATTGGCACTGGCCCGCGCAGCATGAGCAACTTCGAACTTGCCCTCTGGTCTTTTCCCGTTTTGCTTGTCTTGATCTTCCTGCGCATGCCTATCGCACTTGCCATGATCGGGGTCGGTGTTGGGGGCACATATCTTGTCATCGGCACACCAATGATGACGCTTAACCAGTTGAAGACGCTAACATATGGAACGTTTTCGAACTACAGCTTCTCGATCATCCCGCTGTTTCTGCTCATGGGGCAGTTCGCCACGATTTCGGGCATGTCGACGTCGCTGTTCAAGGCGGCGGAAAGCTTTCTCGGCCACCGGAAAGGCGGTGTCGCAATGTCAGCCGTCGGCGCTTGCGCCGGGTTCGGGGCCATCTGCGGCTCGTCGCTGGCCACCGCCGCCACGATGGGGCAAGTCGCGCTGCCCGAACTCAAGCGTTATGGCTACCCCGACAGCCTGTCGACCGGTGCCCTAGCCGCAGGCGGTACGCTGGGCATCTTGATCCCACCATCCGTCATTCTGGTGGTCTATGCCATCCTTGCGGAACAGAACATCGCGAAGCTGTTCGTCGCCGCCCTGATCCCGGGGCTGTTGGCAGCACTTGGGTATATGCTTGCCATTTCGCTCTGGATGCGGCTCAGTCCGAACGCCGCACAGGTCAGCCCCCGTGTCCCCTGGCCCGAGCGCTTGCGGACACTTAGCACCATCTGGCCTGTCCTCCTGATCTTTGTTGCCGTCGTCGGTGGCATCTATGGCGGGCTTTTCACTCCGACCGAAGCCGCCGCCGTTGGCGCCGCCGGCACCTTTTTGACCGCCCTGTTCAGTGGAGCCATGTCGCTGGCGAAATTGACAGAAGCGATCCAGAAAACGGCTGGATCAACCGGTATGATCTTTCTCATCATCCTGGGCGCAGGCATCTACAACAACTTCCTGTCACTGACGCAACTGCCGCAAGCAACGTCCCTTTGGGTTGGCGAGCAAGGCTTTTCGCCGTGGCTTGTGCTGACCGTCGTCCTTTTGATGTACCTGCTTTTCGGCTGCGTCATGGACAGCCTGTCCATGGTCTTGCTCACCGTGCCGATCATCTTTCCGGTCATGGTCGCGCTTGATTTCGGGATGAGTCCCGATGATTTCGGCCTGTGGTTCGGCATCCTTGTGCTGATCGTGGTCGAGGTCGGCCTGATCACACCACCGGTCGGGCTGAACCTGTTCATAATCAATTCGATGGCCAAGGAGACACCCATCGCTGCCACGTATCGCGGCGCCCTGCCGTTTGTGTTGACGGACCTGATCCGTGTCGCACTTCTTGCTGCGTTTCCGGCCATTACGCTTTGGCTTGTCTGGGTGATCGACGCATTCTGACCACGCGCTTCTGGGAAAGGCCACCCGGTACAGTCCCTTTCAGTTTTAGGTACTTTGCGCCGGCCGGTGCACCAATTGGGGATGGGGGTTAAACGTCCGGAAATCTTCGTGGCAGACAACAGCGGTGTTTGAACCGGCAGCCAAGGAATCCATTATGCGGAAGTTAGGAACAGTCATCGCGATCACCATGGCCAGCTTCGCGGCCACATCCACTGTAGCGGAACAAGGGATAAGCGACACGGAAGTCCGTTTTGCACAGGTCGCGGCCATGGAAGGCCCCGCCTCTGCGCTTGGTCAGGGCATGAACCTCGGGATTGCGGCTGCATTCGCAGAAGCCAATGCCAATGGCGGTGTCCACGGGCGCAGCTTGACGCTGGAAAGCATGAATGATGGCTATGAGCCGAACCGTTCGATCGAGGCCGTTACCTCGGTGATCTCGTCCAACAACTATCTGGCGTTGATTGGCCCCGTTGGCACACCGACCACCCGGGCAACGCAACCTCTTGCAACGGAAGCGAATATGCCGATGATCGGGCCTTTCACCGGTGCGGGCTTTCTGCGGGATCCCGCGTTGACCAATGTGTTGAACCTTCGCGCGACCTATGATGCCGAAACAGCCGCCTGGATCGACCACCTTGTGGACGAAATGGGCTACAACAACATCGCAATTCTGTATCAGGATGACGGCTTTGGTCGCGTTGGCCTTGCGGGCGTTAAGAAGGCGCTGGACGCGCGCGGCATGGAACTCACCGCCGAAGGCACGTACACCCGCAACACCGTTGCCGTGAAGTCCGCGCTGCTTTCCATTCGAAAAGCCAAACCCGAGGCGATCGTGATGGTCGGCGCGTACAAACCACTCGCAGAGTTCATCAAACTTTCGCAAAAGATGGGGATGGACCCGACCTTTGTAACGATTTCATTCGTTGGTTCCAAAGCGCTGGCAACTGAACTTGGGGAAGCGGGTGACGGGGTTATCGTCAGTCAGGTCGTGCCGAACCCATGGGACACAGCCATACCGGTCGTCGCGAGTTATCACGCAGCGCTGAAAGCGCATGACGCCTCAGCAGAACCGGGCTTTGTCTCATTTGAAGGCTATCTGACCGGGCGCGTTGCCATCGAAGCGCTCCGTTCGGCTGGGCGCGACTTGTCACGCGATGCGCTTTTGTCCGCCATCGAAGGGCTTGGCGCGATCGATTTCGGCGGATTCTCTTTGTCCTATGGACCCGGCGACAATCAGGGTTCTGATGGCGTTTTCCTGACCCGCATCAACGCTGATGGATCATTCGAACCTGTATCCCCGTCCAGCTAAGCAACCTTGCCCGCTAGGTCGCGCGCCCGCACGGCCTTGGAAGAACCGATAACAGGAAAGCAGTGACATGGCGGCAATCATAAATCGCATTGGCTACTCCCTTATGACGCGGCTGCTGCTGCTGATCGTGGTCCTGGGTGGCTTCATTGGCGCGGCACTCTGGATCAGCTGGCTTGTCTTCCAGTCGATCGAGGTGAACATGTCATCGCTCTCGGATGAAAGGTTGCCTGAACTTCAAACCAGCTCTGAAGTCGTTGTTTCTACGGATCAAATACGCGCACTCCTCACAGAAATCCTGATCGCCGATACACCCAAATCTCTTGAACAGCTCTCGGAAAACGCGGGCGTGATCTTCCACACCGCCCGCACCGCAACGGATCAACTACCGGCAGCCGATCGCACGACGATGCAGCCGCTCTTCGGGCAGGCCGAAAACGCAGTCAATCTTCTACTGGCAGCCCGCCAAAGCGAGTTTGAAGCAAACTTTGGCGTTCTAAGAACCATGACGACAGCGTCGGCGAATGCCGATGCCACCCGCAGGAAGATCGAAGAAGAGGTCAACGCCGCACTTATTGCGATGAACATAAAAAGCGGCGAGACGATCAACACGATCGACGGACGGCTTACGCAACTGGTCGACGAAGACTTTCTCAGCAGTCAAGCGGCACTCGGCATCAGAAGCGAGATTAATTTTCTGACTGGAATGTCGCTGGCCATGGCTCAAAATCAAAGAAGCAGCGTTGCTTCAATTTTGGCGGATTTATCAAGCTCTTCCCTCGACAGGCTAAAGGTTCTTCTTGATCAAGTCGCCACCGTCCCGGCTCTTGCAGACGTTGTGGAGCCTGTCGACAGCGCAAGCGCCATATTCCGGCGCGCCTTTGCAACCAGCGGCCCACTGCCGGCGGCCGCAGATATCCTCGACGCAAGACTTGCCGTTGACGCGGCCCTTACTCCCGCGCTCGATGACATCAGCTTCAATTTGATCGTCGGAAACGAAAACGCAAAGGAAGCCAATCGAACCGCTTTGACGCAGCTGCTTGAAGTTGAGGTGGCTGCGCTACGCAACAAAGGCATTCTGGACGCATCAACCAAGAGCTTCTTTGCAAGTCTTCTGGAAGTGGCCTCTGCCAGTTCCCCTCCAAGTTTGGCCTTCCTTCAGCAGCGCCTGGCACAAGAAGCCCCGAAACTCCGTGAGATGTCGGCAGAAACTGCACTTGCCAACTTGCCGGCACTGGAAGCCCTTTTAGAGCTTGCTGATCCCAAGACCGGGATCGCCGCCCAACGCACTTTGTTCCTGCGCGCACAAGCCGATGCCTTGACGGCATCAAATAATGCTACGCAAGCTGTTACTCGGATCGCCCAGGAAACAGCGGATTTCTCGATCGCTGCGTTGAGCAAGATTGATTTAACCGCCGCCAAGCTTGCCGGAAATGTGGAAAGCGCAACCTTACGTTTGACCGGCCTATCATACGCCACACTTGGTCTTTTGGTGATCGCCCCTGTCTTCTTGTGGCTGGCGGTCATCCGCCCGATTGGCCGCGTCATCAACGTGACGGAAGGACTGGCCGGCGGTGACCTGTCCGAGATATCAGACCTAAGGATCAACTCGGGTGAACTTGGTCGAATGGCCTCCGCGCTCCATGTGTTCCGCGACAGCGCACTTAAGAACTTAGCCCTCCAAGAGGAGGAACGCGCACGCGAAAAGGCAGCACTGGAGGAAGAACGTCGTGCCGACTTGGAGAAGCAGGAAAAGGCTAAACGCCGTGCCGAAGAAAAGGCTTCGCGAGAGGCGGACGAGCGCGCGCGCGAGGCCAAACTTGCAGAAGACGCCGAGAAGCAGCGGCGCTTTGAAGACGCTCGACGGCGGGAGCAGATGAACGAACAGGCGCATATCGTCAACACCCTTGCAAAGGGCTTGAAAAAATTGGCAAACGGCGACCTTACGGCGCAAATTGATGCGAAGTTTCCAGAGACCTACGACGCGCTTCGCGTTGATTTCAACGCAGCCATTGTGACGCTTTCCAATATTGTTCTGCAACTCAGCGAAAGTTCACTTTCGATCGAGGAAAATTGCAGCGAAATCGCGACGTCATCGCTCGACCTAGCACAGCGAACAGAGCAAAATGCCGCAACACTGGAAGAAACTGTCTCCGCAATCGGAGAATTGTCAGAAAACGTTGCGGCATCGTCGGAAGGTGCGACTGTTGCGAACTCCACTTTGAAAGATGTGCGTGAGCAAGCCCAACTCAACAAAGATGTCATGATACGCGCACAAGGGGCGATGGGCCGCGTCGCGGAGTCGTCGGCGAAAATCACATCCATCGTCGGCATAATCGAATCGATTGCCTTTCAAACCAACCTGCTTGCCTTGAACGCGGGTGTCGAAGCAGCGCGCGCGGGCGAGGCTGGCCAAGGTTTCGCTGTCGTTGCAAACGAAGTCCGCGTCCTTGCCCAACGTTGCACAGATGCGGCCAGCGACATTAGTGAAGTTGTGACCGAAAGCACCTCAACCGTCGAAGAAGGCGTGGTACTAACGGATAGGGCCAATGATGCGATGCAAGCCATAAACACTGGAATTGACGAGATCTCAAAAATCGTTGACGAGTTCGCAGCTTCGGCGAGCCAGCAGGCACAGGGTCTTGGTGGCATCAACATCGCGGTTCAAGACCTCGACAAATCTACACAGAAGAACGCAGCAATTTTTGAGGAGACAACAGCATCAAATCAACGCCTCTCACAAGAAGCCAGCGCGTTGGCCCGTGTGGTACAGTCCTTCAAAATCAAAACCGAAACAGAAACGTCGCCGTCTCTGGAAGAGGCGCAAATGGCATCATAGGCGTATCATCTGAAGACCTGTCCGACGCGTATTTTAGAACTTCGCACCCAAGCTGGTCTGTGAGACATTGCTTTTCCAGCCCATGGAAGAGCGCACGCGATGAAGCCAATTATTATCCTCGACAATCACTTTCGCCGTTGCGACGAGCTTTTCTGCAATGAAAGCTTTCAGAAACTCGCCTCATGTTACGACATTCGCGGCGGCGAAGACCACCCGATGCCGCGCTCACGAATTGAGGAGCTTTTGCCCCTGGCCAGCTACTACGTTGCCGCCCACCCGAGGTTGAGCGCAACCGAAATCGCGCGCTCGCCAAATCTGAAGGCGACGATCGAGGTCTCAGGCGCTTTTCGAGAAGGGATAGATTATGCGGCGTGTTTCGACGCGGGCATCGAGGTTTTGTCGTGTTCACCCGGCTTTCGAAACGCGGTTGCCGAAATGACGCTCGCCATGATCCTGGGCAGTGCGCGGGGACTGATTGACGAACACGAGGCTTTTCGCACTGGATCCGAACGCTGGCTGGACGACCGCGACACAATAGATTTCACCCTTTACGGTCAAACAGTTGGCTTTCTCGGTTTCGGACAGATTGCGCAGGAAACGAAGAGGCTTCTGGCACCCTTTCAAACCGAAATACTTGCCTATGACCCGCACCTGACCGACGCCGGCGCGAACGTCACCTTAACTGAACTGGAAACCGTGGTGTCACGTAGCCGCGTTGTCGTCGTGGCCGCGGTCCCATCGGAAGAGACACGCGCGCTATTGAGCGCGGAGCTGATTGCGAAACTGCAACCCAACGCATTGGTTATTGTCATAAGCCGCGCGTGGTGTGTCGATTTCCCGGCTTTGATCGCCGCAGCCGAGGCAGGGCGCATCAAAGTCGCGACCGACGTTTATCCGGACGAACCACTTGCCCGAGACGACAGCTTGCGCCAGGCAAAGAACGTCATCCTGTCACCGCACCGCGCCGCTGCTGTACCGGGTGGGCGCCAATTGATCGGCGACATGATCCTTCACGATATCCAAGCCATCGAAGAGCAGCGCCCCGAGCGACAGCTTAAACAAGCGGATCCGGACTTGGTTGCCAGTCTGGTTGCCGCACAAAATGCAATGCAAGCGATGCCGAATACTTAGGGCAGACAAGGCGCGCCTTAGAACGGCTGCTCCCAGCGGCAGGCCAAAACCAATCTAGACCATTTTTTGCGCCCTGAACGCCATATCAAATGGACACGCCAAACAGTCAAAGGCCTGCCAACATCCGCTCCGACCGCAGCCACGGCAAATGCAATATCCCCGATAGCATGTATTTGGACCGAAGGTGGTGCAGTTCGCAATGAAACGGCTTGTTGTTCCACAACCCTGATCGAATGCACATTCAAGAAATACAGCGAGAAACTTGATCAAATCGAACATAATGCGACATCTAAGCGCCGCTCGCATGCGTCATTGCAAGTCGCTCTCGCAAACATCCAAAGGTGGCGCAAAGGACGCGGCAACGCAGTGTTTCCCGAACTGCGGCGGCGAGCAAATTGACAGGCAATGCTCCAAGGCATATGTCATCGCCAGCGTAAGGAGGTCTTGCGCGCACATCAATATCGCGGAGGACGCGCTATGCTCAATATCACTGTATCGGTGATCATCGGACGGTTTCAGCCTTTCCACAAAGGCCATATGAAACTGTTCACATCCGCCCAAGAGATTTCTGACCAAACGCTTGTCTTGATTGGGTCTGCCTTTCGACCCCGGACCGAAAAGAACGCGTTCAAATGGACCGAACGGGCCACATTCATTCAAGATGCACTCAAGGCTTCCGGGGTAACGCATCCGGTCACCTGCTTGCCACTGGTCGATACGCTTTACGACGACAAAACATGGGCCGGGAACGTTCGCACCGCCATTGATCTTCACTTGCGCACGAGCGGGATCGTAGCCGAGGACGCCAAGATCGTTCTGGTCGGCCATGACAAGGATGAAAGCAGCCGCTACCTTCAATGGTTCCCCGAGTTTGAGGCCATCGCGGTCGACGCCGAAACCAGTGAGGGCACAATCCTGAACGCAACCGACATGCGCGCCGCCCTGTTCCTTGGGACCACGGCCGTAGGACATGTGCGGGACCGCTTCGGCGCATTTGAGACCGATCAGGTCACAATCTGGATGGACCAGAACCCCGACCAGGTCCGGCGCATCAGATCAGAAGCGGAGTTCAACCAAACCTATCGCGACACCTACAAACGTGCGGTCGCAGCACTGGGCCACGAGTTCCCGGCAGATTGCGCCGATGCGGTGGTTGTGCAAAACGGCCATATCCTTTTGGTCGAACGCGCGAACACACCAGGCAAAGGTTTGTTCGCCCTGCCCGGCGGGCACTTGCAGAAGGAGACCGCGCTGAACGCGGCGATCCGCGAACTGGTCGAGGAAACCCGCCTGAACGTGCCGCGCAAGTTACTTGAAGGACGGTTGTCCGCACAGAAAGTCTTCGATCACCCCGACCGCTCGGAACGCGGTTGGGTTCGAACCGAGGCGTTCAAATTCGACCTGATCGACGGAAAAGCGCAGGAAAAGGTGAAAGGTGCGGATGACGCGAAACGCGCCTTCTGGATGCCGGTCAATCAGCTGACACCGGATGTCATGTTCGAAGACCATTTCGACATCATCCAGTCCTTGGTGCCGAATGTGCCCTTCGCCTATGCCTCGGTTCTGATGAGCCAAACACACTGAATTCGGGCGCCTGACGTAAGGCCTCGTTCCAAGCCCGCCGGGAGGTCCGGTCGGGCGTACCTATCCAATTCAAGGAGGATTGGACCAATAATGATGCAAACATCACTTTTTAAGAATGCCGTGACGGCCGAGAACTTTCTACTCGACACAGACAGCTACAAATACAGCCACCCGGAACAATTCCCCGACGGCACGGAGTACGCGTTCGCCTATATCGAGCCGCGCCGTGCCGATGGCGAGATTGACGAGGTCCTGTTCTTCGGTGTTCAGGCCGAACTTATTAAGCTGGCTGGTCAGGTCGTAACGCAAGCCATGCTGGATGAAGCCACGCCGTTCATCATGGCGCACGGGCTGCGGCTGTATGTCGATATGTTCCAGCACATAATCGACGCCTATGACGGGCGCCTTCCTGTTCAGATCGACGCACTGCCCGAGGGCACGATCGCGCCTATTTCGGTTCCGCAACTCAGGATCACCAACACCGATCCCAAGTGCTGGGCCCTGCCCGGCTTCCTTGAGACGCGATTGTTGCGCGCGGTCTGGTACCCCAGCACGGTCGCGACGCTTTCAAACTATGTCGTCCGGCAAATTCGAACACGACTGATCGAAACTGACGGCACTGACGCCGGCTTGGCCTTCAAACTCCATGACTTCGGCGCACGCGGTGCGACATCGCGCGAAAGCGCCGCGCTTGGCGGGGCCGCGCACCTGGTCAACTCCATGGGCACAGATACCGTCTCGGCCCTTGTGCTGGCGCGAAATGTTTATGGTGCGGACATGGCCGGGTTCTCGATCCCGGCAACCGAGCACGGCACGGTCACATCCTTTGGGCCAGAGGGCGAGCTGGCTTTCATGCAGCGCTTTTTACAGGCGCACCCGACCGGGATCATCGCTTGTGTGTCGGACAGCTACGACCTGATGCGAGCGGTGACACAGTACTGGGGTACCGAGCTGCGCGACGCAGTCCTTGCGCGCGATGGAACGTTGGTCGTCCGCCCCGACAGCGGCGATCCGTTGCAAATCGTGCCCGATGTGATCGAGGCGCTGATGCTCAAGTTCGGCCACAGCCTAACCGATCAGGGGTACAAATTGTTGCCACCCCAACTGCGCGTGATCCAGGGCGATGGGGTCGACAAAGTTTCTATCGTCAAGATTATGGATGTAATGATGAACCGCAAACTGGCCATCGGGAATATTGCCTTTGGCATGGGCGGTGGGCTGCTGCAAAAGCTTGACCGGGACACGTTCTCCTATTCGATGAAGACATCGGCCATTTGCATAAACGGCCAGTGGCGCGATGTGTTTAAGGACCCGGTGACGGCGCAAGGAACGAAGACCTCTAAGAAGGGACGACTTGGGGTAATGCGCACAGACAGCGGCAAGTTTGTGACGCGGCCGATGGCGAACATTCCGCAAGGATATGATGCGCTTAAGCCAGTGTTCCGAAATGGCGAGCTGTTGAACCCACACAGCTTTGACGACATCCGCGCGCGTGTCGGCCTGCTGTGAGCCAACCGAAAGTCGCCCCAGATCGGGGCGGCTTTTTTTTCAGGTGATTCAGAATACCAGTCGACAAAACTCTTACGGACGAAGAATGGAAACAGGCGTGGTTTGCGTGCCAGAAAACTGCACGTCGATCCCCCACAAGTCCTGCAACAACCCATCATAGACTTGGCGATAATCTGTCGTGTGGACAAGATCGTCATCGACCAGGCGGGTCAAATCCGGCCGTGCACCTTGAAGTCCGCCGGACACGCGCCCGCCTAGGACAAACAACGGCGCCGCAGTCCCGTGATCCGTCCCGAACGAGGCGTTTTCCCGTGCGGTGCGCCCGAACTCGGAATAGGTCAACACGGTCACTCGATCCCAAAGGCCGATCTGCTGCAAGGCGCGCGCAAATGCGCCCAATGCTTCAGACAGTTCGCGCAATAGATCGGCATGCGCGTCTGGTTGCGCTTCGTGCGTGTCATAGCCGTCTTGCACAACCTTCAGGACGGGCACCTCCACCCCGGCGTCCAAAAGCCGCGCGGCCGTCCGCAACTGTGCCCCCAACCCACTGTCGGGGAACGACAAGCGACGCGAAGGGCTTCTCTCAAGACGCTGACGGATCGCATCCCCTGTAATCCGCGCACTGTCATAGGTCGCAAGGACATGGTCCAATGGGCTTGTCGCCGCCGCGGGGCGAACCGAATGGGGGGACGCGGTAAGATTCACATGGCTTTCCAGAAACGCCTCGATATCCCGCATGGCAGAAAATCGCCCCGGCCCGCGAAGCGGCCCCATGTCACCGCCAAGAACCAGCCCGTCGACATCGCGGTTTTGCACCTTTTCCGCGTCAAAGGCATGGGACACCCACCCTTGGCGGGTGGTGCTGGCGCTGCCAAAGCCGGCATTCCAGATCTCGATGGACCGGAAATGCGATCGGTTCGGCTCGGGGTATCCAACCCCTTCGACAATCTGCAAATCGCCCTGGTCCCAAAGTGCGGCAACCTCTCTCAGACTACCATGAAGTCCGGTCTCGCGATCCAAAGTCAGGGTGTTGCTCCGGCGCAGTCCAATCTCGGGGCGCAGCGCATGATAGGCCGGATCGCGTGTCGGAATGACCGTATTGAGGCCATCGTTTCCCCCGGCAAGTTCAACCAGAACAAGGATATTTCCGCCCTTGGGCGCGTCATCAGTCGCCGTCACGAACCCGGGCAAAGTGATGGTCGGAAGGGCTGCGGTAGCCCCAAGCGCTTGAAGAAAGCGGCGTCGCGATGGGGTCAGAACGGTTGTCATAGCAGTTCCTTTCACTTGACCTGATAGTAGGGCGACAGGATCAGGTGCCGGATCAAAGCTGCGGCGTCGGTCGCGATCATCTCGTCCCGTCGCCCTTCCAAAGGCAGAGGCAGCGCCAGCAAGGCGGTGCGCGCCCGATCACTGTCAAAGCCGTCGCCCGGCAAGGCATCAAGCCAATCCCTGGCCGAGCGATAGCGCACCCTGGGTGCGACACCGGCTATCTGTGCGTCTTCGCGGGCCTCGATATAGTCGTCCAGGTCGATCCCTTGCATGTCCGAGGGCCCCACCCCGCCAAGACCAAGGGGATCTGGTCGGCTAAAGCCCCGAACCAATGCGCCGGGTGTTTGATCAAGTGCTTGAATGGTCAAATCAGCAACCCAAGACACCGCGCGCTGCGCCTCATTCGGGTCAAGTGGGATGTCGTCGCCCTCACCATCTGCCGACCATACGGACTGCCCGGCGGACGCCGACAGAACATCAGGCAAGTTCGCCAGGATGGCGCCCAGCAGCCGACTATCGTCTTCGGACAGCGCGCGAAAATCACGCCGCAGGCCCCGCTCAGGCTCAAACTCGATCCACGCAGGCAGGTTGTCCAGATCGGTCGGCCAGTCTGCGAAACAGTCCGGCGCACAGTCGCCACGGTGGAGCGCCAAGAAGAATGTATCGCCCGGACAGTGGAAAGAAAATAGCGCCGTAACCCCCTTGCTGATCGTTAATTAGCCCAGCAAGGTTTACGGTAGCATAACTTGCCCCGCCGTTTCCATTATAAGCTACAAGGGACCACCCCGAA
>JBCCCA010000018.1:0-25004 GCA_039033735.1 Pseudomonadota bacterium
CCTTTCTGAACTGGATCGGACTGTTATACTCCTTGGCTCGGATATGCGCATAACGCAGGGTCCAAGTGTCCTGTTGCGATGGCTTAACTTTAAGGGCAAGCGATAGGGCGTTCACGTTCCAGTCGAATGCCCGCTCAAAGCTTAGGCCTGGCGTCACGTAGCCTTCCAACCACTCCGTATCCAGATTGAAACTGCTGCCCGCAGCCGTCGTTGCAGCGAGGTTCCAGAAAAGGTTGCTTTCGGCCACGGCATTTAGACCAAACTGCAGGTGACCTCGAACCTTGAGACCGTATTGATCGTAGTTGAGTGTTGGGTCGCGCCGCTGCACCGTATTTTCTTTCAGCCCGGACAATTGTCGCTGTCGTTTTTATAGTCTCAGGTGAGGTCTAATCATGGGGAAGTTCGGTCGGTCCGCTCGGTCTCGGTTGCGATCAGACGATCTGTCGACGGGCAAGTGACTTCACGGCCGTCTGCATCGACAATCCGGCAGCCGAAAAAACCCATTGTTCCATTGTATCGCGCGACCTTTGGGTTTCGTCGCCACTCCAACGGCGGCCATATGCGCGCCATTGGATGTGTTGCTGAGGGAAAAGACCACCATGTCCAGAGACTTGAGGCGGCCAAGCAATAAAGCTCGACGAAAGCGGAACACTCCCCAATGATCAGAATGAGGGAAAGCAATTGCGCATTCCCGGGAAAAGCCGTCTAGTCCGCTCCGAACCTGATCACAAAACACCAATCTTGCCCAAGGAGTCGCGCTACATGGCAGACTATGCATCCCGTTACGCTTTTGCCATTGAGGCCGTTACTGTTGTCGGAGAAACAGCCGCAGAGTTTTTTCGAAACCGTGATGCATTGGTCGTTGAAGCAAAGGGCGCTCAAGATTGGGTGAGCGAGGCGGACAAAAACGTCGAGTTGCTGCTTCGCAAACACATTTCCGAGGCGTGGCCGGACGACGGAATCTTTGGCGAAGAACATGACGACAAGACGGGTACAAGTGGCTTTGACTGGGTGATCGACCCCATTGATGGTACGACCAACTTCGTGAACGGAATCCCAGCCTGGACCGTGGTGCTTGCCGGTGTTGCCGCAGGCAGGACTGAGGTTGGCGTGATCCACGACCCGAACTTTAAAGAGACCTTCGGCGGGCACCGTGGACATGGTGCCACATTGAATGGGGTCCCAATGCGGATGGCAGACGGCGTTCCACTGGACAGTGGAACGGTTTCGGTCGGATATTCAAACCGTGTTGAAGCGGCCCATGTCGTGCCGGTGATAGCGGACCTTGTGAACCTCGGTGCGCTGTATCACAGGAACGCCAGCGGCGCGCTGTCTTTGGCTTATGTCGCAGCTGGCCGAATGCTTGGCTATATCGAGGAACACATGAACGCTTGGGATTGTTTGGCCGGGCAGTTGATGATCGAAGAAGCTGGTGGTGTTGTCGAAGAGCAGGATGCGCGCCTGATGATCCGCGAAGGCGGACGGGTGATCGCAGGAACATCCGAAGTTTTTCCGGCGCTTAAGGCCATTGCGGACAGCCATTGGAGCGGCTGAGGCGGCCCAGCGCCTAACCGATAGATTGCCAGCCGCTGGAGGGGGTTAAGGTGGCTAGGTCTGCGCACCAGTAATGCCCTTGCGACGGTTGATCGTGGCACCGGTCAATAGGCAGCGCCATCAGATGGCACCAGAGAAGGGTTCCCACTGCACCGTGCGAGGCAATCGCCAGATCACCACTTTTGTGATTGGCCACGATGCTGCGGACGGCGTTAGCAACCCGGTCTTGCGCGTCGACAGCGCGCTCCCAGCCGCGGAAGCTATGGTCGGAGTTTGTAAAGAAGGCGTCCGCCGCAGCCTCAAAAGCATCGCGAGGCAGGAAACCGGTTGCGCTGCGGTCGTTTTCACCAAGGTCCGTTTGCTTGCGAACACCGAGTGCTTTCGGAGCAGCGAGGATTTCTGCGGTTTCGAAGGCTTTACGTTCCGTGCTGCTCCAGATGGCGGTGACGCCGGACATCAATGGATGCGACGCAAAAGTTTTGGTGCGGGCACGGCCTATGGGGGCCAGCTTCCAATCGGTGATCGGGCGGTCCGGGTCGATTTCGACCTCGGGATGGGTGATGAAGATCAGCTTTGTCATCATCTATTGCGGCAGCAGAACCGGGCCTTTTGCGGCGAAGGACATCTTGACATCCGTCCCCGGCTCAAGCGGATCGTCCACGTCATCTTGCACCGCAAAGACCTGACCGAAGGTGCCTGTCAGCGTGTATTCCATACGAACGCCCACATAGGTCGCCTTGGCCACCGTAGCGGCAATCCCTTCGCCATCCCCGATCACTACGCGCGACGGACGCACCGCCAAGGTCGCCGCACCCGGCGCGAGCCCCCGCGAAGACAAACGGTGATCATGACCATCAATCTCAATCGTAGCAGTTTCGCCATCCACCGAAACGATCCGACACTCCAGCAGATTGGCCTCGCCGATAAAGTCAGCCACGAAGCGGTCGTTCGGGGCGTCGTAAAGCTGGCGTGGCGTGCCAATTTGGGCAATGGCAGCGTTGCGCATGACGACGATTTCGTCGGACACCGCAAGGGCTTCTTCCTGATCGTGTGTAACGTAGACAACGGTCAGTCCGAGGTCCTGCTGAATGGCGCGAATGTCCTCGCGCACCTGTCGACGCAACTTGGCGTCAAGGTTGGAAAGCGGCTCGTCAAAAAGCAGCACTTGTGGTTCCAGAACCAATGCGCGGGCCACAGCCACGCGTTGCTGTTGACCGCCGGAAAGTTCGGAAGGTAAGCGTTTGTCGAAGCCCTTCAGACCGACGAGGTCAAGGCCCTTCAGCGCCCGCTCCCGCGCTTCCTCTTTGCCGAAGCCCGAGAAGGTCAGGCCGTACTTCACATTCTCCAAGACGCTCATATGCGGAAACAGAGCATAGGATTGGAACACCATAGACACATCGCGATCGGTGGCGGGCAGCTTTGTCACGTCGCGGTCGCCGATCAGGATACGGCCCGAGCTTGCCATTTCCAGCCCGGCAATCATGCGCAGCGTGGTGGTCTTGCCGCAGCCCGAGGGACCAAGAAGCGTCACCAGTTTGCCTGCGTCCACATGCAAATCGATGCTATCGACGGCGACGACATCTTTGCCAAATACTTTCGAGACGTTTTCGAACCGTACCGGTGCAGCCTTAGAACTGATCTGGGGATCGCTCATGTCGTGTCCTTTGCAGCAAGCATATTGCGGCGTCCGATCTGGACCCGTCCGACGAGGAATTGCAGTAGCCCGACCGCCGATAGCATCACAAAGATCAGCGTCGTGGAATAGGCGATGGCAAGACCGTAGTCGTTATTTTCCACCCGCCCGATGATATAACTGGTCGCCATGTCATACTTAGCCGAGACGAGGAAGATCACTGCAGATATCGCCGTCATGGCGCGCACAAAACTATAGACGAGTGCAGCAAGGATGGCGGGACGCAGCAGCGGCAGGACAATGCGGCGGAAGGTTTGCCACGAGTTTGCACCCAGGGTCAGGGACGACTCATCCAGCGACTTGTCGAGTTGCGACATGCTTGCAATCCCGGCGCGAACGCCCACGGGCATGTTGCGGAAGATAAAGCTGATAACCAGGATCACCCCCGTGCCAGTGATCTCAATCGGTGGCACGTTGAAGGCAAGGATATAGCTGACGCCAATCACGGTGCCAGGAATAGCAAAGCTCAGCATGGTGCCGAACTCAAATGCATTTTTGCCTGCAAAGCTTTGGCGGGTCAGCAGATAGGCCGTGACCAGCCCGACCGCTGCCGTTAAAGGGGCTGCGATGGCGGCGATAGTGATGGTAGTCCAGAAACTGTCCCAGGCCGCGCCCGTCCAGCGGATGCCTTCCTCTTCGAAGCGAATGGAAAACGCGGTGACATAGTGCTTGAAGGTCAGCGTATTGTTGACCCCCCACAACTCGACAACGCTGCCATAGATAATCATCGCATAGACCACGGCGGTGAAAAGCGCCCAACCGAGCGCAACGATCAGCACGGGGATAGCAAGGCCGGTGGGCATCAGAGGGTGCACGCCCGCATCGCCTTTGCCGGTGACCGTCGTATAGCTCTTTTTGCCAAGCCAAGCGCGCTGCGCATAAAATGCCGAGAGCGTGAAAAAGAGCAGCACCATAGCCAACACAGCGGCGCGGCCCTGATCGTATTGCGCACCCACAATGGCGAAGAAGATCTCAGTCGACAGCACGTCAAAGTTGCCGCCCAAGACCAGCGGATTGCCAAAATCCGCCATGCTTTCGATGAACCCCAAAAGGAACGCGTTGGCAAGGCCAGGTCGCATCAGCGGCAACGACACCGTACGGAAGGTTTGCCAGCGGTTGGCGCGCAGGGTCTGCGACGCCTCCTCCATCGACGGCGAGACGCCCTCGACCACTCCAATCAGCACAAGAAAGGCGATTGGCGTGAAAGCAAGTGTTTGCGCAATGAGAACACCTGGGGCGCCGTAGAGCCAGCGCGTAGGCTGGATCCCGAAGAGCTCGGCGAAGAACACTGTGATGGAACCAGAAAGCCCAAAAAGCAGGATAAGCGCCAAGCCGATCACGAAGGGCGGCGTGATGATCGGCAGAACGGTCAGCGCGCGAATGGCACGCTTATAGCGAAAGCCGGAGCGGGTGACGACAAGCGCGAAGCAAAGGCCCAGCGCTGTGGTCAAGAAACCGACAGCGATGGCAAGGAACAGCGAGTTCCAGGCCGCACCGCAGCGGGCGCCCCAGAGGCAACCGAGGCCCCAAAGCCGATCGTCCAGAAACTTTGCCGCAAAGACCGAAAGCGAATAGGTTCCGTCCTCAGTGACGAAAGCCGAGAATAGCATATTGGCAATCGGGTAGAACACAAAGGCCGTGACGATGGCGATGACGCCGCCTATGGCGCTGACGACAAAGACGTCGCCATTGATCGCACCTCGCGCAGCGATGCCTTGCGTCAGCAGGAACAAAAAAGCGGACGCGCAGATCATCGCGCCGTAGCCCATGCCGAACTGGCGGATCTTGAGGTCGCCGAAAAGCGCCTCCAACCAGCCATAGTTGAAACCACGAATGCCGATACTGAACCCTTGCGCAATCAACCAACCAAAGCCAAGCGCACCGGAAAGGATCAGCAATTTCGCGTATAGCGGGTCGGACTTGGCCCGTCCGAACGCGAACAGCGGCAGAGAAAGCGGGATCAGCAGCGGTGCGAGCCATAGCTTCTCCCCCTGCCCGATCAGGAACAATCCTGGCGCGTAGTCTTCGTCGAACGGATAGCCGTCAAACAGCCATGCGAACGACCAGATGCCGTCCTCGACCATGTACCACGGCAGCAAACAGAACCCGACCCAGCCGGCCAATACCCAGAAGAGCAGAACAGCCGACGGTTTGCCCCGGACACGATCCGAAGCGGCGCCGTCGACCAGAGGTCCCGGGTCTGCCCCGGGACGTCTTTGATTTGAAAGGTCGGTCACTTACTGCGGCAGGACCGAAACCTCTTCATCCCATTTCTGAAGCAGGCGCTTGCGCTCATCCGAAGAGCCGTACTTCTTGAAGTCGTAATCGATCAGTTTGATCGTTGACATGTCCGGTGCGCTTTCCGACGTTTCCGCGCCGGTGTTCGACGGCACCTGGAACGCATTGACCTGAAGTGCCAAGTTCTGTGCCTCGGCGCTGAGTGCCCAGTCATAGAATTGCTTTGCTTCGTCTTCATTGCGCGCGCCATCAATGATCGACATTGAACCGATCTCGTAACCGGTGCCTTCGCACGGGGCGACGACTTTGACCGGGAAACCCGACACGGCCTGCGCCACCGCGTCATGCATGAACACGATGCCGATGGTGTTTTCACCACGGCCCGCCGCCTTGATCGGAGCCGATCCCGACTTGGTGTACTGGTTCACATTGGCATGAAGCCCCTTCATGAACTCAAAACCCTCGTCCTCACCAAAGATCTGAACCATGGATGCGAGCGTCGTATAGGCCGTGCCAGATGAATTCGGGTTCGCCATCTGCACGTGGCCCTTGTACTCGGGCTTCAGCAGGTCTTTCCAACATGCCGGTTCAGGCAGATTATTCGCGGCAATCAGGTCGGTGTTATATCCATAACCCAACGCACCCGAATAGATGCCGATTGTTTTGTTGCCCGCGCTTTCGGCCTGAGAAATCGCCCATGGATGCAGTTGTTCGCGCATCGGCGACATATACTCCATCGTAAGTCCTTCTTCGGCCGCCTGCAGGTGCGGGTCGCCGGTTCCACCCCACCAGACGTCGCCTTTCGGGTTCGAGCTTTCGGCACGGATCTGGGCAAACGTCTCGCCCGAGGATTTCCGCGTCATGTCGACGTCAACGCCGGTCGCATCCTCAAAGCTGCGCGCCATCAACTGGCACCAGTCTTCCTGTGCCGAGCAATAAAGTGTCAACTTGTCGGCTTGTGCCGCGCCGAGCGATGCCGTCACCGCGATCAGTGAACCCGCCGCTGTCAGTGTAAGTTTCTTCATGTTTTTCCCTCCCATGGGTCTAAGCATGCCGGTGTCCCCCGGCTTTTCAGTGTCCGGCCTCAGGCGGCAGGACGCAAATCTTCGCGATCCGTCAGTTTCTCAGGATTTTTTAACAGGTCCCGAAGCAAGTCGGTCAATTCTGGCTCATCAACAAGCTTTGCTGCCTTGCTGAGCGAGAACCAATGGCGTTTGCGCTCTTTGCGCTCTTTCCAGCGAGGTTTGAGCTTGTCCACGATCATCGGATAGACCGTCACCCGACACTTAACCGATCGCCCTTTTTCCAACCGCTTCCTATAGTGATAGGCTCCGATCTTCTTATCAGACACGAACCCGACTGCACCCGCTTCCTCAAGCGCTTCGATCTTCGCCGCTTGCCAGGGTTTCTTACCGTCCATCGTCCAGCCCTTGGGCATGACCCAGCGACCTCGATCACGCGATGTAACCATCAAGACCCGCACCTTGCCGTTTTTGTCCCAATGGATGGGAAGTGCCGCAATCTGTTCGGCCAAGGCGACCTTTTTGCTCATGCCAATCCTCCGGCGCGCGTCTGTCGCGACAGACGACTTTCCAGCAAGTCGCCGGTTTCCTCGGCAATCGGATAGGCGACATAACTCAAAGTGGCATTGACCTGCTTCAACAGTCGCAGCACTTCCTGATGAATATTCGTCGTCTCGATGCTGGCCGTCCCACCCTGCTGCAAGCGTTTCAGATGGCGTTCCTGCAGACGCTGTTCCTCAACCCGAATGCGGTCCTTTTCGACGACCAGTTGTCGGGCGGCTTCGGCATCACCCGTGGTCAAAACCTGCAGCGCGAGCTGGCCGTTGGTGACAACCTGATCGTGGAAATGCTCCAGATCGCGCGTCCCTTCTTCGGAAAATGCAAGGCCACCGTCCCGCATTTTTTGGGCCAATGCGATCAGGTTGACTGCAATCCGGTCGCCGGCCTCTTCCAAGCTGTTGGCCACGGCGACGACTTCCAACGTCTTCTTAGTTTCTGCCTCGGACAGATCACGTTCTCGCAGGTGCGAGATGTAGATCTTGGTCTCAAAGTGCATTTGGTCGATCTTATCCTCACGCAGCTCGATCATCCGCGCGACGTCCGGCGTCCACGTCCGGAACAGGCTCATGACAGGCACCAGGATCGATTGCACCGTTTCCGCTAGACGAAGCAATTCCCGTTGCGCGCACGCCAGCGCAAGCGGCGTATGGTCTAACGCGCTTTCGTCCAGAACAGTTATGCTGGAGTTTCCCTCGGCGCGCTCCGGCACCGAGTATTCGCTTACGCGAAGCAGGACCGGCACAAGTGGAAGGGAAATCACAAGCACCGTCAGGTTCAGTGCGATGTGAAGCACGATCGCCTGCTGGCCGGCCGCAGCGTTTGACAATATGGGTTGAAGTGCACCAAGCAGCAGTGGTGCAAGAAAGGCCAGTGTGATCCCGCCACGCGCAATAAGATTTGCAAGAACAATCAGGCGTGCGGGGCGTTCAGATCGCAAAAGCAGCGCAAACGGAATGACGGCGCCGCCAAGGTTCGCACCGATGACCATGGCAGCCGCAACCTGTGCCGAGATCAACCCGGTTGCAGCGAATGTGGCAAACGTTAGGACGGCCGCAAGACTGGAATGCATGAGCCAAGCCATAATGGATGCCAGCACAAATGCGCTAAGAAGATCGTTTTTGAAATAGGCTGCAATGGACTGGACGATCTCGTTTCCACTGATGGGTGCCGTGGCCAAACGGATCATATCCAGGGAAACCAGCACAAGCGCGAAGCCAATCAGGATACGACCAACTTGCTTGGTCTTACGGTTACGCGCTTTGAAGAACGTCACGATTCCAGCAAGCAATACAAACGGAATGGCCTGCTGAACCGGCAGAAACAGCACCTGCGCCATCAGAGCAGAGCCAAGCTCGGCCCCAAGGATCAATGCAAGTGCCGCGGGCGCCGTCAACATGCCGGACACTGCAAAACCAGCCGCAATCAGGGAAACCGCGGTCGCGCTTTGCATTGCCATTGCGGCGAGCATGCCACCGGACGCCGCCGAGAGACGACTGCCTGAAAGGCCTTTAAGGCGCCGCTTCAACTCTGGCATGAAGGCCCGTTCTATGCCGGTTCGGATCAGACGAACCGACCAAAGCAACAAAGCCACGGCAGCGGCAAGATGTGCAGCCAATACGATCATGGGAGCACATGTACGTTGTTGGTACAGCGATGCGGCGCTTGCCTGAGCAAATCCTTCAATTCCTTGTTGTTACCTAGAAAGTTCACATTGAAACGTGGTTTATGCAACAAAAATGTTGAACTACCGTTTGAAAGGCCACAATCTGTTCCAAGAGAGAACTTCGGACGGGTTGGATGGGCAAGTCTAAAGCCAAGCAAAAAGACCAAGCTCGCTTCAAGAAAGGTGAACGGCGGCGCCAGATACTGCTGGAGCTTAAGCTGCGCCCGCATGTTCGGATCAGTGAGCTGGCCGCGCGGTTCAACGTCTCGACCGAAACTGTGCGTCGCGATTTCGATGCATTGTCCGGTGAAGGTCTTATTGCCCGGGCCCACGGAGGCGCGTCCGCACCGACACAAGGCCACTACCCAAGCCTGAACGAGCGGGAAAGCGCCCGGATCGACGAGCGAGAACGCATTGGACAGCGGGCCGCAGACCTTGTGGGGGATGGCGAAACGGTGATGATCGATTCGGGATCGACCACCATCCAGATGGCGCGCGCGTTGGCTTATCTGGGCACACCTTGCACCGTCATCACAAATTCGATTCCGGTCGCGATGACGCTAGGCCATGGCACGGCGCAAGTCCTTCTTTGTCCAGGCGAGTATCTTGCAGCCGAATCCGCTGTGGTGGGAACAGAAACCCTGGAATTCCTGGCCCGTTTCAACGTGGATCGTTGTATGATTGGCTCGTCGGGGTTTTCCGAAGAGGGCCCATCGGAATCGGTACGCGGGTTCGCGGCGGTGAAACGTATGATGTTGCAACGCTCGACGCATCGTCACCTTCTGATCGACTCCGAAAAATTCGGTCGCAAGGGTCTGGCCCATGTCGGTGATCTGGCCGACTTGAATACGATTGTCGTTGATCAGCGCCCGCAGGGAAGTCTGCAAGCCGCCTTGGAAGCCGCTTGCGTGGAGACGGTGGTGGCCAGCTGAACAACGCACGTTACACATAGCAATCAACAAATCACGGTCATAAGAACCACATATCTGGGAGGATAAAATGAAACTGAATCTGACATTCCTGCTTGGCGCATCGGCCATTGCACTCTTTTCACTTGGTGGGACCGCCTCGGCACAGGATTGCCCGCGCGGCGATCTCGACGAACGCTTCTGCGACGCCGATGGCGACCTGATCGCGGACATCCCCGCAGATGCAGCTGATCAGATCGACCCGGACACGTTGATCTTTGCGTATACACCGGTCGAAGACCCCGCCGTCTATAAGACCGCATGGTCAGATTTCCTGGAGCATCTGGAAGCCGAAACCGGCAAGGATGTCGTGTTCTTCCCGGTCCAGAACAATGCAGCCCAGATCGAGGCGATGCGTTCAGGCCGCCTGCACATCGCCGGCTTCAACACCGGCTCCAACCCGCTGGCCGTGAACTGCGCCGGCTTCCGTCCGTTTACCATCATGGCATCCAAGGACGGCAATTTCGGCTACGAGATGGAGATCATCACCTTCCCCGGCTCGGGCATTGAAAGCGTGGAAGACATCAAGGGCAAGCAGCTGGCCTTTACTTCGCCCACGTCGAACTCGGGCTTCAAAGCGCCTTCAGCGATCCTGAAAGGTGACTTCGACATGCTGCCCGAGCGGGACTTTGAACCGGTTTTTTCGGGCAAGCATGACAATTCGATCCTAGGCGTGGCAAACAAGGACTATATGGCGGCCTCGATTGCAAACTCGGTCAAGTCGCGGATGATCTCGCGCGATGTCATCAGCGAAGACGACGTAACGGTCATCTACAAATCGCAGACATTCCCAACAACAGGCTTCGGTACCGTTTATAACCTGACGCCCGAACTGCAAGACAGCATCCGCAATGCGTTCTTCAGCTTCGAATGGGAAGGCACGACGTTGGAGGCCGAATTCTCGAAGTCGAACGAAGGCCAGTTCCTTGAAATGACGTACCAGGAATTTTGGGAAGTCATTCGCAAGATCGACACGGCTAACGGCGTATCCTACGCCTGCCAGTGATCTGAAACAGCCAAGGACAGGCCCGTCTCGGGCCTGTCGCACTGCCGCGTTAGGGGCTAATTTATGCTGCGCCTTCAAAAGCTGACAAAGACGTACAAAACCGGCGATCAGGCGCTTAAGGCGATTGATCTGGAGGTGCCCAAGGGACAGGTTCTGGCCCTCATCGGGCCGTCCGGCGCGGGCAAGTCGACCATGATCCGCTGCATCAACCGTTTGGTAGAACCCACCAGCGGCGCGGTGGTCTTGGACGAGATGGACCTGACCAAGCTCGGCTCGGGTGCGCTTAGGAAAGCGCGACGCGAAATGGGAATGATCTTTCAGGAATATGCACTGGTGGAACGGCTGACGGTGATGGAAAACGTCCTGTCCGGCCGCTTGGGCTATGTCGGGTTCTGGCGGTCTTTTCTTCGCCGTTACCCGCGGACGGATGTTGACGAAGCCTTCCGCCTGCTTGACCGAGTGGGTTTGCTGCACATGGCAGACAAGCGCGCCGATGAACTGTCGGGAGGTCAACGGCAACGGGTCGGTATCTGCCGTGCGCTGATCCAGAACCCAAAGCTTTTGCTGGTGGACGAACCCACCGCCTCACTCGATCCGAAAACCAGCCGCCAGATCATGCGACTAATCACAGAACTCTGTCAGGAGCGCGGGCTGGCTGCGATCATCAATATCCACGATGTGGCGCTGGCGCAGATGTTTGTCCCCCGCGTTGTTGGTCTGCGTTTTGGCGAAATCGTCTATGACGGCGGTCCAACCGGCCTGACGCCCGACAAACTGACCGAAATCTACGGCGAAGAGGACTGGGAAGCGACGATCGAAGCGGTTTCCGATGACGACGAGATCGAGGCCGCCGAATGAGCCATCGCGAATTGGATGACATGCTGGGCCGCGGCTGGAGGAAGCCACCCTTTGTCAAACGTGTCTGGCTGCGATTGGCTTTGGCGGCAGGGTTTGTCGCCTATCTGATTGCAGCGTTCATGACGATCGAGGTCGATTGGGGCCGCGTCTATGAAGGGCTTGACCGCGGCGCGGCCTTTGTTCTGGCATTTACCAGCCCTGATTTCACGTCGCGGTGGAGCGATATCTGGGAGGGGCTTCTGGAAAGCATCGTGATGACTGTCGCGGCCTCGGTCGTGGGTATCCTCATTTCGATCCCCATCGGACTGGGGGCGGCGCGCAATATCGCGCCCCTGCCGGTCTATATGATTTGTCGCGGCATCGTCGCCATCAGCCGCGCCCTGCAGGAGATCATCGTTGCGATCCTGCTGGTGGCGATTTTCGGGTTCGGACCGCTTGCAGGGTTCCTGACGCTGTCCTTCGCGACCATCGGTTTTCTGTCCAAACTCCTTGCCGAAGACATCGAGTCGATGGACAAGGTGCAGGCCGAAGCGATCAAGGCCAGCGGCGCGCGCTGGATGCAATGGATCAATTACGGCGTGCAACCCCAAGTCATGCCACGACTTGTTGGGCTTTCCATGTACCGGATCGATATCAACTTCCGGGAAAGCGCAATCCTTGGCCTTGTTGGTGCAGGCGGGATCGGGGCGACACTGAACACTGCCTTTGACAGATACGAATATGACACAGCCGCCGCGATCCTGTTGCTGATCATCGGGATCGTCATGGCGCTGGAATACTTGTCCGGCATCATTCGTGCCAAGGTGCAGTAATGCCTGTTCTCGAACGCGAAGGCGCGAACATTTGGCGGCGACGCACGACGGGCGAAAGCATGGTCCGCTGGTTCGGCTGGTTGATCGGGCTAGCCGTCTTTCTGGTCTGCTGGCAGCGCATCTCGGATTCAACCACATGGTTCTTCGTGTGGGATGCGCCGCGTATCGCGAATGACATCTGGACCCGCGCGACGCCGCCGCGTTGGGAATACATCACGCAACTTGGGCGCCCAATCTGGGACACATTGAACATCGCAACTCTGGGCACGCTCATCGCGCTGTGCCTTGCAGTTCCCGTCGCATTTCTGGCCGCGCGCAACACGACACCATCCGCGCTGTTCATTCGTCCCATAGCGCTTTTGGTCATCGTCTCGACACGGTCCATCAACTCGTTGATCTGGGCGTTGCTGCTGATCGCGATCATCGGCCCAGGTGTTTTTGCTGGTGTCATCGCGATTGCGATTCGATCCATCGGCTTCTGCGCAAAACTGCTTTACGAAGCGATCGAGGAAATTGACCACACGCAGGTTGAAGCGATTATCGCAACAGGGGCCAGCCGTTGGCAGGTCATGGCCTATGGCATCGTTCCGCAGATCCTGCCCGCTTTTGCAGGCATCGCCGTCTTCCGCTGGGATATCAACATCCGCGAAAGCACTGTCCTTGGTCTTGTCGGCGCGGGCGGAATTGGCTTGCAACTTTCTGCCTCACTGAACGTTTTGGCCTGGCCGCAAGTCAGCCTGATCCTGCTGGTCATCCTTGTTGCGGTGGTGGTCAGCGAATGGGTTTCGGCAAAGGTGCGGGGCGCGATCATATGATGTCGATGACCGCGGACGAGGCCCTCGACGCCTACGAGGCCGCGCGGCATCGGCTACCGGCCCCGACGCCCAAACTGGATGCGATAGAACGCGTCGCCTCACTGTCGGTCCTCTCGGGTCGGTTCGATGTGTTCCTTCTGGATGCTTTTGGCGTCCTGAATGTGGGCGAGACCGTCATCCCAGGCGCACCAAAAAGCGTGGCCAAACTTCAAAGGGATGGCAAACGTGTGCTGGTCGTTTCGAATGCGGCCAGCGTCGGCACGGCAGACCTTTTGACGAAGTATACAGCGTTGGGCTTCGCCTTTGCACAGGACAACATTATTACCAGCCGCCAGACTTTCTCAGCAATGATGAATGGCAACAGGGAACAGCTTTGGGGCGTCGTTGCGCCCGACGCCGCCGACCTGAGGGACCTGGACCTGTCGCACGCGAAGGTGCTGGAAGATGATCCGGCGCTTTATGAAACCTGCGATTCTGTCTTGCTGATCGGAACCGGGGACTGGACGGACGCACGGCAAGCCCTGTTGGAAACAGCGTTACAACAGCGTAGCAAACCCGTCTTAGTCGCGAACCCAGATATCGTTGCCCCGCGTGAGACCGGCTTTTCCGTCGAACCCGGCCATATCGCACACAGGCTTGCGGATGTGTCCGACGTCAAGCCGGAGTTCTATGGCAAACCCTTCGCCAACATCTTCGACATGGTCTTCAAGCGCTTGGGCCACGTCGATCGCTCGCGCGTCGTCATGGTAGGGGACAGCCTGCACACCGATATTCTTGGGGCGCGTGCTTACGGGATTGCCTCGGCGCTCATTCCGGGCTTTGGCTTCTTTGCAGATGGGAACGCGGAACACGCCATCGAAAGAACCGGCATCTGGCCCGACTTCCTCGTAGATCGCCCATAAGGCATTCAGGGACCACATTGCGAACAAGACGATTGCAAACACGCCTCCGGCGGCAGCGTGGCTCCTAGGAAGAGCCCATCTTCCTTTTACCGTTTGCCTTCAACCTCTTTTGCTTGACGTAAGCAGCGAACGACAGCGCCGCTTTCAAGGTGCGGGAAAGTCCAAAGTGTCGGATGCTTCAACAAGCGAGCTCAACCGTTTATGCGGTCTGGCTCTACAGAAGAAAGCTGAGAACTTCCTCAAGGACTGCATCCGTCGTTTCAAGTTGCGGCATGTGACCCGCGCCCGCAAGAGTGGCGAACGCTGCCTTGGGCATAAGCTGATGCAGCGCTTTGCCACGCTCAAGCGGTATCCACGGATCATCTTCACCCCAAAGGATTTTCACGGGGCAACGGACTTGACCGAACAGTGGTTCAACCTCTTCCGTGTACTTTTCGTCAGCTTGAGCAAATTGCCGATAAAAACTCGGCGCGCCATCTTTGGTCAGCCAAGGTGCAACCAACGCTTCAAAGTCTTCAACGGGAATATCATTGACCAAAGCACCCCTGATATAGGCGGCCACGATCGCTTCATGAATGTGCTGCGGCAAGCCTTGAAACGCATCAACATGTCGCCCGACATGATCGAAGAAATCCGAGCCCCATGGACGCATCGCGACGACGTTCATGAGGACGAAATTCTCGAATTCGCATCCATGCAACAGATGCGCCCTAAGCGTCGTCGCACCGCCGAAATCATGAGCAACAATGCTGGGCTTCGAAAGCCCCCAGTGGACCATCATCTCGGCGAACACCTCGCCCTGCACATCGAGAGAGGTGCGTTGTTCTTCCGATTTGTCCGATCTGCCATATCCGGGCATATCGTACCAATGGACGGTAAAGGACTGTGCCAACGCGGGGATGACCCGGTGCCAGGAATAGGAAGACCAGGGCCATCCATGCGCCAGCACCAAGTCAGGCCCAGAGCCAGCACGTCCAGCCGCGACCGAGCCTGCTGTCGTCTTGTAAGTTTCGTCCAGAACCCAGCGGTTCATGCACACCTCTTTGCGTTCAGTCTCAACCTATCGCGAAACTGCGCCTTTTTGCGATAAGGAACGCTTGCAACCAGTGTTCGATTGGACAGGCCGCATCTGGAAAGGCGATACCCTGATCGGGCGGCCCATCGACAAGGTTGCCAGGGTCCGAAGCGTTCTGTTGCAAGTGGGTACGATCCGCCGGTATTTCGTGTGCCGCGTCTTGCCCACTATTCAGCCGTGCGATGCCCGACGCCGTCTGATCCCCGGCGGCTGCTATTCGAAAGTGTCGCGCACCTGCGCCCATGCCTCTTCCAGGTGCGCGCAAAGAGCACGTTCCGCAGCATCAGGGTCGCCGTTTTGGATGGCGTCAAAGATCGCCTGATGTGCTTCGAAGTTCCGTTCGTTTCGCTCGACAAGGTCCGTCATCTGTACCCAATGCGGCGAAAGCCATTCGACGAAGGCGGCATGTGTCGCAACCAGAACCGGGTTCTCAGCGATTTCATAGAACACGCGATGGAAAGCCTGATCGGTTTCGTAAAAACGTTGGCTGTCTTCGACTGATCTTTTGTTTGCGTAAAGCGCGCGCGCCAATTGGGAAACCTGCGACACCGTCGCGACACTGGCAGCGCGACGCACCAGTGCCGCTTCGATAAGGATGCGCGTTTCAAACATATTGCGCACACCGCCTTTCTCGCGAAGCACACGCTCGACCATGGTTCCAACGGTCTGGAACGCGGCCTCAAAGCTTGGACGACGCACTATGGGGCGATAGCGAGGGCGCGCTTCGACAAGGCCCCGGCTGGCCAGGGCTTGCACGGCTTCACGTGCAACTGTGCGGCTAACCCCATAGGTGGCGACGATCTCGCGCTCGGGCGGCAGCGCATCACCATCCCTTAATGCGCCGCTTTCGATCTTCTCGACAAAAGTTTGGAACAACCGATCCGCTGCGCGCTCTTTCGAGCCCCCATCAATTTCATCGGCTTGATCTTTTGCCATTGACATCTCCCCCCGCTTTGGTCGTACCAAAAGAGCAGACCGGAGCTTCCAATTCAAGCGTCGCGTCGGGGAGGGAAAGACATTTTATGACGGCGATCGAAAAGGTCACGGCACGGCGTTTTGCGATTCCGCTAGATGAAGTGCTTTCAGATGCCAAGCATGGCGACCACACGCACTTCGAATTGGTCACCGCAACCATCACATGCACAGACGGATCAGAAGGAACGGGTTATTCCTATACCGGCGGTAAGGGTGGCCACGCGATCAAGGCCATGATCGATCATGACATGACACCCTTTCTGATCGGGAAAGATCCGACCGACATCGATGCGCTGTTTGATGCAATGCAATGGCATGTGCACTACATCGGCCGCGGTGGGATCGCCAGTTTCGCCATTTCGGCAATCGACATCGCGCTTTGGGACATTCGCGGCAAAACACGTGGCGCGTCGCTGTGCCAGATGGCCGGTGGGCACTCCGGAACATGCAAGGCCTATGCGGGCGGGATCGATCTGAATTTTCCGCTTCCCAAGCTTCTGGCATCGATTGAGGGATATCTGGCGCGCGGATTCAACGGGGTGAAAATCAAGATCGGGCAACCGACGCTGGACGAAGATATCGAGCGGATCGCGGCAGTGCGCGCCCTGATCGGGCCCGACGTGGCGTTCATGGTGGATGCGAATTACGCCATGAGCGTTGATCAAGCGATCGCGGCGGCCAAGGCGATGGCGCCTTTCAACATCCTTTGGTTCGAGGAGCCGACCGTGCCGGATGACTACAAGGGGTTCGGACGGATCGCTGAAGCGACAGACGTGCCACTGGCCATGGGTGAGAACTTGCACACGCTGCACGAATTTGAATACGCCTTTAACGATGCGAAACTGTCCTATATCCAGCCGGATGCATCGAACTGCGGGGGGATCACCGGGTGGTTGCGCGTGGCACAAATGGCCAAGACGCGCGGTGTCCCTGCTTGCAGCCACGGGATGCAGGAGCTTCATGTCAGCCTTGTGTCCGCCCAAACGAATGCCGGTTGGCTGGAAGTGCACAGCTTTCCCATCGACCGTTATACAACGCGGCCCCTTGTCATCGAGGAACATCTAGCCGTTGCGCCAGATGTTCCGGGCATCGGGGTGACATTTGACTGGGACGCGCTTGTCGCTGTCCATTTAGGAGACTGATCATGAGCGAACAGATCACCGCGGCCTTCTATCGCGGCAACAAGAGCTTTAAGGTCGAAGCAAAGGACTGCCCCCCGCCCGGCCCCGGCGAAGCTTCGGTCCGGGTTGCCTTCTGCGGCATCTGCGGAACGGACATGCATGTCTATCACGGGAACATGGACGCTCGGGTCGGTCTGAACCGCGTCATCGGCCATGAGATGTCCGGGACGGTCAGCGCGATTGGCGCTGATGTGACAAACGTCGCTGTCGGTCAAAAGGTCGTTGTCCGTCCGCTTGACCATTGCGGCGCGTGTCCGGCCTGTGACGCAGGGCACCAACATATCTGTCACAAGCTCAAGTTCCTCGGCCTTGATACCGATGGTGCGATGCAGGAAATCTGGACCATCCCGGCGCATACGCTTCACATCCTTCCCGACGAGATCGACATGGCCCATGCTGCGTTGATCGAACCGGTGGCCGTTGCGTGCCACGATGTGCGCTTGTCCGACCTAAAGCCCGGCGAAGATGTTGTGGTGATCGGGGGCGGCCCGATTGGCATCCTTGTCGCGATGGTGGCGCGCGATGCGGGCGGCAAAGTCGTTGTGTCCGAAGTCAATCCGAACCGCTTGGCGATAGCCCAGAAACTGGGCTTTGACACCGTAAACCCAGCTGAACAGGACCTTGCCGCCGAGATCAACGCACGGACAGGGGACAAGGGGGCGGATGTCGTGTTCGAAGTCTCGGGCACGCAGCCCGGCGTCGATGCAATGACGGCGGTTGCAGCAACGCGCGCGCGCATCGTCATGGTGGCCATCCACGCACAGAAGCCGCAGATCGACCTCTTTCAGTTCTTCTGGCGCGAACTCAAACTGATCGGCGCGCGCGTCTACGAACCCACTGACTATGAAAAGGCCATTGGCATCATCACGTCTGGCGGCGTCGACGCAGACACGGTCATCACCGACATCGCACCACTATCCGATATTCAAACAGCCTTTGAAGCCTTGGACCGCAGCCCAATCGCGCTCAAAAGTCTGATCAAAGTAAGCGAGTAAAACAATGAAGTTATTTGATCTTTCCGGGAAAACCGCGCTCGTTACAGGTGCCAAGCGCGGCATCGGCAAGGGCATTGCCGAGGGGTTGGCGGCCGCTGGCGCCGACATCGTCGGGGTCAGTGCAACGCTGGAAAAGGACAGCGATGTCGAACAGGCGGTTACTGCGATGGGCCGCGACTTTCAGGGCTATGCGTGCGATTTCTCGGACCGGGCGGCATTGCACGATTTCATCGCGACCCTTGGCAGCTCGGGCATTCAGCCGGATATCCTTGTGAATAATGCCGGGACCATCCTGCGTGCGCCCGCAGCAGATCACCCGGATGCAGACTGGGACACCGTAATCGAGGTAAACCTGAACGCGCAATTCGTCCTATCCCGCGAAATCGGGCGTGGCATGATCGAGCGCGGCTTCGGCAAGATCATCTTCACCGCATCCCTTCTGACGTTTCAAGGTGGCATCACCGTGCCCGGATATGCGGCCTCGAAAGGCGGGATTGGCCAGCTGACAAAAGCGCTTTCGAATGAATGGGCGTCAAAAGGCGTGAATGTGAACGCAATCGCGCCGGGCTATATCGCGACTGACAACACAGAAGCCTTACGCAATGACCCGGTGCGGCAGAAAGCCATTCTGGATCGAATTCCCGCGGGTCGCTGGGGCACGCCACAGGATTTCGTGGGCCCGGCCGTCTTCCTGGCATCGGACGCCTCGGCTTATGTGCACGGTGAGATTCTGACCGTCGATGGCGGCTGGATGGGGCGATGAAGGTGCGTTTTGCGGCTTCAAACGCCGTGCGTGCCCGGTTCGGAAAGAGTGTTTTTCGGACGTCAAGCCCAACGTGATCAAATAAGGATAGACGAGCGGAAAACCGACTGGTACCGTTACCAGCACTAGGGAGCAATCCATAACATACCGGAGAATCCGGGCTATCAGGCCTATAGGGAGGAAACTATGAACCTGATTAAGAAACTGAGCGTGGCCGCTTCGGCAATCGCTCTGTCAGCGAGCTTTGCGTCCGCTCAGACCAGTACTCTTCGTATCCAAACGCACTATGCCCCGGAAACAGTCTCCGGCAAGTTGGCGCAGCAATACGTAGATGACATCGTTGCAATGTCGAACGGCGAAATTCAGGTCGAAATGTTCTACTCGTCCTCCGTCGTGAAATCGGTTGAGACCTTTGATGCCGCAGCGACTGGCATCCTTGACTGCGACATGACCGGCGGTGGCTATCAGACTGGTAAGAACCCGGCGTTCCAGTTCGTGGGCGACATCATGGGCGGTTACGAAACGCCCTATCAGCAGCTCAGCTGGCTGTATTTTGGTGGCGGCAAAGAAGCTGCAGCACCGCTTTACAACAAGTACGGCATGGAGCTGATCGGCTGGTGGGTCTATGGCCAGGAAAGCTTTGCGTCTTCCAAGCCGATCACCAAGGTCGAAGACTTCAAAGACTGGAAATTCCGTTCGCCCCCGGGCATGGAAACCAAGATCTTCGAAAAGCTCGGCGCCTCGCCGATCGTCATGGACTTCACCGAGATCTTTACTGCTCTTGAAACCGGCATCATCGACGGCGCTGACGCGTCTGGCCTGGCCAACAACGTCGGCCTTGGTCTGTATGACATCGTCAAGTACGCGAACTTCCCCGGCTTCCACTCGATGCCGTCGGATCACCTAGCGTGCAACAAAACTGTCTTCGACGCGATGCCTGCGCATCACCAGACGATCATGAAGGTCGCCATGGAAGCTCTGGCCCTTCGCACCGCACTGACCTTCGAAAAGGCCAATGCAGAAGCTGCTGCGCAACTTCGTGAAGATGGCGTGACCCTGTCGCAATGGGCGCCGGAAGAGTTGCAGAAATTCCGCAACGCTGCTCAGGCAACTTGGCCGGAATTCGCAACCACGCCGGAAGCCAAGGCGCTGGTTGACAGCCACATGGCGTACCTGACGCAGCTGGGCCTTGTGTCCAACTAAGCCTCAGGCAGATATCTGGGCCTCGCGACGTCGCGGGGCCCAACCTAATTTTCGACAATCCGATCAACGGTTTGCAAGCGGCCCATAACGTGGCTGCGGGAGGGGACATATGCACGACAAATCAGGCAGCCTGATCGAATGGGTCATACCCCTTTGCTTCATCCTCTGCGCTGGTTGGTTGGTTTGGCATCTGCCCGCCTTTACCCTTGATTGGGTGCCACCCGATGCCAGCCAGGTCGACAATCTGCGCGGGCTTCATCACCGAAATGACGTTACACCCGGTATGGCCGGCCCCTTCGGCGGCGAGGCGGACTGGGTAGACTATATCGCGCTGATCGGCCTTCCCGTTTTCATGATGATCGGCATTCGCACCGTGCGCCGGGCACCGATGGAATTCGAAGCCTGGCGCGCCGCTGATCGCGCCGCCGTCTTCATTGGCCGGGTCACCATGATGCTGGTCGTGCTGCTCACCAGCGTGATGATCTACGAGGTCATCCTGCGCTATGTCTTCGAGGCTCCAACGCTTTGGGCCAACGAGCTTTCACTCTGGCTTGCCGGGTTTATCTTCCTGTGCGCCGGGCTTTACGCGATGCAACAGCGCAGCCATATCCGCATCTTCCTGCTTTACGACGTCTGCCCGCGCTGGCTGCAACGCACGTTTGATTGCATTTCGACGCTGCTGATCGTCGTATTTGCCTTTTTCCTGGTCTATGGCGGCTATGGCGAGGCGTTCGACAAGCTGCACCGATGGGAAACCTTCGGCACGGCTTTTGACCCGCCCATTCCGGCCACGTTGAAACCGGCTGTCCTTATCATCATTTCGCTGGTGGCTGTGCAGGCGGTGGTCAATCTGATCTCGGACTGGAACGCCGAACCCGTATTGCACACGGCAGCGGATGACATCGACGAAGACGAACTGGAACGTTTGCGCGCAAGCGTGGGCGCAGAAGGCACAGGCGACCTGGATGTGACCCGTGGATCAATTCAGGGAAGCGAAGGGAAGCGCGACTGATGGGACTTGATATCGGAACCATTTCGCTTGTCCTGATGCTGGGACTGATCGTGCTTCTGGCCATCGGAATGCCGCTTGGTATGGCCTCGGCCGTGCTGGCTGTCCTTGTGCTTGTGATGCGCTTTGAGCCGTCGCTTCTGACCAACCCGTTCAGTTTCGGGGACGGGATGCTGACAAACAGGCCAGGGTCAGGGCCGTTAAACATCATAGCCCAACGAATATACGGGCTCTTAACGGACTATGTCCTCATATCCATTCCGCTGTTCATTTTCATGGCCGCGCTGCTGGAGCGTTCGGGCATCGCGAAGGACATGTATTCTTCGCTCAATGTCTGGCTGAACCGCACACGCGGCGGCATCGCCATCGTCACGTCGATCATGGCCGTGATCATGGCCGCCATGTCGGGGATCATCGGTGGCGAGGTTGTGCTTCTGGGCCTGATCGCCCTGCCCCAGATGCTTCGGCTGGGCTATAACCAGAACCTTGCCATCGGGACTATCTGTGCCTCGGGCTCGCTGGGCACGATGATCCCGCCGTCGATTGTTCTGATCATCTATGGCCTGATCACCGAAACTTCCATCAAGGCGCTTTTTACCGCGGCGTTCATTCCCGGCTTCATGTTGGCAAGCTTCATCATCATCTACATCATCATCCGCACGCAATTGCATCCCGAGGATGCCCCCCTGCCCGAACCGGTACCGGGCGAGCCTGAGGGAAGCGAGAAGACCAAGTTATTCCTGGCCTTCCTGACCGTTCTGCTTGCCGGATTCTCGTCTGTGCTGTTTGCGCGCGCGCTTTTCTTTACAGTCACCGGACAAAACGCCGATCTGGGCGACGGGACCGATCCGATCTTCTGGGGAACGCCAGACTTTGTGCCATGGTTCGCGGGGCTGGTTGCGGTCAGCCTTGGCCTGATCTTCTTCGTCTTTGGGGGCACGGCCACAGCCACCGGTTGGTCGATGGGCAAAGGTCTGGTTGCCCCGATCGTGGTGATCGGTGTTGTCATGGGGTCGATCTATGGTGGGATCACCGGCATCACCGAGGCCGCAGGCATGGGCGCGGTAGCCGTATTGGTGCTTGCCATCTTCCGGGGCGAGTTCAGCTTTGACCTGCTGTGGGACAGCCTGATGCGGACGCTGAAATCCACAGGCACGATAATCTGGGTGACCATCGGCGCCACCGCTTTGGCGGGGGCCTATACCATTGCAGGCGGCCCGACTTACGTCGCGAACCTGATCCTGGGAGCCGACTTCCCGACCATGGGCATCATTCTTGTGATGATGGTCATGCTTTTGTTCATGGGCGCCTTTATGGACTGGGTCGGGATCGTCTTGCTGATTATCCCCGTCTTCCTGCCCATCGTGCAGCGTCTGCCGATTGAGGAGATCGGGCTGATCGGCGAGCTTCAGCCAAAGTATCTTGCCGTCTGGTTCGGCGTACTGTTCTGCATGAACATGCAGGTCAGTTTCCTGTCGCCGCCCTTTGGACCTGCCGCGTTCTATCTGAAATCCGTGGCGCCGCCGCATATTTCACTGACCGACATCTTCAAAGGCTTCCTGCCCTTCATTGGCATCCAGCTTTGCGCGCTGACCGTCATGCTGATCTGGCCACCGATCGTGGAAATCCTGCTGCCGTGACCTACTAGATCGGCTGGCGCTTTCGCAGCCAGACAAGAAGCACCATCAAGACAAGCGGTGGCCCAAGTGAGGTCACCGCGATCACCATGCTGGCGCCCGAGCCTGTTCCTACCAAGTTCAAACCGCGCATCAAAGGATAGCGCACATCGTTGACCGAGATCATCAGCGGCCAAAGGTACTGGTTCCATCCCAGAATGAACGCGATCACGAAAACGGTCGCCACAGGAACCAGTGACAGCGGCAGGACGAAATCCACCATGAACTTGAACGGACCCGCCCCATCAATCTGTGCCGCCTCCGCCAGTTCCGGTGGCAAGGTCAAGAAATGCTGCCGCAGATAGAATGTCGCGACGGCGAGGGGCAGTATCGGCAAGACCAGCCCTGGTAAGGTGTCGATCAGTCCCAGCGTGTTGGCCACATCGAAGGTCGGCAACATCCGCGCTTCGACCGGGAAATAAAGCGTCAGTAGCGTCAAACCGAACACCCACTGCACCGAAAACTGGGTCATAGCAAAGGCGGCAAGAAAGCCGACCAAGGTCGTGACCATCGCAACACTTAACGCTACTTGAAGCGACGCCCCTGTCATCGCCCAAAGATCGGGCCCATCGCTTACACGGCGGTTCAGCGTTTCAATGTTCTGGGAAAGCCCGCTTAGCCCCGGTGATCCGGCACCGCCAAGCCCACCAGGGGTCGCCGATAAGGCGCACAGAACGATCAGTGGGCCAACAAGAACAACCGCGCCCAATAATAAGACTGCATGGTCAGACCAGCGGTCGCGTTTCACCGCTCGGCGGTCCAGGGCCCGTGAAAGCCGTGTCCGTCGCGATCTACACGTTCAAAGCCGTGTTCGCCAAAGTAATCCCGTTGACCCTGGATCATGTTTGCGGTGCCGCGACCGGTCCGCATGGCATCGTAATACCCAAGTGCCGCGGCCAGCGCTGGCACCGGATGACCGGCCCCCAGGGCGGCGCCGACGACCCAGCGCAGCGCGGGTGCATGCGTCGTCAAAAGGTTTGCAAAATGGGGAGCGAACATCAGCAGCCGATCCCGATCTTCGCGCAGCGCAGCCGCCATGTCATTCAGCATGTCAGAACGAATGATACAGCCCGCGCGCCAGACTTCGGCAATCTCTGGCAATGGCATGTCCCAGTCAAAGCTTACACTGGCCCGCCGCAGCATTTCAAACCCCTGCGTATAACAAATGACTTTGCCCGCGATCAGAGCGCCTTCGATCATCGGGTGGTCAAGGGTCAGGGCATCGGGCGCTGCCCCGAACACAGTCTCACCCGTCTGGCGAAGGTCCTTCATGGCGGAAATGTTGCGAGCAGCAACAGCCGCTTCGATCACCGTGACGGGGGCGGCCAGGTGTTGCGCCTCGATGGCTGTCCAACGCCCCGTTCCCTTTTGCCCCGCGCGATCCTGGATCACGTCCAGCATCGCATCGCCTGTTTCCGGGTCGCGAGCGGCGGCAACCTTGCCCGAAATTTCAATGAGATACGAGGCCAACGGCCCGTCATTCCACGTCGCAAAGACCTCGCCGATCTCAGCAGCTGGTGCGCCAAGCCCGTCGCGCAGAAGGCCATAGGCTTCAGCGATGATCTGCATATCGGCGTACTCAATACCGTTATGGACCGCCTTCACAAAATGCCCGGCCCCCTCTGGACCCATATAGCTGGCGCAGGGCTGCCCCTCATAGGACGCCGCGATGTCCGTCAGGATCGGCTTCATGCGCGTCCATGCTTCGGGTGCGCCACCGGCCATGATCGAGGGGCCGTGGCGCGCGCCCTCCGCACCGCCAGACACTCCGATCCCCATCACCTTGATGTCATCCGCTTCGGCCGCGCGACGGTTGGTGTCACGGAAATTCGCATTGCCTGCGTCGACGATCATATCACCTTTTTCCAGCACATCGGCCAGTTCGGCGCTTACAGCATCGACGGGACCGCCAGCCGGAACCATCAGAACAACCGCGCGCGGCGTGCGGATCGCGTCGGACAAGGCGCGGTAGCTGTCGCAAGCAACCAGCCGGTCCGCCAGGTCGCCCGCGCTATCAATAAAGTCATCCGTCACG
>JBCCCA010000019.1:0-25000 GCA_039033735.1 Pseudomonadota bacterium
CGTTGATGGGTTTTGTCGTTTGTCCGAACGCTTCGGGCGCTTCGGACTTGATCGATCCCTTGCCCCAGCGATCCGCTATTTCGAAGAAGGCGTACCGCTGGCACCGCGTGCCGCCTTCGACATCAAAGACCTTGGCGATGCCTTCAATGTCAGCGCGCGACACGCCTTTCTGAACGATGGCCGACCCTTCGCGCAAGGCGACACCATACGGCTTCCCGAGCAGGCGGAGGCTCTGCGTCGCCTTGCGAAGGATGGGCGCAGTGCCTTTTACGAAGGCGAGGTTGCCGACGACATGCTTGCCACACTCGAAGCCGTGGGCGGCGTCCATACCGCAGAAGACTTTGGCAGCGTTGAAGCCACATGGGGCACGCCGATTGCCGGATCATATGGCGGCTACGATCTTCTGGAACATCCACCCAATGGCCAAGGTGCAACCGCGATTTTGATGTGCAATATTTTGTCCCACTTCGACGTGGGCGCCCTTGACCCGCACGGCGCTGCGCGCTTCCACCTTGAGGCCGAGGCTACAAAGTTGGCCTATGACGCCCGGAACAGGTTCCTTGCCGACCTGGATCATATGGCACACCTTGACCACATGTTATCGCCGGATACGGCCGCACAGCTTGCTGCGCTGATCGATTTGAACGTGGCGATGAAGATGCCACCACCGCTTGCCGAAGGCACCCATCGCGACACCGTTCTTATCACGGCGGTGGACAGGGACGGGATGGCAGTAAGCTTGATCTATTCCATTTTCGCAAGTTTTGGGTCCGGTATTGCCAGCGACAAGTTTGGCATCTTGTTCCATAACCGAGGTTGTGGCTTCAATCTGCACCCCGGCCACCCGAACGAAATTGGGCCCGGCAAGCGCCCCATGCATACCATCATCCCAGCCATGCGTTCCGGCGCGAATGGCATCGATATGGCATTTGGCGTAATGGGTGGCCAATATCAGGCAACCGGCCATGCACATGTCATGTCGAATATGATCGACTTCGGCATGGACCCTCAAGCAGCCGCCGACAGCCCTCGCGCCTTTGCCGACCCCGAAACCGGGGCCCTGCGGATCGAAAGTACATTGTCCGCCGAAACGGTGCGGGCGTTGGAGGAAAAGGGACACACACTTACCAGAACGCCGGATCCCATCGGTGGTGCGCAGCTGATCTTTATAGACCACGAGCGTGGAGTTCTGGTCGGGGGGTCAGACCCCCGCAAAGATGGATGTGCCATTGGCTACTGACCGGTGTTGGCAACTCCAAGGCACCGGTCAACGCAACCCTGCTAGTTCAGTTGAACCTGCAGGGGATAGTGGCCGTCGTTAAAGTCGCCGAAAAACTCTGGCAAGTCGGGATGCTCAACTGGTTCGCCCGAGTAGTCGGCGACCAGGTTTTGCTCGGACACATAAGCCACGTAGTAGCTCTGATCGTTTTCAGCCAGAAGATGGTAAAACGGCTGATCTTTCCTGGGACGGCTGTCCTCAGGAATGGCCTGATACCACTCTTCGGTATTTGAAAACTTCGCATCCACATCGAAAACCACCCCCCGAAACGGATGCTTTTTGTGGCGGACAACCTGCCCAAGCGCGTATTTGGCACGCGTTCTAAACATAACAGTACCCCCTAAGTATTCCTACGGCACAGCATGGACCGCTGTCGATCAGATTTGCCGATTAACAAAGAAACAAATTGTGAATGCACACCCAACAGTCAAGATATGAACGAATTCACGGGGTATCACGACATCACGATGATCCAGCTTTGCGGATTGGTCAAAATTTGCTATGAAAGTGGAAACAATAACATAGCGGATTGAGGCCATGAGCAGACCCATTCGCGCCCTGATTCTGTGCTTGTTCGTATCCGCCTGCGGATCAAGCAGCTTTGAGGCGCCAAAAAATCTCGACAACGCGTGTGCAATCATAAAGCAGCGCCCGCACTATCTGAACGCCATGCAAACGACAGAAAGCCGATGGGGCGTTCCTGTCGCCGTCCAGATGGCGACGATCTACCAGGAGAGTAAATTCATCGGGAACGCGCGCACGCCGCGGCAGTACACCCTGGGGGTCATTCCATCTGGGCGCATCAGTTCCGCTTATGGCTATGGCCAAGCGCTCGATGGCACCTGGGAGGAGTATCAGGACGAACAGGGGGGATGGCGCGCCAGACGCGACAACATCCGAGACGCCACGGACTTTATGGGATGGTATTTCAACAAATCCCGCATTGGCCTTGGCATACCGCTTGATGATGCACGCAACCAGTATCTTGCGTATCACGAGGGGCGTACGGGATATGCACGCGGCAGCTACCGAAACAAGAGCTGGCTCATGCGTGTCTCAAACGAGGTCGCCAATCGTGCCATTCTTTATGACACGCAACTGAAGTCCTGCGGGTTGGTCTGACACGCCGAAGCACAGGGTAAATTCTGGATCAGTTGCGAGCGCCTCGCTGCCCTTCTTCGTGGTTTATATTGAAGAGCGTCGGCGACAGATTGGCGACTTTGTTCAGTTGGCCAAGGATCACGGTTGTCGTCGACCCCTGACCGTCGGTGACTATCCACTGTCGCAACTCGATCGGGTCGGCGGTAAACTTCAACTGCAACGTGCCGTATTCCGGATGCTCGGGATCTTGTGCGGTCACAATCGTCGCCGTCCCGTCAAACGCGTGGCCCACAACCATGTCCCGCTGCATCAGGTTGACGTTTTCTTCCAACAACAGGCTCAACGGCGTGCGGCGCAAAGGGTACCGCTCGGCTTTCTGGACATTTGACTTGCCATCGAAGACGCCAACCTGTCCACCGCCGGCCATGACCAAAAGCTTTTCGGGTGGATTGTATTCGAACCGCATGCGCCCCGGGCGGCGAAGATACAGGGTCCCAGTCGAAAGCGTACCATCGTCATTGACCTGCGTGAAATCCGAAGTGGCCCGTTCGATCGTGTTCAAATACCGCGACAGGTCATTCAGCGACAGTTTTGCAGCCTGTGCCGGCCGGGCCACAAAAGCCGCAGCCATACTTGCGATAAAGGTCCTGCGATACATTCCGATGCCTCATCAATTGTGCCAAATCATATAGGCTGGCGTACACCGTACCGCCAGTGACAAGCTATAACATGCGCGTGCCAGTGCCTATCATCTTCATCTTGTCGCAAATACGCGAAGGTGTCCGGGGGATGATTTCCCCCGGACCCGCGGCGCGCTTCGCGCGGCGCAAACTCACGCCTGCTCGGGCACCAGGATTTCGCGTTTGCCAACATGATTGGCCGCGCTGACCAGGCCATTCTCTTCCATCTGCTCGACCAAACGCGCCGCTTTATTGTAGCCAATCGCCAATTTCCGCTGAATGTACGAAGTCGAGCACTTGCGATCTTTGATGACGATGCCGACGGCCTGATCATAAAGCGCGTCTTCGCCGTCCGTGTTACCGCCAAGGCCAAGCACCATGTCGATATCCGACGTCGCATCGTCATCCGGACCGTCCTGAACACTGGACACATAGTCGGGGGTCCCGAAACTCTTCAAATGGGTGACGACCTCTTCAACCTCTTCATCGGAAACGAAGGGGCCATGGACACGGATAATCTTTGCGCCGCCAGCCATATAGAGCATATCCCCCTGCCCCAGAAGCTGTTCGGCTCCCATTTCGCCAAGAATAGTCCGGCTGTCGACCTTGGACGTCACCTGGAATGAGATACGCGTTGGGAAGTTCGCCTTAATCGTCCCGGTGATCACATCAACCGAGGGGCGCTGTGTCGCCATGATAAGATGAATGCCGGAAGCACGTGCCATCTGTGCGAGGCGCTGAATGCAGGCTTCGATTTCCTTGCCCGCCACCATCATCAGATCGGCCATCTCATCGACGATGACGACGATATAGGGCAGCTTCTCGGGCGCAAATTCTTCCGTCTCAAATATGGGCTCACCGGTCTCATCATCGAAGCCGGTCTGAACGGTGCGGCTAAACATCTCGCCCTTCGACAGGGCATCTTTGACGCGCGCGTTGAAACCTTCGATGTTTCGCACGCCCATCTTCGACATCTTGCGATAACGCTCTTCCATCTCACCCACGACCCATTTGAGGGCAACAACAGCCTTTTTCGGGTCCGTCACGACGGGCGACAAAAGATGTGGAATGCCGTCATAGACGCTCAATTCCAGCATTTTGGGATCGATCATAATCAACCGACAATCTTCGGGCGTCAGCTTGTACAACAGCGACAGGATCATCGTGTTGATCGCCACGGATTTACCCGAGCCGGTGGTCCCTGCAATCAGCAGGTGCGGCATCTTGGCCAGGTTCGCGACGACAGGATCGCCACCGATATTTTTTCCAAGTGCCAAAGGCAGGCGTTGATTGCCATCGCCGTAATCCCGGGCTGACAGCATTTCGCGCAAAACCACCATTTCGCGCTTCTCATTCGGAAGCTCGATGCCGATCACCGACCGACCGGGCACTGTGGACACACGGGCGGACAGGGCGGACATGGATCGCGCAATATCATCGGCAAGGCCGATAACGCGGCTGGCCTTGAGGCCCGGCGCCGGTTCAAGCTCGTACATTGTGACTACGGGTCCCGGGCGCACACTGACGATTTCGCCTTTCACACCATAGTCGTCCAGAACGCTTTCCAGCATCCTGGCGTTTTCTTCCAGCGCTTCGTCCGAAAGGTGGTGCCGCTCAATATGTGTCGGGTCCTCTAGCAGGCTGAGCGGTGGGATTTCAAAGTCACTATCTTCGCCGAAAAGCGACGGTTGTGCTTCAGCCTTGGCACGTTTTGATGGTGTCGGCTTCTTGGTGGCGTGCTGAACGCGCGCCTTGGCATCAGGTGTCACGATACGGTTCGGGGCAGGATTGACCAATTCGGGTTCTGGCCACGCCATTTGTTCATCCAATGCGCGCAGCTCGGCGATTTCGCCGTCTTCATCCAGCATCGCGATCGACGGTTTGGAAACGCTGTCGGCGCCTGACACCGGTGGTTCGGCACGAAGCTCGGGGCGTTGCACGCGGTTTTTGACGGCATCTGCAATACGTGCGCTGACGCGGTCATGTTCGAATGGCACGTCTTCCACGTCAAATTGTTCGGGCGCGCGCCGCGTCAAAAGCGACGGCAAGGCCGCAAGCAAACCACCTTTGCCGGGCGCCTGATCAAAATCGTCGCTGGCGGAATGGCCAAGATCGGCGGCCTGTGGAGCCCTTTCGGCAAACGAGGCACTTGCAGCGCGCTGGCGCGCGCGTGCGGCATTTGCCATCTGTAGCGTCCCAGAGGCGCCTCGGCCCAAGGCAGACAAAGCGGTGTGATATAATAGGATCAGCCCACCGATCAGATACCTGGTGTACAACCAAAGTTCGTGGCGCTCGCATCCAAGCACATATGCCAATAGCGCAAGAGCCCCCACAACCAGCGCCACAGACATAATCTTGAGGCCAAAACCCGCAGGAACTGGTAGCAGGCCAAGGATAGCGCCAAGCACGGTGTCGCCAAACAATCCGCCCAATCCGAAGGAATGCGGCCACGCGGCTCCGGGTACGTGGGTTGAGAAATAGACCGAGATCAGCGCCACAGCGATCGGTGCAAAGATTAGCCGCCCCATCGCGCCATCAGACCCAAGGTGAAAGACAAATCGCGCGCCCCAGACGATCAGGATCAAAGCAATCGCCCAACTGCCATATCCGGCAATCACGTAAAGTGGCGACGCAATCGCTGCGCCCAACGGTCCCAACAGGTTCTGCGCTGGCGCATCGGTCGACGAGAGCCAGTTTGGATCATCGGCAGAATAGGACCAAAGCGCCAACAGGCACAGTACACCCAGACCCAACAAGAGAACCCCAATCAGTTCTTTTCCGCGTCTTTCAATGATCGCTTGCGTGTCGCTGTCAAAGAGCGGGTCGCGGTGTCTTGCCTGATACGCCATGCCTCAATCTTCCCTTACACGTAAATGCAGTCGCGAAGGGCAATCAGCCCGCGCTGCAGTTCTTCTTCATCTGCCACCATGGCCACTCGGATGTAGCCAGTTCCGGGGTTGCCACCTTCGACTTCACGCGCGAGATACGCGCCCGGAAGCACGCGAACCCCAGTTTCTTTCCAAAGCCGGACGGTCGCAGCCTCGCCATCATCGACGGGAAGCCAAAGGAAAAACCCGGCTTCCGGCGCACCGCAGCCCTCGATCCCGGCGAACACCTCATTGGCGATGTCGTATTTTGCGACATACCTTTTGCGGCTCACCTCGACATGGGTCTCATCCGCCCAAACCCGCGCAGCAGCGTGCTGAAGCGGCATCGGAAGCGGCGTGCCTGCATAGGCCCGTAATTGTCTTGCGCGTCGAATACTTTCTGGCCCGCCCGCGATGAAGCCGGACCGCAAACCCGGCAAGTTCGAGCGTTTTGACAGCGAATGAAAGATCACCACGCGTTCCGGGTCGGCACCAAGTTCGCTGGCCATTTGCAACCCGCTGACCGGTTTCTTGTCGCGATAGACTTCGGAATAGCATTCGTCCGAAAAAATCTTGAAGTCGTACTTTTCCGCCAATGCCAATGCATCCCGCCAGTAGTTGCGTGACGCAACTGCACCTTGCGGGTTCGAGGGGGAACAAAGGTAAAACGCGGTTGTCCGGTTCAAAGTCGTCGCATCCAAAGACGACAAGTCCGGCAGAAAACCCGTTTTGGGTGTGGCGTTCAAATACTGTGCTTCTGCGCCCACCGAGATTGTCGCGATGGCGTAAACCTGATAGAACGGGTTCGGGATTAGAATAACCGGCGTGCCATTCTTTTCTTCGGGGCAGAGCGTCATCGCCGCATTGTAAAGCCCTTCACGTGTGCCGTTCAGGGTCATGACCTGTTCAGGCGGCACCCGGATCCCGAAGCGGCGGTTCAACCATTCCGAAATTGCGGCCAGCAAAACCGGCGCGCCCTCGTTCACCGGGTATTTACGAAACTCGTCCACGTGCTGGGCAATGCTATCCAGTACGAAATCCGGGAAATCGTGCCGTGGTTCGCCGATGGTCAGGTTGACAGGCTCGCCACCCGGCTGAAACGGGTCGAGTAAAGTCCGCAAACGCGGAAATGCATATGCCGGTAGGTTCGAAAACCGCTCGGGGAACACCATCTCTGCCTCAATATCGGGGTCGTATCGCCCCGTTTTTTCAAAGTTTAGCGGCTTGGTCTTGCCCGGTCCATCGCGATTTGTGCGTCGAGGAATTTTTTGTGTCTTTTGGAACGCGCTCGGTTAGCTTAACGCTTGTTCCACAGCCGCCGCCAACCATAGCAGGCGTTCTTCGTTCTTCCCTTGCAGCATAATCCCGCAAGACGGCACACGGGTTGGCAGCGTCACAGCGGCAAGGCCCAAAAGGTTGCCAATCCGGGTATTCTGTAGCGCCATGAGGTTACGCTCGGTAAAATAGGCTTCGTCATTCACCAAGGCGTCGATCTTCGGTGGCAGGATTGGGCACGAGGGCAGCAACACCGCGTCGTAACCGTCGACGGCGGCATCATAGGCATCGCGCAGGCCGTCCAGCTGTTGCCAGGCCGCGATGAAGTCAGCGGCACTGATCGTTTGACCTTGCAAGAACCGGGTGCGGACAGGTCCGTACATTTTATCACCATCGGCATCAATGCGGTCGCGCCAAGTTGCATACGCTTCAGCCGGAAACAGCGTTGGACCCAAAGCCGCCGCATGTTCAACCGCTGGCACATCTATATCTTCGATCACGGCCCCTGCCGCCTTTAGTTGATCGATCGCGCCCATGAACGCGGCTTCCGGAGTTTCTTCTATGTTTTGAAACGCTTGTGTCCGCAGAATAGCAAAGCGTTTGCTAGCCAATTCTGCACCGGAAAGGTTTGCTGGTTTTCCCTTTTCCAAAACCGCCAGCGCCAGAGCCGCATCCTCGACCGATCGGCAGATAGGACCAACGGTGTCAAATCTGGCGCAAAGCGGCACAACGCCTTTCAGCGACAACCGCCCATGTCTGGTCTTCAGCCCAACCAAATCGTTCCAGACAGATGGGATTCGCACAGACCCACCGGTGTCCGAACCAACGCCCAACGCCGCCAAACCGAAGGCGACCGACGTGCCCGCGCCAGACGATGACCCGCCCGAGACAGCCTGATGGTCATTGACGCAAGGCGGCGAAGCCGTAACCGGGTTCAGGCCCAACCCCGAAAAGGCCAGTTCGGTCTGGTGTGTTTTTCCAAGACAAACCAAGCCTGCACCAGTTGCATTCGTAAGAACTTCGGCGTCTTGGCTTGGCACCCTGCCAGCAAGCAGCGCAGAGCCGCTTTCCGTTGCAACGCCCACCGTGTCGTACAGGTCTTTCCACGAAATTGGCACGCCGTCCAAAGGCGAGCGCCGCAAACCGCGTTTCGCCCTGTCGGCGGCTGCATTTGCTTCCGACGACGCACGCTCTCTGGTCAGCCGTGCATAAATGCGGTCGCCAAAGGGATGCGCCTCGATCTTTGACAAATAGGTTTCGGTCAGCGCAACCGGATCAATCTCGCCCGTTTCGATCTTTCGTCCCAGATCGGCGGCGGTATGGGTAAGCCATTCTTCCATAACGCCAGACGGTAGCGTCACGAGAACGCATGGACAATGACCTGACGTCTTCCATATGTCGCATATGGACTTCGACACAGACATTGTCATCGCAGGTGGCGGGTTGAACGGCATATCAATGGCGCTGGCGCTTCGGTCAGCTGGCTTTGCCGTGACCGTTGTGGACCCTGCCCCGCAAAAAGTACGGGCAAATGCCAAGTTTGACGGGCGAAGCTATGCCCTTGCCATCGCGTCCAAACGTGTTTTGCAGGCTCTTAGCGTGTGGGATCAGATCGCAGACCCGTCGCCCATTCTTGGCATAAAGGTCACCGATGGCCGTGCGGGCGAAGCCCCCTCACCTCTGATGCTGGCCTTTGATCATGCCGAGATCGAGGAAGGCCCAATGGGCTTCATGGTGGAAGATCGCAAGCTGCGCCCAGCTCTTATGGATGCGGCAAAGGCCGCGGGCGTCGTGCAGTTGGACAATGACCGTGTCGTTGGGGAAACCGCGCATCCAAATGGTATCGAGGTTTCGCTGGGGTCAGGGAAAGCTTTGAGGGCCCGCCTGGTGATTGCCTGTGACGGCAAGCGAAGCGCAATTGCCCAACGCGCCAAGATTCAAAAAACCGGCTGGGTGTACAGCCAGACTGCTTTGGTTTGCGCGATCCAACACGAAAAGCCGCATGGCGGCATCGCGCATCAATATTTTATGCCCGCCGGCCCATTAGCCATCCTGCCGCTGCTTGAGAACCGATCCTCGATCGTGTGGACCGAGAAAGCGCCCCGCGCAAAAGTGATCCAAGACATGACGGACGCGGACTACCTAAGTGAACTGTGGCCAAGGTTTGGGTCGTTCCTGGGCGACGTAAGTTTGGCGGGTGACCGATTCACCTATCCGCTGGAACTGTCTCTGGCCCGTGCCTTTGTCGCGGACCGGATCGCACTTGTCGGCGATGCCGCGCACGCAGTGCATCCGATTGCAGGCCAGGGTTTGAACGCCGGTTTGAAGGACGTGGCGGCTCTGGCGCAGGTCATTACGGATGCCGCTCGACGCGGCGAAGATTTCGGCCGCTCGGACGTCTTACTTCGCTATCAGCAATGGCGACGCTTTGATGCGACTGCACTTGCAGTCGCCACCGATGGATTCAACCGGCTGTTTTCAAATGATAACGGGTTGCTTCGGACTGTCCGGGACATTGGGCTGGCTGCGACGAATGCGATCCCGGGGCTGCGGCGCGAACTGATCCGTGAAGCTGCGGGATTGACCGGCGATTTGCCACGACTGGCAAAAGGGCAACCGCTTTAGCTCAGTCAAGTTTGCGGGCCTCGTCGACCAGCATAATCGGGATGCCGTCGCGGATCGGATAGGCCAAATGCGCGGCTTTCGAGATTAACTCTTGACGTTCGGTATCGTATGTCAGCTGCGCCCGCGTCGCCGGACACACCAGCGCTTCCAACATGCGGCGGTCAAAGGCTGGGGTATTGCTCACTGCAGCGGGTCCTCGTTTGCGACACCGCCGCGCAGGCTGAATTGGATCAGGGTCACAAGCGTTTCCCGCCGCGTTTCAAGGGATGGCGCTTCGAGCAATGCCTGCTTATCTTCGGGCTCGAACGGGCAAAGCATGGAAAGCGAGTTTATCAGCAGTTCGTCCTCAGCGTCTTCCAGCGAGTCCCAATCGGTCCGAAGTTCTTCGGCATCGAAGAAGGACCGCAGCGACGGAAAAAAAGTGTCGCGGTTCAGGCCGGGGTCTTTCTCGGTCGGGCCGAGGTCCCGTTCGAAGCTATTCCATGACACCCTACACCGCCGATAGGGCGAAAACCCGTTCACTTCTTCAAGGACCCGAAACCGCGAAATCCCGGAAAGCGTAACCATGTAGCGCCCATCTTCCGTCTCCGAAAACGCCGTCAGGCGGCCAGCGCACCCGATCGAATGAAGTTTTGAGTCACTGCTGCCCTGCGCGTTGCGCGGCTGGATCATCCCAATCAGCCGCGTCGGCGTTTTCATCGTGTCTTCGATCATCGCCAGATAACGCGGCTCGAAGATGTGCAATGGCAGGCGTGAGCGAGGCAACAACAATGCCCCGGGCAGCGGGAATACCGGAATGGTATCAGGAAGGTCCGATTTTGAGATCATAGGGGGCACTTAGTCCGCCCTCCCGATCAGGCAAAGATCATCGAGCTAAGTTTGCGGCGCCCATTCAGCGCCACGGGATCGTTCGGCTTGAGAGCTTCGAAGATTGTGAAAAGCTGGGCCTTGGCTGCGCCGTCGTTCCATTCGCTGTCCAGTCGGAACAAATCCAGCAGGCTATCGACTGCACCTTCTACATCGCCTGCTGCGTGCTGGGCCTGGGCCAAGTCAAGGCGGGCCTGCCGGTCTTCCGGATCAGCTTCGACCTTGGCGCGCAAATCACCAACGGGCCCCGCATCAGCGGCCTGCTTTGCAAGGGCAAGCTGGGCACGTGCGGCTTCAACTTCGGGGCTGTCCGCGACAGCATCAGGCGCATTCTCTAAGAATTGCTCAGCTTGCTCCAATTGCTCGAGCGCCAAGTAGCTGCGGATCAGTCCGCCATATGCTGTTGCGTTCGCATCATCTTCCTGAAGCACCGCCGCAAATACCTGCGCGGCATCTGACGCAGCGCCCTCGGCCAACATGGCTTCGGCACTTTCGACCGCGTCCGACAAACCGCCACCGGCTTCGCCGCCAGCTGCGTCGATCACGCGATCGATAAAGGCTTTGATCTCGGACCCCGGTAAGGCCCCTTGAAATCCATCAATCGGCTGACCTTGCCAAAAGGCGTAAACCGTCGGGATCGACTGGACGCGCAATTGCGCAGCGATCGCCTGGTTTTCGTCAACGTTGACCTTGACCAGTTTAACCGCGCCGCGTGCATCTTTCACCGCAGCTTCGATGGCGGGGGTCAATTGACGGCAGGGTCCACACCAGGGCGCCCAAAAATCCACGATAACCGGGGTGTTCTGACTTTCCTCGATCACATCCACCATGAATGTGGCTTCCGAGCTGTCTTTGATCAGATCGGGCGAGGCGGCGTCGTTTGCGTTTGCATTGAGCTCAAGCATGATGATGTCCAGATGAAACCTTTGGCGCTTTATATGCGATCAAATCGCAAATAACCAAGGGGCATTCAGGTCAAGACGGTGATAGAAATGGATATATTCAAGCTGGCCGAGCGGATTATGCGAATGGATGATGACATTTGGATGCGTCATGCCAATCCGTGGAGCGTATGGACGCGATTTACCTGCCTGCCGTTGATCATCCTGGCCGTGTGGAGCCGTGTCTGGCTGGGGTGGTGGGCCCTTGTCCCCTTGGCCGCTGCTTTGGCTTGGACATGGGCCAACCCACGCATCTTTCCGGCACCGGCCCGAACGGACAGTTGGGCGGCCATGGGAACCTATGGCGAGCGGGTTTTTCTGAACCGAAAGCTGCGTCCGGTCCCCCCGCATCATCTTCGCGCGGCAAATATTCTGAGCGCGCTATCCGGCTTGGGGCTGATCCCCTTGGTCAGGGGCGTCTGGGATTTGGATATCACAATGACAATGCTTGGCACCATGACGGTCGTCCTTCCGAAGGTTTGGTTCGTCGACCGTATGGTTTGGCTGTATCAGGATATGAAGGCACGCTATCCGGATTATGCGGCTTGGACGCGCTAGCGACGTGCCAAGGCCTCTTTCTGCCGTTGGCTCAACGGCAGACATCCTGTCAAACCGGCAGGCAATACGATCCACGCACCGGCTGAATAAAGCTGTTTCGCCAAGTCAGGTCTGTTCGCAAAGGTTACGGCAAGACCGTTCACGTCAATAATGGGCGCCTGGGTCGGAAGGTTGTGCATGAAGGACTTCGTCGGCCAAATGACCACCGCCGCCGGCGCTGTCGCCGAAAACCGCATCACCAGAACCATAACCGCAATCCAGCCAACGATCACCAAAGGCAACGCCAGCAAGATGCGGTTAATAGTCATGTATGTGCTCCAGCCGCAGACCACCCATATTGCGCAATCGATCAGCCAGAGATGCGACCGGGACAACAACCAAATGACGAAAATCGCCATATCCCTGTCGCGCGAAAGAAAAAATCGCATCAGGATGCGTCGGCTGATTGGACAACGCTGTAAACATGATATCATCATTTCCGGCAATTTCGACAAATTCCGCGCCTTGCGCCGCAATTTGCGCGGCAAGACGTGTGAAGATGCGATATCTTTCGGTTTCAACTATCGTGAAATCCGCGGCTTCTTCGACGATGGCAACATCTGGAAGGGCTTCGATCTGATCGCGCGTTAGGCCGGCGATGGCCACTTGCATGCGCGTGGCATCCTCGCCGGTAGCGGCCACTGCGGCCTCTAATATGTCGCCATAGGCCGCCTTCACTCCGTATTCCAAGCCAATCGCGATGCGCCGTTCCTGATCGCGAAATGATTCGCCCCCTGCCGTTTGCAAAACGGTCCGGTCGGCTCGAAAGTCGCGATAATACCAAGGCGTTTGGTGCAGATAGAGTGCATACTCCGCCGCTTGGGCCGCATAGATGTCGTCGAGGACGGCGCGGTTCTCACCTCGCAGCAATGTGGCGACCCGGCCCAGGGTTTCTTCGTACGCGGCCTTTGCCAGAAGCTCGGCCGAAAAGCTGACCCCGATCGTGTAGATCGTCATCTTGCTTGTCGTGTTGAACCCACCCAACTCGGCCGATCGTTCCGCCAATGGGCAAAGCGTCGTCCAGAAGTCGACAATGGAGCGCACATATCCGAACTCGTGCGGGTCACCCGTTGAAATGACCTTCGCGAACTCATCATACGCATGCACAATGTGCCACTCGGGATAGGTCATCAGCGTACGGCTTTCGGGTCGCTGCCAGGCTGGGTCGGTGATCACCGGTTGGTAGTTGCTTTCAACCGTCGGCTTTTGGCAAGCCAGTTCAATATAGCCAACCGGCAGCAAAAGCAGCAGCGCAATCCCAAACACACCAAGAACAGCGCGAAGCAACCATCGAAACAGGAAGCGCATCAGTCGCGCCGCCCGATAAGACCCACCACGAGTGCGATCAGGCCCAAACCGATATGCGGCAGGTTCGCCATGATCTTGAAGTCGAAGGGCAGGTCCAGGACACCATTCGTGAAGATACCAAAGTCAAGGTAGCCGGACCCGGTGGCCAGCCCAAGCGCGCCATCGCCCAGATAAAGTGCGCCGAAGATCAACAGGAAAAGTCGCGCCGCGCGGGCCGACATCATGGCAGCGACCAAAGCCCAAAGGGCCGAAGCGCCGTGCAGCGCGTCATCAAAGATGTCGAGAGCGAAGATACCGAAGGCAACGCCGTCAGCGTCAGTCACGCCGGGGATATAGTTCAATGCGGCAACCAAAGACAGAATGACGAAATAGACAAAGGCGGTTGTGCGATGCAGGCTCATCCCAGGCCCTCCAGATAGGTGTTCCAAAACACGTTGCGAAACACGCGCCCCGGATCAAGCTCGAGTTTTTGGCGGATGAATTCAGCAGCGCGGGGATAACCCTTGGACAGTTGCTGGCGGGTGGCGTGCGGTCGATAGGGCAAGTAGTAGGTGCCGCCGATCTCAAGCGTTCGGTCGATCAGGTCGCGGGTCATTCTGGCGTGGTCCGCTTCAGCCCGCGCCGTCATTTCTTGACTGAACAGCATCACACAGGCAATTCGCGGCCCCGGCGCATAGGCCAGAACGCTTTCCGGATCTGCCGCGACATAGCGCAATGTGATATTCATCATTTCCTGATAGCTGGCCGGAATAATCTCCTGACAGACCGTCACGAAATCTGCAAACCGATCAGGCGGCACGAAGTATTCGTGCAGTATGTCGGTGCGTGATGGATCGCCGTCATCCAGTGTTACGACAGGTTCATTGATCAGGGAATTGCGTGTCACCTCGCCCGCGCCGATCCTTGGGCCAAGGGACGCTTCAAACCACCAGCGCAGCGACTTCGCAGGTTCGTTCATCAGTTGCGCGCGGAAGACCTGTGCGGCCGCCTTGCTCATCAGCCCGGACGTGGCCGCCGGCGGCAATTCGTCCTGATTGTCGGCCTCGCGGTAGGTGATCATCAAGGCGTCTTCGAAAAACGTTTCGCGCTGCACGTTCAACCGGCCATACGCCATATTGACGTCGCCAGTTTCAGCAGCTTGCACAAAGGCCCCGGCAAAGTCTTGCGGCGACAAATGTTCAAACGTGGGAACAAGACGACGGTTCGGTGCCATTTCGACGACCAGATCAATGAGGGCGCCGGTCAGGCCGTAACCGCCCATGGTCAGATTGAAAAGATCGGTGTTCTCGGTCCGGGAGGCCGTTACGACATCGCCGCTGGGCAACATCAGCCGCAAGCTGCGAACCGTGGCCCCCATCGGACCGAAGGGCACGGGCCACCCATGTGCGTTAACTGCAAAGGTGGCGGCCACGCCGAAATCATTGTTCGATTGCATCACCTTTGGGCCAAAGCCAATGGGATCAAGCGCCTGGATGACGTCCTGCCAGCGTGCCCCGGCATGCACTCTGAACGTCTGATTGCTGGTGTCCGGTTCGACCCGGTTATTGTCATAGGTCACGGCATGGCCGGCGGGTGGAATGGCGTGCCCGCCCATGGAATGTCGTGCCGCGCCAATGTTGAAGGGGCGTCCCACCGAACGCGCTTCTGCGATCTCGGCCCGCAGGCGGGCGATCAGCGCCTCGCCGGCATCTTCGGGCATGATCGTGTGCCGAAAGACCGGTGTTTCGCTTAACAGGCTTGCATCATTCAAGGAAGCCGGGCTGCCGGAAGGACGGATTTGTCGTGTGCCAGCCAAACTTGGCACATCGCTTGACAACGTGGCCCCGGCATAACTACCGATAGCCGCGCCTGCCCCAAGTAGCATTGCCCGTCGCGATAAACTCATGTCTGGCCTCAATCATGTTGTGGCTTTAGATGCCGACACCTCAATTTCGACAGCAATTAAGGCGCTATTGGTTCCAAAACTGGAAACAAAAACGGTTTTTAGCCATGATTGGCGGTCATTGACCACCAAAACGCAACATGTATCAGAGGTCAAAAGTCGCAAAAACAGGGGCGTGATCCGACGGCTTTTCCCAGCCCCGCGCATCCCGCAACACGCGAGACCCATGTGCGGATGACGCGATGTCGGGCGTGGCCCAAATGTGATCAAGCCTGCGGCCTTTGTCGGCCGCATCCCAGTCGCGGGCCCGATAAGACCACCAGCTGTAGAGTAGACCATCAGGAATATCTTGGCGCGTGATGTCCACCCAGCCTCCGGCATCCTGAACCTCGCCCAGATGCTCCACTTCGATCGGTGTATGGCTGACAACCTTCAAAAGCTGCTTGTGGCTCCAGACATCGTCCTCCCGAGGTGCAATGTTCAAGTCACCTACCAGGATCGAGCGTTTGGGACCCTCTTTCTGATAAGCGTCCCGCATCTCGGTCAGGAAATCCAGCTTTTGGCCAAATTTCTCATTCTTCTGGCGATCGGGAACGTCGCCGCCCGCTGGGATATAAAAATTGTGAATGGTCACACCGTTCTCAAGCCTAGCAGCAACATGACGCGCATGACCCAGACCGGCCCAGTCGCGATCCCCCGCATCTTCCAGCGGCAGCTTCGATAGGATCGCTACACCGTTGTAGCCTTTCTGACCGCGCGCTACCATATAGCCATAGCCCAGCGCCGAGAACGCCTCGACCGGGATCTTCTCAACCGGTGACTTGCACTCCTGAAGGCAAAGGACGTCGGGCGATTCATCGGTTAGAAGTTTAGACACAAGCGCTTCGCGTAGACGGACAGAGTTGATGTTCCAAGTCGCAATGGTAAATGGCATGGCGGTCTACCCCTGTTCGATCCTGTCCAACGCGTTTGCAAGAAGCTGGTGAAACTGGTCCGGTGCTTCGATCTGAGGGATATGGCCGACATTGTCCATCCAGAAGATCGGTGCTCCATCAAGCGCGTCCTGTAGTGCTTGACCCTGGGCGGGCGGAGTGACGGTATCTTCACGCCCCCAGATCAATGCCACAGGCACGCTTATCCCTGCATAGCGGGTCGCGTTGGTGCTGGCCGCGCTGCGCGGCGGGATCAGCAAAGTCGGCAGCCATTCGGCCAAAGCGCCCGTCGTGCCCACCCGCGTGAAAGGATATTCAAGCTGATCGACGACCTGCTGCGTTATGCTGTCCTTTCGGTGCACGAATTGTCGAAATAGCAGTCGTGTGGCGAATGGATTTGTTACGGTGGCGGCAAGTCCTGCCTCGCGTATGTAACGGTTACGGAGGGGCGCCGGTACGTCACGCCCTGCCCCATCCTGGCCCAGGTTCAAGGCCCCTGCGATGACAACACCACCGGCAAACGCGCCCGCTTCTGTGATCAAAGCCTCGACCGCCGCCCCGGCACCGAAAGAATGCGCCACCAGGATCGGTGGTGTGCCCAACGCCTCGGCCACTGCCAGTATACGCAAGGCTTGAGCTTGCCGACTATAGTCCATCCCTGCAGATCGATCCGAAAGGCCCATGGGTGGCAGGTCAAGTGCAATGACCCGATAGCCTTCGGCGGACAGGTAGTCGCTGGTAGCCGTCCAAAGTCCGGCCCAGCCAACCGATCCGTGGATCAGCATCACTGGCGTGCCATTTTCGGGGCCCGTCTCTAACGCGTGCATATTACCGTGCACTGTCTCGAATATCCGACTTTCAGGAAGGAGAAGGTCTGTGGCAGGGGCTGCCTCCCGCACATCTGCAGCGTACCAGAACCCAACCAAAGCCAGAATGACCAAGGTCAAAATTACCAGAAATAGTCGGAAAAGGGCGCGTATCATCAATGCTCGAGCGAGAAGTCTGAGGGTAGTTTAGGCTGACCCGTCGATGCCATCAAGACGAGGCCGCGCGATCTGGAAAGTGCAGCACGGTTTGCGCAGCACCATAGTGAAGAAGCTGCAGATAGGCTGATGTCACATCGGCCTGGAAGGTTGCTGACTGGGCAAGCTTTGGATCGAAAACCTCTCTCATCGTCAGCAAAGCTGCGACCTTCCTCGCGGGATCCGTTGCGCTGTCGGAGAGGGATCGCAGCCGCGCCGCATTTGGGTCACGCACGTCGATGGCGGCCCCGGCTTCGTCCACCCCACCGACATACCGCATCCAAGCTGCGATGGCCAAACTCAAGCCAGGCGAGGCGTGTCCCTCGGCCATCCGATCTAAAACAGTGGCAAGGATGCGTTGTGGTAACTTTTGGCTGCCGTCCATGGCAATTTGCCATGTCCGATGGCGGATGCTTGGGTTCTGGTACCGCTCGAGCAGGGCTGCAGTGTAGGCGTTCAAGTCCTGACCTTCTGGCGCTGGCACAGTTGGCACGATCTCGGACGCCCAAAGGTATTGGCAAAAGTCAGCAAAACCAGGCGCAGCGACGCTATCCGCAATCGTTTCGTGCCCGGCCATATACCCCAGATAGGCAAGGGCCGAATGCGTGCCGTTCAGGCACCGAAGTTTCATGGTTTCATGGGCATCGACGGATGACACCATTTGTGCCCCCGCCTTGTCCCATGCCGGTCGGCCGTGCGGGAAATTGTCTTCGATTGCCCATTGACGGAAGGGTTCATGCACAACGACGGCGGGATCATGATACCCGGCCTTATCGGCCAAATGCACGATGTCATCCAAAGTTGTCGCCGGTGTGATCCGATCAACCATGGTGGATGGAAACGAGACATTCTGCGAAATCCAATCCCCCAATGCGGGATCGAGTTCGCGCGCAAACCCTTCAACCACGGCGCGGGTAACGCGACCGTTTGCTGGCAGATTGTCACAGGAGAGAACCGTGAACGGCTGGCGTCCAAGGTCTTTCAGGTGCTTGAGCGCGTACACAAGAAAACCCGGCACTGTTCTGATGCCCTCATTAGGCGCACCGCTCAGATCGGCCTGAATATCCGGATGGTCCAGATCAAGGCCGCCCGTCTGTGCGCTGTAGCAATACCCCTTCTCGGTGATGGTGAGCGAAACGATACGAATGTCCTGGGTCTCGATCAGGCCGATGACTTCCTTCGGATTTCCAGGTGGGCAGACGCCACTGATCGACGTGATCACACGCGGAGTGCGGGCTTCGGGCGAAAGCGTAACGGCGGTATAGACGCCGCCTTGCGGGTCAAGCATGTCAAAGGCCGAGGCGCTGCGCAGGCTATAAGCCATGATGCCCCAATTGCCGCCGTCAGATTGAATGGCGTCGTCGGTGTAGACGGCATTGAACGCGCGGAAGAAGGCCCCAGGGCCGATATGGAGAATACCTGGCTTTGGCGGCACACCTTTTCTGGTCAGCCGGGGGACGCGGGTGGCATCGATGCTCATAGGTTATAGGCTTTCTTCGCAAGCCAATAGGTCAGGTCCTGCGCGACCTCGAACGCATCGGTTTCGCGCAATCGCCCGGTTGTCGCCAACCCGGCAAGGTAGGCGCAATCAGACCGGCGCGAGACGTCATGGCGAGCCGGTATCGAACAGAAGGCCCGGGTGTCATCATTGAAACCAGCTGTGTTGTAGAAGCCACAGGTTTCAGTCGTCATCTCGCGAAACCTTTTGATCCCTTCAAAGCTGTCGAAAAACCACCAAGGCGGCCCCAATTTTAGCACCGGGTAAGCTCCGGCCAGCGGCGCCAGTTCGCGACCATAGGTTGTTTCGTCCAGAGTGAAGACAATAACGGTCAACCGTGGTTCCATCCCTACCGCGTCTAGCAGGGGTTTCAATGCACCGACATAATCCGTCCTACCCGGAATATCGAAACCCTTGTCGCGGCCGTTGCTGGCAAAAACCGGCCCATTGTGATTGCGGCGCGATCCGGGGTGAATTTGAAGTGTAAGACCATCGTCCAGGCTCATCCGCGCCATTTCCGTCAGCATCTGACCCCGGAACATCTCGGCGTCGGCGGCCGTGAAGGAATCGCTGACCACCTTTTGAAAGAGCCGCTCGGCATCACTCCGACCCAGGTTTTCGGTTCGTGCCGAAGGGTGTCCATGGTCTGTCGCGGTTGCGCCGAAGGTCTTGAAAAAAGCACGCCTTGTGCGGTGCGCTTGCAGGTATCCGTCCCATGTTGTCGTGTCCTCGCCGGTCAGGTCCGCAAAGATCAGAAGGTTATCGACGAAGCCTTCAAACTCGGGGTCGACCACGGCGTCTGGGCGATATGTGGTAATAACGCGCCCGTCCCACGCGCTGTCCCGTAGTGTGCGATGCCAGCGCAGGTCATCCAGCGGCCCTTCGGTGGTCGCCAGCACTTCGATATTGAACTGTTTGAAGAGCGCTTGAGGCCGAAACTCGGGGCGCTTCAGGCATGTGTCGATATGATCGTAGTAAGCGTCTGCCGTCGTAGCCGTCAGCGGTTCGGTAAGGCCGAAAACATGCTCGAAGGAGTGCTCTAGCCACATGGCGGAGGGCGTCCCGCGGAAAAGAAAATAGTTCTCGGCAAAAAGCGTCCAGATGCGCCTTGGGTCCGTTTCCACCGGACCTCCGTCGACCCGCGGCACTCCCAGAGCGGAAAGAGGGATACCCTGGCTAACCAACATCCGGAATACATAGTGATCCGGGATGACAAAAAGTTCGGCCGGGTTGGCGAAGGCGGTGTCTTCGGCGAACCATCGCGGGTCGCAATGCCCGTGCGGGCTGACAATCGGAAGGTCGACGACGGATTGATACAGCGCCCGGCTTAGGTCGCGCGCGCGCGGCTCGGTTGGGAATAACCGGTCGGGGTCGGTTAATGGCATTGAAAACATCTCTCCTCGACGGAACTCTTAGGTGAGGTTCCGGCGCCTGTCACCTCTGCCGTTGTTATTCCATACAAAGTTGAGGCATATGCCGGGCAACGCACCAAAAGGATCGCCACACTCATGCCAAAGCTTCTTTCAATTGGTGAATGTATGATCGAGCTTTCGCCGACACCCCAGGGAACCTTCAGCATGGGGTTTGCAGGCGATACGTTTAACACGGCTTGGTATGCTCGAAGGTTGGGCGGCACAGGCGTGGACGTGGCTTACTTCAGCGCGGTGGGCGATGACGAGCCATCCGAACGCATGCGCGACTTTATGTCGAGGGCCGGCATCACGCCGGAATTGGCCGTACGCGCCGGACGTTCCGTTGGGTTGTACATGATCTCGCTGAAAGACGGCGAGCGGAGCTTTTCTTATTGGCGCAGTGCATCCGCTGCGCGCACGCTGGCCGACGATCTGACGACACTGCCTTGCCAGTCTGGCGACATTGCCTTCTTTTCGGGTATCACCATGGCCGTGCTGTCCGACATTGCACGGGAACGTCTTTTGTCTGTCTTATCCAAGGCTCGAAAGTCCGGCGTGACAGTGGCTTTTGATCCGAACCTTCGCCCGCGCCTGTGGCCAGACACGCAAACGATGTGCAACTGGGTTATGGCAGCGGCACGCGTATCAGACATTGCGCTGCCATCCTTCGAAGACGAACAGGGGTTTTTTGGCGACGCCTCGATCGATGCAAGTGCGGAACGTTATGCCGGTGCCGGTGTGAATACGGTCATCGTCAAGGATGGGCCGGGACCAGTTCTTGTGCAGAATGACAATGCACGCGCCATTGTCGCAACCGTCACGGCCGAAACTGTCGTTGATACCACAGCCGCAGGTGACAGCTTTAACGCGGGATATCTTGTCGGTCGGATGGAGGGTTTGGGCGAAGAAGACGCCGTTCGCCAGGGCTGCCTTCTGGCCCGCAAGGTCATTGGCGCGCGCGGCGCATTGGTCGAAATCTGACCGACGAAGGCGTTCTCTGGCTGCAGTATATACGGACTATTTGCCCTTCCACACCGGATCGCGTTTCTCGGCGAAGGCGCGCGCGCCTTCAAGCTGATCTTCGGAACGATACAACACTTCGACTGTTTCAAATTGGCTTTTCGTGATCTTGTTCATCGCGTCCTGAAACTTCATATCCTCTGCCTCGCGCACCACTTCCTTGATAGCGGCCTGTACCAGCGGCGGGCCCTCGGCAAGCATGTCGGCCAGCGTGCGCGCCTCGTCCATCAGGGTTGCTGCCGGATAGATGTGGTTGATCAAGCCCCAGCGCGCGGCTTCGTGGGCATCGATCCAACGCCCAGTCAGAAGCATCTCCATCGCAATGTGATAGGGAATGCGTTTTGGCAACTTGATTGAAGCCGCGTCAGCCACGGTCCCCGAGCGGATTTCGGGCAAGGCGAAGGTTGCGTGATCGGCGGCAAGTATGATGTCTGCCGACAGTGCCAACTCTAATCCACCGCCGCAACAAATGCCGTTGATGGCAGCGATAACCGGCTTGTTGAGGCCGCGAAGCTCTTGCAGCCCACCGAAGCCACCCACACCGTAATCCCCGTCGACAGCGTCACCCGCAGCAGCAGCCTTCAGATCCCAACCAGGGCAAAAGAACTTTTCGCCGGCGCCTGTTATGACCGCCACGCGTAGATCGGGATCGTCCCGAAATGTCATGAAGGTTTCCCCCATGATCCTACTTGTGGCCAAATCGATTGAATTCGCTTTGGGTCGGTTTAGAAGAACCTCAAGAACAGCGCCACGACGTGTTGTTTTAACAGGTTCAGACATCGGTTTCCCCCCGAACAATAAGCGCATCCGCAACCCAGGCGTCGGACATTGTGCAAATCAATGGATTAATCTCGACTTCCTTGGGCTGCACCGCGTTGACGTAAGCCTGCACGCCCATGATCGCCTGAACAAGGGCCAGCCAGTCAACGGCTGGCGCGCCGCGATACCCGTCAAACAATGGCGCAATGCTCAATCCCTTCAGTGCATCTGTAATGTCAGCATCAGACGCGGGAACAAGCAGGGACGCGCTGTCTTGCACCAGTTCTGTCAACGTGCCACCCGCAGCAATCGTCAAGACAAATCCGTGCGCCGGGTCGCAGGTGACGCCGACCAACAGCTCAACCAGGGCGCCTTTGACCATGCCTTCCACCAAGATGCGATCGCCGGGCATGCGCTCGAACGCGTCTCGTACGGCCACGTCGTCTTCAAGGTCAAGCGCGACACCGCCCTGCTCGGTCTTGTGCGCATGTTGCGTAGTTTTGAGAACGACGGGAAAGCCCAGAGCTTCGGCTATCTTGACGGCGTCTTCAGCCGTTGACGCAAGCGCGCTGGGCGGGACCGTCAGCCCGAATTTGGCCAGTTCCTGCTTGGCCGAATGCTCGGGGATTGTCTTCGTGACCTGCTCGGGACCCGGGATCAGCAGCGGTGGCGCTGGGCGCGCCACCGACAAACCCGCCGCCGTCGACACAGCCTCCAGCGCTTCTGGCAATCCGTTTAGCGGCACCAAGCCGCGCGCCATACAGGACAGCGCCATGTCTTCGGGCATGGTCTCGGTCAAGGTAGAGACAATGGCCAAAGGACGCTTGAGGTCAGCAGTCACGGCCTCCGCGGAAGTCAAAACCGGGAGCCAGGCATCAGGGTCGCATCTGTCCGCGCGTGGGATATCGAGGACGATCATGCCAAGCGCAGGGCTGTTCGATAAGGCTGCACGAAACGCTTGTGTCATCGCCGCCACATTGCCCCAGATATGGGTTTGGTAGTCCAGCGGATTGGACAGGGCCGTTGCGGGTCCAAGAACCTCTCTCAATCCGCGCAATTGGGTTTCTGTCAGCGGCGGAAATCGGACGCCGGCGGCAAGGCCTGTATCCGCGACCAAGCTTGCCTCCCCTCCAGAGCAGGACATCGAGATGACATCGCATGACGACAGCGGGCCCGCGACGTGCAGCAACTTCAGAGTTTCAAGGAAAGTCGAAAGTGTACGAACCTCGCCTATTCCCAATCGGCGGAACAGGGCGTGGGCCCCGGCCTCGGTTCCGGCCAACGAGGCCGAATGGCTGATCAACGCGGATTTGGCTTCGCTGGAGCGGCCGACGCGCAACGCAACAACCGGTTTATTCAAGCTCCGCGCCGTTTCCGAAAGCGCTTCCAACGCCCTGAGATCCCCAATGCCTTCTATGTGAAGGCCAAGTGCTGTGACCCGATCATCGGCCAGCAATGCCTGGCCGATGTCCGCGAAACCGAGTTGCGCCTGATTGCCCACAGTAACGACATAGGCAATTGGAAGCCCCCGGCGCTGCATGGTCAGGTTGATCGCAATGTTGGAAGATTGCGCGATGATGGCGACGCCGTTTTCAACCGGCCGCGCCCCGTGTTGATCTGGCCAAATGGCGACCCGGTCGAGGCAATTGATCAGGCCATAGCAATTCGGCCCCAAAACCGGCATGTCGCCGGCTACCGAAACCAACGCAGCTTGCAACTGCCGCCCGTCTTCCAATTCACGCTCGGCTTCGCTGAACCCGGCGGCGAAACAAACAGCGCCGCCCGCGCCTTGCGCGCTAAGCTGGGCCACAACTTCGGTTGTAGCGTGACGATTAACGCCCACGAAGCTGGCATCCGGTGGTGACGGAAGTGCTGTGACGCTGGGAAAAGCTTTTACACCGGCTATGCTGTCGCGGCTTGGATTCACTGGCCATATGTCGCCCGCGTAACCCAGCTTACGGCACTCCGAAACGACGTTTTGGCACCAGCTTCCCCCACCGATCACCGCGATGGATTTTGGGCGTAGCAAACGGGAAAGATCACGCATCTGATCGCCTCAATCGCAGGATGCGGCGCCTTCCATCCCGCGGCACCGGATGGCAATCCTGGTGTCGTCCAGTCACGCCCCAAGTGGCCGAAACAAGTCGCGGCTGATGATATGTCGCTGTATTTCCGATGTTCCGTCCCAGATGCGTTCCACACGAGCGTCACGCCAAAAGCGTTCGATCGGAAAGTCATCCATCAGGCCCATGCCGCCGAAAACCTGCAAGGTCGTGTCAGTCACACGGGCAAGCATTTCCGAGGCATATAATTTGGCGCTGGCGATTTCGCGGTTGGCGGGCAGGTCCTGATCCAGCCGCCACGCCCCCGCAAGCGTCAGCCAATCCGCCGCATCAATCTCGGTGATCATGTCGGCGATCTGAAAGCTCACGCCTTGAAACTTGGCAATCGCCTGTCCGAATTGTTTGCGCTCGGCGGCATAGGTGACGGCATAGTCAAAGCAACGCCGGGCACGCCCCACACAGAACGCCGCGACCGTCAGGCGCGTTGCGTAAAGCCAGGTGTTCATGACCTGAAAGCCGCCATCGACGTCACCCAGAACCTGCGCATCGGGCAGCCGGCAATTGTCAAAATCCAGAACATAGTTCTTGTAGCCACGGTGGCTGACTGAAGCATAGCCTTCGCGCATCTCAAAACCGGGATGGCCGCGATCGACCAGAAAACAGGTGATCCGTTTTTTGGGACCTTTCGGTGTTGCGTCCTCGCCTGTCGCCACAAAGACTATGACAAAGTCGGCATGCTCTGCCCCGGAGATGAAGTGCTTTGATCCGTTAAGGACCCAGTCCCCCCTGTCGCGCCGCGCCGAACACGCAATGCTGCGCACGTCAGATCCGGCGCCCGGTTCTGTCATCGCAAGGGCATCCATCTTTTCCCC
>JBCCCA010000020.1:0-24656 GCA_039033735.1 Pseudomonadota bacterium
TCATCCGGCTTGAACGACACGTTGAGCGTATAAAAATAGGTGAAGAAGATGATCATGCCCGCAAAGAACAAGAGATAAAGCGGCTGTCCAGGCCCGAAATAGGCAAGTATCCAGCTCATTACTGGGCCGGCATTCGTACCAGAAAAGGTCGATAACGTCGTGGGCAGCAGCAGAAGCGATGACGCAAATATGGCCGGGATAACACCCGCCGGGTTCACCTTAATCGGCAGATGACTTGAGCCGCCATCATAGACCTTCATGCCCACTTGTCTGCGCGGATATTGAATGTGAATTTTTCGAAGCGATCGTTCCATGAAAACGACGAAGATCATGGTCGCCACCAGCATCAAGACAATGCCAAGAATCACTGCGGTCGACAGCGCACCGACACGACCCTGTTCAAAGAACTGGGCAAGCGCGCCGGGAAGTTCAGCCACGATACCGACATAGATGATCAGTGAAATACCGTTTCCGACGCCGCGCGCTGTGATTTGTTCGCCGAGCCACATCAGGAACATGGTGCCCCCAACCAGAGTGATGACGGTCGATATGCGGAAGAACCAGCCCGGATCGGTTACCAGATCACCCGCCTCCATTGACACGGCCAGGCCATATGCCTGGACAGTCGCGAGGAACACGGTCCCATAGCGTGTGTACTGCGTGATCTTGCGGCGGCCCTGTTCGCCTTCCTTCTTGAGCTGCTGGAGCGGCGCCCAAGTCGCAGCTAGAAGCTGGATTATAATGGAAGCCGAGATGTAGGGCATAATGCCCAATGCGAAGATGCCCATTCGGGCCAGCGCGCCACCGGTAAAGAGGTTGAAGACTCCACCGATCCCGCTTGCTGCCTGCTCCATGAAGTCACGCAGGGCAATGCCATCAATGCCCGGAACCGGGATATAGGTGCCCAGACGGTAGACGATAAGAAGACCAAGGGTGAACAGAAGACGTTGGCGTAGCTCAGTGGCTTTGCCCAGCATGCCCCAACTAACGTTGGATGCCATTTGTTCGGCGGCAGATGCCATTAGCGACCTCTTTTATGCGATGCGCCGCCAACCCGTTTCCCGGGGCGGCGGCGCTGGAAAACTCAAGAATATGTAAGCGGCTGACGCGCCGCTCACAAGGCGTTACTCAGCCGCTGCCGCGGAAGTGACCGTCAGAGAACCACCGGCTTTCTCGACAGCCTCAATCGCTGACTTGGATGCGCCGGTCACGCTGATCGACGTTTTTGCACTGAACTCGCCCTTGGCAAGAACACGGATGCCGTCTTTCTTGCGACGGACCAGCCCACTTTCGATCAATGTATCTTCAGTGATATCCCCGGTAAGTTTGCCCGCGTCGATAAACTTCTGTATCAAACCCAAGTTCACAACGGCATATTCCTTCCGGTTCGGCTTGTTGAAGCCACGCTTTGGCAAGCGTTGGTAAAGCGGCATTTGGCCGCCTTCGTAGCCATTGATCGCCACACCCGAACGGGATTTTTGACCTTTGATACCACGACCTGCCGTCTTGCCTTTGCCCGAGCCCGGGCCGCGGCCAACGCGCTTGGCTTTCTTTGCTGCGCCAGGATTGTCCCGAAGTTCATTCAATTTCATGTCGCTTCTCCTTAACCGGACGCGCCCCCGAAGCGAGATGGGACGGACACGGCTTTGATTGATTAGAAGAGCGCTCAGCCGCGCTCTTCGACGATTTCCACCAGATGCGGGATCGAGTTGACCATACCTCGAACCGAGGGCGTATCTTCCAGTTCACGGGTCTTGTGCATCTTGTTCAGGCCAAGGCCGATCAGGGTCTGGCGCTGTTTCTGTGGGCGGCGGATCGGCGAGCCGATCTGTTTGACAACAATTGTCTTTACCATGAGTCTCAGGCCTCCTCGGCGACTTGGGCGCTTTCCTGCGGCGCCTCGTCACGCTTGGGCAGGATGTCAGCAACCTTCTTGCCGCGGCGCTGCGCAACCGAACGGGGCGAAGCTTCTTTTTTCAACCCATCGATGGTTGCGCGGATCATGTTGTAGGGGTTCGGAGAGCCGATCGACTTGGCAACAACGTCCTGAACGCCCAACATTTCAAAGACTGCACGCATCGGACCACCGGCGATGATCCCCGTACCGGTCGGAGCGGTGCGCATGACGACTTTACCCGCACCGTGGCGACCTTCGATATCGTGGTGCAAAGTGCGGCCCTCGCGAAGCGGCACGCGGATCATCTGGCGCTTGGCCTGTTCCGTTGCCTTTCGGATCGCCTCGGGGACCTCTTTGGCCTTACCCTTGCCGAAGCCGACACGGCCTTTCTGGTCGCCCACGACGACCAGCGCGGCAAAACCGAAATTCTTACCGCCTTTCGTCGTCTTCGACACACGGTTGATCGCGACCAGGCGGTCAGCAAATTCCGGGGCTTCGTCGCGGTCGCGACGATTGCCTCTTTGATTTGGTTCTCTGGCCATCAAGGCCTCCTATCCTACTCGTGCGCCGGAGCGCGTTTGCTCAACCACGGTGGCGTTGGCCCCGGGTCATCGGAAGGGCGCGAGCGCCCCTCACGCTTAGATTTTCAGTCCGCTTTCACGGGCGGCATCGGCAAGTGCTTTGACCTTGCCGTGGAACAAGAAGCCGCCGCGGTCGAAATAGGCTTCGCTGACGCCGGCTTTCTTGGCGCGCTCGGCGATCGCCTCGCCAACCTTCGTTGCGGCTTCGATGTTGTTCTTGCCGACAACACCTAAGTCCTTTTCGAGCGACGAGGCTGAGGCCAGCGTGGTGCCGGCCACATCGTCGATCAGCTGGGCGCTGATGTTCTTGTTCGAACGGTGAACGCTGAGCCGTACGCGACCTGCGTTGACCTTGCGAAGCTTGTTCCGGACGCGCATGCGGCGCTTTTGGAACAGTTCTCTCTTGGAAAGTGCCATGTTCTCCGGTCCTTACTTCTTCTTGCCTTCCTTGCGGAAGATATACTCGTCTTTGTATTTAATGCCTTTGCCCTTATAGGGCTCGGGCTTACGCCATTCGCGGATGTTCGCCGCAACTTGGCCGACAAGCTGTTCATTAATCCCTTCGACGACGATCTCGGTGTTCTTCGGGGTCGTGACCGTGATCCCCTCAGGAACATCGAAAATGACGTCGTGCGACAGGCCGAGATTCAACGTGACCTTGTTGCCTTGGGCTTGCGCACGATAGCCAACGCCGTTGATCTCAAGCTCTTTCCGGAAGCCTTCGGTAACGCCAGTCACCAAGTTTGCAACCTGCGTGCGGCTCATACCCCACTGCTGGCGCGCACGCTTAGACGACCCGCGCGGTTCGACGATGAGCGCGCCGTCTTCGACTTTCAGCGTGACATCATCAGTTGCCGTGAACGTACGGCTACCTTTCGGACCTTTAACCGTAACGGTCTGGCCCGAGATGTTGGCCTCGACACCCGAAGGGAGCTCGACCGGTTTCTTGCCAATACGAGACATAGGTCCCTCCTTAGAAGACCGTGCAAAGCACTTCGCCGCCAACGTTGGCTGAGCGTGCGCTTGCATCGGTCATGACGCCTTTTGACGTCGAGACAATCGAGACACCTAGGCCCTGACGGACTTGCGGGATGTCGTTCGAGCCGAGATAGACACGGCGGCCGGGCTTGGAGACGCGTTTGAGCTCGCGAATGACAGGCTCGCCTTCGTAATACTTCAAGCTGATCTCGATCGCCGGATGGCCGTTTTTGTCCGTGGTTTCATCGTAACCGCGGATGTAACCTTCGTCGGCCAGAACATCGAGAACCCACTTGCGGAGTTTCGACGACGGCGAGTGGGTCGTGGACTTACCACGCATCTGCGCATTGCGGATGCGGGTCAGCATATCACCGAGAGGATCGTTCATACCATTCTCTCCTTACCAGCTCGACTTGACCAGGCCCGGGATCTGGCCGTTTGAGCCAAGCTCCCGAAGCGCGATCCGAGACATTTTCAGCTTGCGGTAATAGGCGTGCGGACGCCCCGTTAGCTGGCAACGGTTGTGAAGCCGGGTTGCAGAAGAATTGCGCGGCAGTTTCGCCAGCTTCAGGCGTGCCTTAAAACGTTCTTCCATCGGCTTCGATTCATCTTTCGCGATTTCCTTCAGTGCGGCACGCTTGGCCGCGTACTGATCCACCAGCTTTTGGCGCTTCTTCTCGCGTTCGATCATTGCTTTTTTAGCCATGATGTTTCTCTCCCAGGCTCAGCTGTTGAACGGCATGTTGAAACCCTTCAACAGCGCCTTGGCTTCTGCATCCGTCTCGGCGTTGGTGCAGATGATGATATCCATGCCCCAGACTTCGTCGACCTTGTCGAAGTCGATTTCCGGGAACACGATGTGCTCTTTCAGACCCATGGCGAAGTTGCCACGACCGTCAAAGGACGGTTTCACACCACGGAAGTCGCGGATACGCGGCATAGCGATGGTGATCAGGCGGTCGAGGAAGTCATACATGCGCTCACCACGCAGGGTCACTTTCGAACCAAGCGGCATGCCTTCGCGAACCCGGAAACCCGCTATGGATTTCTTGGCTTTGGTGATGACGGCCTGTTGACCCGAGATCTTTGTCAGGTCTTCTTGAGCGCTTTTTGCCTTCTTCGAGTCTCGAACGCTTTCTGCACCGGCGCCAATATTGAGAACGATCTTCTCAAGGCTAGGGATCTGCATATCGTTCTTGTAAGAGAACTCTTCTTTCAGAGCGGCGCGGATCGTGTCCGCGTAAAGCGTCTTGAGACGCGGGGTGTAGTTTTCAGCGTCAAGCATCAGATCGCGTCCCCCGTGGTCTTCGCAAAGCGGATTTTCTTTCCGTCTTCCGTGCGGAAGCCGACGCGTGTCGCTTTGCCGTTGCTGTCAAGAAGCGCCAGGTTCGACAGATTTATCGGCATAGCCTTTGGTTGGCGACCGCCTTGACTGTTCTGTGTTTGACGCGTGTGGCGAATGGCGATGTTTATGCCATCGACGATGGCCTTACCGTCTTTAGGCATTACAGACGTAATTTCGCCTTCCTTGCCCTTATCTTTGCCAGTCAGAACGACGACTTTGTCGCCTTTTCTCAGTTTTGCAGCCATCTTACAGCACCTCCGGGGCGAGCGAGATGATCTTCATAAAGTTTTTCGCACGAAGCTCACGAACCACTGGCCCGAAGATACGGGTACCGACAGGCTCGTTATTGTTATTCAAGATGACGGCGGCGTTGCGATCAAAGCGGATCGCGGTACCGTCTTCACGGCGGACTTCCTTGGCGGTGCGTACGACGACAGCCTTACGCACGTCTCCCTTCTTCACACGGCCGCGCGGAATGGCTTCTTTCACCGACACCACGATAATGTCGCCCACTGACGCATATTTCCGTTTGGAACCGCCCAGGACCTTGATGCACTGAACGCGGCGCGCGCCGCTATTGTCAGCAACATCCAGATTGGTCTGCATCTGGATCATGTTGGTTTCTCCCGACGTCCGAGACCGCCGCTTAGGGACATTGGCCTCGGGGTTTCGTTAAAACCGAAAGGTGACCGCGTTACTCCGCAATCACCTCCCAGCGTTTCGTTTTGGAGCGCGGCGGGCACTCCTGAATGCGAACCATGTCGCCGACTTTGAACGTATCGTTCGCGTCATGCGCACGGTATTTCTTCGACTTCCGAACTGTCTTTTGCAGCAGCGGGTGCTTAAAGCGGCGTTCCACAGACACGGTGACTGTCTGGGCATTAGCGTCCGAGGTGACAACACCTTGCAAAATTCTCTTAGGCATCGGCGGCAGCTCCCGCAGCTTTTTCGTTCAGAATGGTTTTCACACGGGCCACATTGCGGCGCACTTCACGTACGCGGGACGTGTTTTCCAGCTGGTTTGTGGCCTGCTGGAAACGGAGGTTGAAGGCCTCTTTCTTCAGATTTGTCAGCTCATCACGAAGCTGGTCGGGAGTTTTCTCCCGCAGTTCATTGGCATCCATGCCAGTCTTCCTTTCAACATCACCGGAGGGCCGCAAAATATAGCGTTACCCTAAAGGTCCGATGGAGATCATCAGGTGGAAAGCGCCGTGTAGGAGGGATTCGTGGGTTTGGCAAGGGTTTTGTGCCGTATGCCCACAGATGCGTTTGAATTTTGATAAATCAAAACGAAGTCAAACTCACGCCGTAATTCTCGGCCATGTTGCTTATGTGTTAATGAGTTAGGCCTGCCAATGGACCGTAAGTTCGCCAGTACCGAGCTTTATGCTTTGGAAAACAATGCACTCGCGATTGAGACCGCTATCTCTGTTCTGAAGTCGCGATTGCGCGACGCCCCGGGCCCCGTCGCCAATGATGTTCTGAGACGATGCAACTCCGAAACCCATAGCGAACTAATGGACTGGATCCGTAAGAAATGTGATCCGCAAGGCGGACGACCGCCAAAAAATTGGTCACCGCGCTGCAATACCGGCGTTTGGCTATTGTATCACGCGGCGAACCTGGAGTGTCCACCCGACCCCCCGCGGCGGGGAATGAGCATTTAGTGCGTACCGCCCAGGGGTGGTTTCGCTTTCACTTCGATCGTCAGCGTAGCGCCCGCCAACTTCTGGCCGCTCCAGACTGGATCAATGCTGTCGGCTCCTTGTGCGGTAAAGTGAAACTCGAGTGTCGGACCGGCAGCGAGCGAAGACTTCAACACACCATCAAAATCTTCCCAGTCTGGCTCGATCCCAATGGTATGCTTGCAATGAACTGCGACCGCGATGTGGCTCCAATGCATAGGCGTCGCGCCGACGGTTGAGATATTCATCACGTTCTCGGCAAGCACTACGGCCGTTTGCATTTCTTCACTTCCCGCAACCTCAATGCCATCCGGCGTCATCATGCATTTGAAGCGAGGGTCGTTCGCAAAGGCGCCTTGAAACTTGCCGTTCTGCCGAAGGCCCTGCAAGGCACGCGCAAAGCACTCGCTTAGGAAGATGACATCGACGTGCTTAGCCGAGACAGGCAAGTTCGGTTTGCCTGGGCCTCGTATTGAGGAATAGGACAAAGTTGATGTCTTACCGGCCATTGCCGGGGTTGGGGCTGATTTCTTCGGTTTTATGAAGCCGAACATGGACGGTCTCCGCTGGTCTGCCCCTATAGACAAAGCACATCGTAGATTTCTGGCGGAATTGAGGAAAGAGTGTCCATTTCCTGTGGTTTCAGATGCATGGTTAAAAAAAACCCCGCCACTAAGGGCGGGGTCAGGTACCGGGCTGCGGGCGGCCGCAGGCCCCGGGCGGTAAGTCGCGTCTCTGCGGGATAATTCTACATTTCGGCCCGGATTTGCTGTCGGAAGACATCGATCGAAACGGGCTTTCCATCCTTTTTGATATGCCAATATGTCCAACCGTTACAGGACGGTGCATTCTCTAAGGCAGCGCCAACCTGATGGATGGAGCCCTTGATCCCATCCGCAACCAGCGTGCCGTCGGCCCTGACTTTAGCGGCCTTTCCTCGAGGAGAAACAAGTGTTTCTCCCGGACAAAGGAACCCGCGTTCCACCAGTTGCCCGAAGGGCACACGCGGCTCGGCCCGCTTGGAGGTTGTTACTTCAAGGGACGAGGCATCAAACTTGCGAACGTCATTCAAACGGCGAAGCGCGACCTTGCGATAGGCGTCTTCGCGTTCAATCCCGATCCAGGACCGCCCCAGCATCTTTGCCACGGCGCCCGTGGTGCCAGTTCCGAAGAACGGATCAAGCACGACATCGCCCGGATTTGTGGTTCCAAGGATGATACGATGCAGGAGGGCTTCCGGCTTTTGGGTCGGATGCGCCTTGTCGCCATTGCTGTCTTTCAGGCGTTCGTGACCAGTACAAATCGGCAGAACCCAATCTGACCGCATCTGTATGCCTTCGTTCAAGGCCTTCAATGCTTCATAATTAAAGGTGTATTTTGCGTTTTCGCCCTTCGAAGCCCAGATCAGCGTTTCATGCGCATTCGTCAGGCGTTTCCCGCGAAAATTCGGCATTGGATTGGATTTGCGCCAAACAACGTCATTCAGGATCCAGTACCCTTGGTTTTGCAGTTCTGAGCCCAACCGGAACACATTATGGTAAGACCCGATCACCCATATCGCACCATTGGGCTTTAGAAGTCGCTTTGCGGCGGCAAGCCACTTTCGTGTGAAGGCATCATAGGCATTGAACGAACCGAACTGATCCCATGCATCGTCAACGGCGTCGACTTTGGAGTTATCCGGTCGATGCAGTTCTCCCTTCAGCTGGAGGTTATATGGTGGGTCGGCAAAGATCAGATCTACGGACGCTTCGGGCAACGACTGCATCACGTCAATGCAGTCGCCGTCCAGTATCGTGTCCAGCGGAAGTGCCGGCTTACGCGTTTTCGTCGTCATGTTTGCCTCTGTCCCGGAGCCGTTTCGGCCGCCATTTGTTGTGTGTAAACATGATTCAGAGGCGATTCGTCGTCAATTTCTTTTTTGAATCAGTAGGTTATAAAAACCTCTTGTCACAACATGTTGTGGACAGGTTTGAAAGAACGTCTATGATGTGGGGTGACGCCAAGTTGCGCAAGCGCGTCCCGGTGTATCTGTGTCGGATAGCCCGCATTCTGCTCCCATCCATAGCCCGGATACTGTTGCGCCAAATCCACCATGATCCGATCGCGGGTTACCTTCGCCACGACCGAGGCGGCCGCAATAGACAAGCTGCGTACATCACCTTTGACCAAAGCTGTGGCTGGGATGTCCAGACCCTTCGGGATCATGTTCCCGTCCACCAAAACATGGCTGACAGACCCCAGCCCGGCAACGGCACGCTCCATCGCTAAATGCGAGGCCCAAAGGATATTCAAAGTGTCGATTTCCTCAACACTGGCCATGGCAACCGACACCTGCGAGCTATCGCAGATTAGATGATGAAGCTTGGTCCGTGTCTTGGCACTGAGCTTTTTGGAATCGTCCATGCCTGGCGGAATATTGGCTGGGTCGAGGATAACAGCAGCCGCGACAACCGGCCCGGCCAGGGGGCCGCGTCCAACCTCATCAACGCCAGCCACTGTCTGTGCGCCTTCTGCGTGCAACCGCTCTTCTTCATCGAAATCTGGCATGGCGCGTAATGAATACGGTTGGAGCAGAACCTGCAACCGCGGACGCACCCAATCGCGATGGAATGCAAAAAAGAACGGCGGCCCCAATACGCAGGACCGCCGCTCACCCAGAGGAAGACAAACCCAGTAACTCGTTACCTTACCCTCTCACTCGGAATGGTTGGGCCAGGGGAGACACCCTGGCCCGCCGACGCGGACGATGGAGATGTGCGGGATGACCACGCCGGTATCTCGGATCAGTAGCGGGCAACTTGCCAGCCATCGCGGCGCAGGCAGCGTGTGCCAAAAACGATGTGTGGGCGGCTGTTGCCATGAACCTGGAAGCGGCAGTCGCGCGGCAGTTGGTTGTAGTACACATAGTGCCTTTGCAGGCAGCGGGCGCTGTATATCGAGCGATCGCCGCGATTTGTCGACAAAAGACGAATACACCGATCCGGTAAGGCCGCTTGACGGAAGCCGCGCGCTCTTTGAACCCTTTGATTGGGGCGAATGATGCGGCCCTCGACCGCGCGAGGTGCCCGACTTCCTTCGATCGTTGAAAACGGATCAACCGTGGTGAAGGTGCGCGAGCTTGAGTTTTTGCTGCGCCTGTCCTTTGCTGCCGTGGCGATCAATCCGATCACGGCAAGACCGGCAAGCGCCTTGGCAATGTCTTCTCCGTCAGGTCCAGCGAACGCGGGGACCGGTGCAAGTGAAATTGACAGGGCGGTCAGCCCGGACATGGCGAATTTGGTGAAACATTGCATAAGATGCGTACCCCCAGAAAGGTTCTAACTGCGAAGGGCGGGGTGGGACCGCCAGCGATGCAACAAATCTGCGCCCGGTCGCCTCTGACGCTCAATATCGGCGGCCTGATATCGGATAACAGTATTCTCGAAAGGCCTTGTTATTGATTTTCCCGAGCGCGCCTCGCAGGGTGTTCACATGAACGTGTTTCGCACCCTATCTGTCATAGCCCTTTTGTTTGCCTTTGCCGGGCAAGCCCACGCCGCTTGTTATGCGGACTACAAAGCCAAACAGGAAAATCCGTTGAAGCTGCACTACGGCGTTGTTCAGGTCGACATTTCCCCCTGTACCATGTCAGACACTGTGACATCTGTTGTTCGCAACAAGCTGCGCGCCGCAGGATGGCAACTGCTGCAAGTGCAGTCGGTGTTTGACGACGGTGGGCTTGGGCAAAGGAAACGCGATGCAGGGCAGTTCTTCCTCCGCTTCTGAAGCGAAGGCCGTCGGCACAAAAATCGTCACACTGGGGATAGTTGCGGTTGTGCTGATCCTGTGCGTGGCAGGTGCATTGCTACTTTGGAACCTGCCCGACGCCAACGCATTCAACGCCAAGGTCGAGACACTTTTTGTCGAGAACGCAGACCTGACAAGCGCGGCGGAGATCAAGCTCCTCGAGATACTGGCGCAATCCGGCACGGCTTTTTCCGAAGTGTTGGCCAGCTATCGATTGGTGATCTTTGTTCTAATGCTTTTTGCCACTGGTCTTTTGGTGGCGTCGCTTGTTTTTGTTGTGACCATCGTCTTATTGAACCGCCGCATCGCGGCCATCGAACGGCAAGGTATTCAGGTCTCATCCCTTGCCATCAATCGCGAAGAGAAGGTCGTGACGCTGAACGACATGGAATTCTCTTTGACCGGCGCAGCGATTGAAACGCTGTCAGTACTGGCAGAGGCGCGGATGGATGGCGATGTGCTGTCAGGAGCTGAAATTGAAGCGATGATCTCAGGCAAGGACGTCAGTGAATGCGAAGAAGCCTCGGGGGCGACGCGGATAAAACGCTTGCGCGATGCGCTTGGTAACCAAATGGTGGCGGAACTGTTGATCAAGACAGTGACGCGGCAAGGCTATATTCTGGCCATCGATCAGAATGCGATCGAAGTACGGTAAGGCGTACAACCGAAAGCTTTAGGTGCTTTCGGCTAATTTCTCATTCCGAGGCAGCGCGCCTGATGCACCGTCGCGAAAACGGATCTCGCGTTGCGGGAAGGGTATTTCGATCCCAGCCTCTTTAAGCGCGTTCCAGATAAGGAACCGGACCTCTGAGGTGTATTTGTTCTTACCGTCATCGATCCCTTCCACCCAGAATTCGACGGCGAAATCGACGCCACTGTCGCCGAAGCCAGCTAACTCGCAATCCGGCGGCTCGGGATTATCGAGAACAGCCGGATGCGCCGAGACAGCGGCCGTGATGATGTCGGGCACAGTATTGATGTCGGTGTCGTAGGACACCGAGAAATCGACAGAATAACGATTACCTGAGCCTGCATCTGACCAGTTGACGATACGCGACGTAATAAAGTCCTCGTTTGGAACCACGATCCATTTGCCGTCAAACGTCTCAAGGATCGTCGCACGGGCGCCAAGTCTGACGATCGTTCCACTCTCACCACCGTCAAGTTCAACGAAATCGCCGACTGTCGCCTGTCCTTCCAACAACAGAATGATGCCCGAGATGAAGTTCGATGCAATCTTCTGCAAACCGAAGCCAAGGCCGACACCGACGGCGCCACCGAATATCGCAAGGGCCGACAGGTTCAGGCCCATGACATTCAGCAACAACAGGCCGACCGTGGCAAAGACCGCAAGCTCAAACGCCTTGGCGGCTAATTCGCGCGTTGGCGGGCGCATGGTCTCCTGCGCGCGGATGAAGTTGGTGCCAGTGTCGGACGACCAGCGCCCAAGCCAGAACAGAACCGACCCGGCAAAAACCGCGCGAAAAATCGCAAGTAGCGAAAAACTGATATTACCGAAGGAAACACGCGTCGCCTCCAATGCTGCGACCAACGGATCCCACAGTCCAATTGCATAGATCGCTGCAATCGGCAGCGCGATGTATCGGCCCAACATCTTGAGGAACGGATCATCAATCATGTCGCGCACAACGCGGCGGACGGCAATGAAAATGAAGACACGCTTACCAAAGGCGATCACGGCGCCCGATCCGAACAAGGACCGCGTGACTTGTTCGCCAGCCGCCGTAAACGCGTAGGCTATAAGCGGCAGAAGCAGCGGAAGGAATACCAAGACAAAACGCCGGGCTTTACCGATCGGCGTTTCGTCGCCTGACACCGGCGTCAATAAGCGCGACAAGCGAGGACGGAGCCAAGCATTTACCAGGACCGCAAATAGATAGGCTGCGATCAGAAGTCCGAATTGAGCATAGGCCGCTGGTGATGTGACCCACTCCAACGCGACGTCACGACCCTGTTCTGCATAGGCTTTAAACGTCTCAAGCATATATAGCGGGCCTTTCGCGAAGTGATGAACGTTGTTCGCAAAAATGATGCGAACCATCTTTTTTTCCCATTAGTGCAAGCAAACCCCAACCCCTAAATCTGTACATGCCGGGTCGTACTATCATCCCTGTACGGTTCGGTTCCCTCGGTCGGGAAGCTGCGACCCCAGTTACCGGCCGGGGGACGCTTATGAGTGCGTGCCGATACGAGTGAAGAGTGTAACGGTTTGTGGTTGTATGTGATGTCCTACGACACACATTTTGCGTGGCCGGTCTGTCCAAGGGGGCATGACCGGCCTTTGCCGCGCCAACTACGAGTTTTGATCCTGCAAATGCAGCTTCATATCCATCAGCACCTGTTGAAGCGCGTTCGTCTCGTCAAGAAGCCTGCGCGCCTCGTTCAATGATATCACACCGTCTGCAATTGAGTGATTGTACTCGGCCATCAGGTTCGCAAAACGCTGCGATAGCAGGATCACATCCGAATTTAGGCCACCGGGCCGTTCTGTGTGACTACTATCATGTTCCAGCTTCAAGCCTTGCAATTCTGCAAGCGCTTTGGTGACGAAGGGGATACTCGCAACCCCCTCAAGCTCCACAAGAACATTGACGGGGATAAAGCGATCGGAATTTTCATCCATCAGGGACGCATACCGCCCAAGTGTGGCTTTTGATTTACCCGAGGCCTGACACGCCTTCGCGTAACCAATGTCTTTTATCAAAGCTTCGGTATGGCGCTTCAGGTATTCCCCACGCATATGGCGCGGATCGTTTGTCATTTCATGTCCTTCGACTAGGTGTGTCGCGACCCCAGTTCAGGAATATCGCAAACGAGGCGACTTGCCCACATTCAATGGTATTCGACACCGAAACGACGGTGCCTTCTGCAAGCCTGTTCATCCAAGTCGAGGCCCAAGTGAAGATAAATTTGTCGGTTTTCCTTTGGCGGCCCCGATAGGAGTCGAACCTATGACCTACCGCTTAGGAGGCGGTTGCTCTATCCTCTGAGCTACGGGGCCGCTTGTTTTGCTTGTCACCCGATCGTTCGATCAGATCAAGTCACTTGGCTTCGGGTTCTGCTGACGATAGTTTTGGTTGGCTGAAGTTTGGAGATCATCATGGCAGACGACGACAAAGTCATCTCCATAAACAAAGACGCTGAGCCGCCGAAGCGCCCATTAACGTTGAAAGACGTTTCAATCGCATCCGGCGTTTCGGAAATGACGGTAAGTCGAGTTCTCCGTAATCGAGGCGATGTATCTGACGCCACGCGCAAGAAGGTGTTACAAGCCGCAAAGTCCCTTGGCTATGTGCCCAACAAAATTGCCGGCGCATTGGCTTCAAGCCGCGTCAACCTTGTGGCCGTCATTATTCCATCGCTGTCCAATATGGTTTTCCCCGAAGTTTTGGCCGGGGTATCGGAAGTTCTGGATGACACGCCCTTGCAGCCTGTTGTCGGCGTGACGCAATACTCTCCCGAAAAAGAGGAAGAGGTCCTGTTCGAGATGCTCTCGTGGCGTCCAAGCGGGATTATCCTTGCAGGTCTTGAGCATTCCGAGGCCTCCCGCGCCATGCTGAAGGCGGCTGGGGTTCCAGTTGTTGAAATCATGGACACGGACGGGGAAGCGATTGACTCGGTGGTCGGTATATCTCACCGCCGGGCGGGGCGCGAAATGGCGCGCCGGATCGTAAAAAACGGATATCGTCAGATCGGCTTCCTTGGCACCAAGATGCCGATGGACCACAGGGCACGAAAACGTTTCGAGGGATTCACGGAAGCTTTAGCCCGCGAAGGCATCGAGGTCGTCGATCAGGTTTTTTATGAGGGCGGGTCCGGACTGGCGAAGGGTCGGGAACTAACTCAACGCATTTTGGAACGATCACCCGACCTCGACTTCCTCTATTTCTCGAATGACATGATCGGTGCTGGCGGCATGTTGTATCTATTGGATCAGGGCATCGACATCCCCGGACAGATCGGGCTGGCGGGATTCAACGGTTCGGACCTTCTCAATGGCTTCTCGGTCAGGCTTGCGACGATGGACGCAGGTCGACGCGACATCGGTCGCGAGGCGGCACGCATCGTTGCGGGCCGGACAGATGGAACCATCACGGAAGCCGGGCTGCGCATCGAAATTGAGCCAACGCTTCAACCCGGGGATACCTTGAGGCGTCGCTAAAGCACTAAGCGAATTCTCGCTTAAACCCAAAACACTGCCACAATTGCGTAACTACTTGGCAAGGTTTCCCGCCGAATTTGTTGCCACGCACGGGGGTGCGGGTGGAAATGACTTTGATCGTTGCAGTGTATTTGGCAACGAAGTGAAAGGTACGTCCCACCCATTATGATGGAGTGAGATGCGTGTGCACGATCTGCGCAAATACCCAACCTTGGGCAAGTGACTGTCTTTACGGTGACCTCGGGTCGTCAGGCGAAGGCTCGGGCGGCAGCAACGAATTTGGTGCGATGCCAGTATATACTTATGATCAAATTGCGACGCAGCTGACGGAAGGATATTGGGGGGGCTCGGCACGCTCTTTCGATGTAACCACCGGCGATACGCTCTATGTCGATATCACCGCACTGGCGCCAAACGGCCAAACAGCCGCGCTTCAGGCGCTGGAGGCCTGGAGCGTGGTGACCGGTCTGAATTTTGTACAGGTCAACAGCGCGTCAGCGCCAACCCAAACAATAACCGAGACAACTGACGCACCGGGCGCCGTCAACAACGACTACGAAATCAGTGTGGGGCAGGATTTTGTTGGAAACCTTGGGGTCAATGGCGCGCGTGATACGATCGCGGTCTATTTGACGGCAGGCCAGACAGTCTCAATCACACTTGAAGGCGCTGGCGCAAATCCCGTGGAAGACCCTTACTTGTTTCTGCTCAACGGAAGTGGCTCGGTCCTTGCCGAAAACGATGATGCGAATGGTTTGGATTCGGCGCTGACTTACCAAGCAAGTTACACAGGATACCACTATATCCGGGCTATGGGTTTCGATAACGCCTATTCGGGCGATTACCTGATGTCTGTCAGAGAAGGTGGAGCTGTCGCGGACATCGTCTTCGATGATGCAAATTCTGGTGCTTACGCCTCAAGCTCGGTGTGGAATGGCACAATCCAGGCAGCGTACGTCAATGTTGATCCAAACTGGGCGGGGGGATCGACTCGCCTCGATGGGTATTTCTATCAAACATATGTCCATGAGATTGGTCATGCACTTGGCCTTGGCCATGCGGGCAACTACAACGGCGCGGCTTCGTATGGCATAGACAACACTTATGAGAACGACAGCTGGCAGGCGTCCGTCATGTCGTATTTTCATCAGGCAGAGAACACGAATGTCGATGCCGATTTCGCATATGTGATTGGCCCACAAGTCGCTGATATTATTGCTATTCACTCCCTCTATGGGGTGCCAACATCGGCCAATTCCGGCGATAGCGTTTATGGGGACGGCGGGAACACCGGAACCTATACGGACGGTGCTCATGACCTTTCCAATCCGATATCCTATACGGTCTTCGACACTGATGGCACCGATGTGTTCGACTTCTCCAGTTCCACAGCACATCAAGTGATGGACTTGCGCGAGGAGCAGTTTTCTGACCTTGACGGTCGCGACGGTAATGTCGGTATCGCCCGTGGAACTGTGATCGAGAATGGGCGAACTGGCGCAGGAAATGATGAGATCATCGGTAACGAAGCTCAAAATGAACTACGCTCGGGATCAGGCCAAGATACGGTCAGCGGTGGCGCCGGAAACGATGCTATCTCCGGTGGCCAGGGCGATGACACGTTGAGCGGAAACAGCGGCGCCGACTTTATAGAGGGCGGCAGTGGTGACAACCTCTTGGAAGGAGGCGACGGGGGCGACTTGCTGGTTGCCGGTGATGTGACGCTAGCAACACTCAGCCTGCTTTATCCAGCCTGGACCCCGCCGCCTTCCGCGCAATCTCTGATCGATAACGGCGAACGCTTGACCCTATGGGATGACATAACGGATGAGCTTAACATCGCATAAGTCTTACGCCCAATCATCGCCATAGATCAGGTCACCGCCATCTCCACCAAGCAGAAGGTCATTGCCGCCGCCGCCAACAAGCGTGTCGCGTTCGTTGCCGCCACTGATCGTATCTTCCCCAAGGCTGCCGGAAAGCACATCCAGTCCGGCATCGCCAAACATGCTGTCATTCCCGCCCGAACCTGCGATCGTGTCGTTGCCAGGTCCACCGTTCAGAACGTCATCGGCGCCAGTGCCGACGATCTCGCGACCGACCAACAGGAAGGGCGGCCGGTCCACGTTCAAAACCGAGGAAATTGGGAAGTCCGTCGCCGTCAAGGGGGCTTCATCGGCCGAAGTGATGAAAATCGTCTCATTGCCAAAGCTGACAGTCGCGCCTATGGCCGTCGGGGTGATCGCAAGCTGCGCGGCGTCATACAGAAAGTCGAACGCAGACAGATCAAGACGGTCGACGCCCGGCTCGAAATCGGTGATCTGATCCGTTTGACCATCTGCCGTCATAACGAAGATATCGGCCCCCTCTCCACCAGTCAGGATATCGTTGCCGCGCCCGTCCTGAAGGATGTCGTCACCATTCAGTCCAGAGAGCGTTTCGCCTACGACCGAGCCGATAAGTTGGTCATCGAAAGCGGTCCCCGTGGCGCCTTGTGCATCTGTATCTGCAAGGACTACAGCGCCATTGGATGACAGATCATATGCCAACCGGGTCAAACCAGTTTCTGACCCTGAGCCCACAACAATAGAGAGTACGTTGCTTTGAACGAATGCTTCGACCGCTGCGACGCTTTCAAGCGGCACGGTTTCGTCCTCCGCGACACTGTCCAAATGGAGCAAGCGCCCCCCAGGAAGGATCGTGAAAAGACTGACACCGCCTTCGTTGCCACCCGCAACTGCATAGGCAAAGTCACCTGATGTGACGGCGGAAACTGTGGTCACTCCCCGAAACTGCGTATCCGCGGCGTCGTAGATGTGATCCCGCAAATCCGGGACACCATTCGCAACTGATAAAACAGAAAGGGATGATGTCCCCTGCGCAGCCACCAGCAAAAGAGTTTCGTTTAGACGCGCGACGGTTGCGAGATCACTTGGCGCTCCGATCGGCAGGCTATCCGCCGCGCCTAGCGAGCCAGTCTGCACAAGGCCGCTTTCGGTTACAGCTGCAATATTGACGCCACTTTCGACCCCGGATGCTGTCGCGACATAGACTATTCCGGCTTGCGAAAACCCAGTTATCGCGGTGACGTCTGCCAAATAGCTGTCAGCACCATCTTTCAGCCCATGGCCCGCCTTGTACCCCGATCCGCTTTCCGCGAAGTGCGCCAGTCCACCGGAGCTTCCAGCCATGACGATGACCGAGGTGCTTCCCGCAATGAAACCATTAGCCTGTTTCAGTTCACCCAAGCCTGACAACGTTTGTTGGTTGCCGAGTTCGCCCGTAGCAGACAATGACACCACTTGCCCCGAAGCGGGGGCCAAACCGGCAACCGTCAGAACTGTGCCGCTGGAGCCGGTTACCAAAGCAAGCTGCGGTTCGGTTCCTGCCGAAAGGGGACCGACCAAAGAAAGCGAGTTCGCAATGCTTAGATTTCCTTCCGGTGAGGAGCTTAACTCAATCACCGTACTCTCTGCACGATTTAGGGCATAGAGTACGCGTCGCCCGCCAACCTCGACAACAAGAATGTCATCAATGCCGGAAGATAGCCCCAAAGTGCCACCAGTCAGAACTTGTGTGACCGACAGGCCGGTCATCAGCCGCCTCCCCATAACTCAGGCGTGTTGATGAGCAAACAAGGTTAAGATTGAGTTTCTGCGTACAGCTGGAAGACAGACTGCTCTTTTGAATACTGGCGCCATTTCAAAGCCAAAGAAAACCTGCCGGACGCCGAATGCCAAAGGGACAACGCGCGTTCCCAAGTGGAAATACATTGCCATTCTAGAAGTCGTCAACGCCACGGACCCAGATGCGTTGCCATTTTTCATTCTATCGTCGGTCGGCAAAAAGACCCTGCCAAAGAGCTGTTGGACAACCCTGGATCCGTCGGTTGGCACAGCACATGCTTTAAGCTCGAGCTGGAAGTTTCGGTGGAAATCGCGCGTGTCTCTAAGGTGACACCGCAACTGATAGTCCAGGTCGATCAAGCCTAACACGTTGAAAAACAGACTTTCACTCCCCATGTCTTGGACGGGGCAGTAGAGTGGACGGCAGTATGGAAGAATTGATTTCTACACTGGGCGGCGGAGGAATTGCGACCCTTCTGCTGGCCGCATTCATCATTCTTTGTATCTACAAAGGGGTGCGGATCGTACCGCAATCCGAGAAACACGTGGTCGAGCGTTTTGGTCGTCTGCGCACCGTTCTGGGGCCTGGTATCAACTTCATTGTGCCATTTCTGGACCGTGTTGCGCATCAGATTTCAATTCTTGAGCGGCAACTTCCCAACGCCTCGCAAGATGCGATTACAGCCGACAATGTCTTGGTACAGGTCGAAACCAGCGTATTTTACAGGATCACCGAGCCAGAAAAAACAGTTTATCGTATCCGCGATGTCGATGCCGCGATTGCAACAACAGTCGCAGGTATTGTCCGCGCAGAAATCGGCAAAATGGAACTCGATGAGGTTCAGGCCAACCGCGCCGTACTGATCTCGACGATCAAGTCCAGCGTGGAAGACGCCGTGGATGCGTGGGGGATTGAAGTGACGCGCGCAGAAATCCTTGACGTCAACCTTGATCAAGCAACGCGTGACGCGATGTTGCAACAACTGAATGCCGAGCGGGAACGCCGCGCTCAAGTCACGCGCGCAGAAGGCGAAAGACGCGCGGTGGAACTGCAGTCTGACGCGGAACTCTATGCTGCTGAACAAGCCGCAAAGGCGCGACGTGTTGAGGCTGATGCAGAAGCCTACGCAACAGGCGTCGTTGCCCGCGCCATTCAAGACAATGGTCTTGAGGCTGCTCAGTATCAGGTTGCGCTAAAACAGGTCGAAGCTCTGAACACGTTAGGTGGCTCGCAAGGATCGAGTACCATTGTCCTGCCCGCGAATGCGCTGGATGCGTTCGGGGACGCTTTCAACATGCTAAAAGGGAAATCGTCATGAATTTCATTTCGCTCTGGTGGGTATGGCTGGCCGGCGGCGTCGTCCTTGCCATCCTTGAAGTTATGGCGCCGACACAGATTTTTCTTGGCTTTGCTATCGGAGCAAGCGCGATAGGCCTTGGGCTTTTGGCCAATATACCCGAGTTGATGGGCATGGCCTGGGTAACAACGTCACTACCTGCATTGCTGACGGTTTTTGCCGTGTTTTCGCTCATCGCATGGCTGATCCTGCGACCGTTGATGGGGATTCGAAAGGGACAGGTCACACATTTCGACCACGACATTAACGACCACTAAGTTATTGAAGGTCGGCAAAAGCCTTTTCGATACGCTCAATCGCGGTGATCAGCGTCGGGCGTGGCAACGCCACATTGAAGCGCAAATGGCCAGAGCCACCATGCCTGAACTTGGTCCCTTTCTCTGGTGCCACATTGGCGTCGAGCATTCGATCAATAAGCTCAGCGTCACTCATGCCAAGCGACGTAAAGTCGACCCAACTTAGATACGTTGCATTCATCGGCATAACTGAAACGCCTGGCAAGTTTCCAATCCGCTCGGCAAACAAACGGAAATTCTCGGCAAGGTAAGTTCGCACGGCGTCGGACCACTCTGCCCCTTCTGTAAAGGCCGCCTTCATCATCAACATACCAAAACGGTTTGGCGTTGCCTCGCGGTCGACCAACACCACGTCGATCCGTTGTCGCAAGGCGTCGTCGGGCACGACCATGACGCCTGTTTCACCTCCGGCCAGATTGAACCCTTTTGACGCGGCGGTCAGGACGATTAATCGATCTACACAATCTGGCGCGGCTGTACATGTCGGAATGAAACGTGCGCCCGGGAAAACAAGATCCATATGGATTTCGTCTGATATCAGTATCAGGTCATGCTTCCGGCAGAATGAAGCAACCTCGCGCAGCTCGTCTTCGCTCCAGATTCGACCGCCGGGATTGTGCGGGGTACACAGCGTCAGTACTTTCTCCCGCCCGGAGAGAGACGCCTCCAACTCAGCAAGGTCCATGTGAAACACGCTGTCCTGGATCAGAAGTGGACTTTCCACCACGACGCGCCCCATCGCCTCGATCTGACGAAAGAATGCATGGTACACGGGTGAAAATACGATCACCTCGTCACCCGGATCGGTAAAAGTCGCCAGCGCGACGCCATAAGCATTGACGACACCGTGCGTGAACCGAACACAATCTGGGTCTACGGTCCAGCCATGGCGATCTGCGTACCAAGAAGAAACCGCTTCGGCGACGGGTTTCAGGTTGGTGAAATAACCCATGAAACCGCGGTCGATTTCGTCTTGCACTGCCTTCAGCACCGGAGGGGGCGCAGGGAAGTCCATGTCAGCCACCCACATTGGGATCATCTCTGGATCGTCGCGCCCAAATTCCCGAGCGATGGCATCGTATTTCGATGAATGCGTGCCCTTCAGGGCAAGTTGCGTGTCGAAGTCGAAGCTCATGTTTCCTGCCACCGCGCAAATTTCGCGCGACCCTATCAACCTCGTGCCCTGCTGCAAGCCCCCGGCTTGCCGCGTCGGCGGTGTTCGCTTAAGTGAAGATCATGGCACTACGCGATATTATCATACATCCCGATCCACGTCTGAAGACGGTTGCCGAACCTGTTTCTGACCCGGAAACGTTGAAGCAATTGGCCGAAGACATGCTTGAGACGATGTACCACGCCCCCGGGATTGGTCTGGCCGCACCACAAATCGGTGTTCTCAAACGCATGCTTGTCATGGACTGCGTCAAGGAAGAAGGCGCTGCCCCGCAACCAATGGTATTGATCAACCCACAGGTCGTTTGGACATCGGAAGAGAATAGCGTTTACGAAGAAGGCTGTCTTTCGATTCCCGAAGTCTACAACGACATCGAGCGCCCGGCCGAAGTCGACGTCACCTGGACCAACCTTGATGGGTCCGAGCAAAGCGCCCGGTTTGACGGCTTGTGGGCAACCTGCGTTCAGCACGAGATCGATCACCTCGACGGTAAGCTGTTCATCGATTATCTAAAGCCACTGAAGCGCCAGATGATCACGCGCAAAATGCAGAAGTTGAAGCGCGAGAAAGCACGCGCGTGACACGCCCCTTCCTTCCCTGGCCTGACAAAAGGCTTCGCCAAGTGGCAGAGCCTATCGAAGCCGTAACAGACGATACGCGCGCACTTTGGGACGAGATGGTTCAGATTATGGAAGCCATGCCGGGATATGGCCTCGCGGCCCCACAGATCGGTGTGCCGCAGCGTGTAGCTGCCGTTGATTGTTCCGACGAACGCGGGCGTGTGGTCAGGTTGGCCAATCCTGAAATCCTGGCAGTCTCGGATGAAACCTTCACATACGAAGAAGCCTCTCCGAACCTGCCCGGCGTTTCGGCAACGGTCACACGTGCGGCACGCGTCACTGTTGTCTTTCTTGATGAGGCAGGTGATCGCATCACTCAGGATTTCGAAGATGTCTGGTCGACGTCGGTACAGCACCAGATCGATCATCTGAACGGGCGGATGTACTTTGACAATCTAAGTCGGACAAAGCGCGGGATGCTACTAAAGAAAGCACAGAAGCAGTGAGACTTGTCTTCATGGGCACGCCCGACTTCTCGGTTCCCGCGTTGGAGGCACTGATTGCCGCGGGTCATGAGATTTCCTGCGTCTATACCCAACCCCCGAGACCGGCGGGGCGGGGCAAGAAAGACCGGCCTTCGCCAGTGCATGAACGCGCCAATACCTTGGGGTTCATGGTCCGCCACCCAAAAACCCTAAAGTCAGTCGACATACAGCGCGAGTTTGCAGAATTGAACGCCGAGATCGCTGTTGTCGTTGCCTACGGTCTGATCTTACCGCAAGCTGTTCTTGATGCGCCAAGCCATGGATGTCTAAACATTCATGCATCCCTTCTGCCACGCTGGCGCGGTGCAGCGCCTATTCATCGTGCGATCATGGCCGGGGACACGGAATCCGGTGTATGCATCATGCAAATGGAGGTCGGGCTAGACACTGGACCCGTTCTGCTTCAGCGCGAAACGCCGATCGCGGAGACCGAAACTACGGGTGAGCTGCATGATCGACTTGCCGTCATGGGCGGCGAGATGATCGTCGAAACACTCAGGCAGTACAGCACCTTGAAAGCCAAGCCCCAACCTGAGGTGGGCGTGACGTATGCCAACAAGATCGATAAAGCCGAAGCGCGCGTTGACTGGACCAAATCGAATACTGTCGTGTCGCGCCATATCAATGGTCTTTCACCCTTTCCAGGGGCATGGACAGAAGTGGATGGCGTGCGTCTCAAACTTCTGCGTGCACAGGGCGCAAATCAGCATGGCGAACCGGGCGCGCACCTAGGTGGGTTCCGCATCGCATGTGGCGTTGGCGCAGTCGATATTCTAGAAGCGCAAAAACAAGGGAAGCGGCCAATGTCGGCGGACGACCTTTTGCGCGGTCTGGATTTGCCACCTCGCCTTAGCTGATTCCTTGCGTATAGGTTTCCACCGTGATCAAGCCGTTCCCATCAACGCAGGGTCAAACGGGTAAGTCGTCAGGTTTTCATACCCAGTCTCAGTCACCAAAACCTGATCTTCCAGTTTGATCGAGAAATCGCCACCCTCCTCGGCCACAAGCGCCTCCACACAAAGAACCATGCCCGGCTCAAGTGTATAGTCGAACGCCCCTTTGGACATGGTGTCAGGATAGTCGACATGCGGCCACTCATCGCAAAGGCCAACGCCGTGCATGGCACACCCGTACTTCCGGGCTTGATACTTGTCGTGCAAGCGATGCAGGTTGTCTTGTATGTCCTCGATCCGCGCGCCCGGTCGGATCAACTCCATGTTTGTCTGAATATGCTCGACCGAGTGACGCATGGCATCGATCATGTCTTGGCGTGGGGGTTTGTCGCCAATCCACCAGGTTCGGCTGATATCGATACAAATACCGTAGCTGCCGACAAGGTCAGTGTCGAAGGCAAGAATTTCGTTATTTTGCATTCGTCGCGCGCCGCATTCCTGGAACCATGGATTTGTGCGCGGGCCCGTTGCCAAAAGACGCGTTTCGATCCACTCTCCACCTCGCCGAATATTCTCGGCGTGCAGAACGGCCCAGATGTCGTCTTCGCTGACCAGCCCGGTCGGACCGTTCTTGCGCGCGAAATCCTCCATCGCCTTTACCGATGTCTCGCAGGCATGATTGGCGCACCGCATCGCCCTAATCTCATCCGGTCCCTTGATGGACCGCGCTTTCTCGGTTAGCTCCTCGCCTTCCTTGATCTCGAATCCAGCGCCCTCAAGGGCGCGCGCGCCGTGAAGCATGATCTTATCTACGGCCAGCCGCATGTTCCCGCCGCCGTGTTCCTGTACAAGATCACGGACTTCATCCGCGAATTTGTCCGCAATATCCGCGCATTTGTCACCGCCACTGAAATAAAAGAACGCCGCACCCGAGCGTCGCTCTTTCACCAATGGATTGAATTCGGTCAGGAAGGGCGCAATCTTGTAGTCCCATATGACCATATGCCCGTCCGCACACAGCAGAAGAGCGCGAAACGGGTTGTGTGCATTCCAAAGCTGCATGTTCGTCGAGTCAGTCGCGTACCGGATGTTCAGCGGATCAAAGATCAGCAGCGCGCCGTAGTCGCGGGCCACGATATGGTCCATCAGGCGGCGCCAACGGTACGCGCGCATGGACTGCAGATCGGGCAATTCCAAACCCTCGGCGGCCCATTCGTCAAATGCCAGTAAAGTAGGCCCGATTTCTGCGCGGTCGGCTTGGTTCGGGGTATTGTCGCCCAAACGAAGCCCACGGCTCGGGTCAATCTTGCGGGTGTCACGATGCCATGTATTCATGGTAAAATGATCAGTTGAAGTTGACTTAACGTCAGGTTGATTTGCGACATGGCGGACGCGTCGTAACGACACATTGGACGTGAATCTTGCCAAAAGAGCCTTTTTTGCACTCGACGTTGCCCAATCCGCCTTGGCTTGACCCGAAGCGGTGGCGATTGCCTGGAACGCTCCCCCTCACGCCCGAAAACTGGCTTATTCGGGATGAAGCGTTCGAAGCACAGATGGCGCTCAGGGACCGATTGATCGCAGACAGGCCGGGCGAGGTACACACGCTTCTTCCTTCGGCTCTTCCAGCTGCAAGGGAATGCTATAACGCGGTGCTGTCGACACTCCGAAGCGACCGTGGCTATCAATTTGGAGCGGGCGAGGTAAGACGGCCAGATGGGGTCACGGTCCCCTTGGACGGCGCAA